>JAJDAP010000027.1 GCA_029261795.1 Deltaproteobacteria bacterium
GTCGAAATCCTCGATGTAGAGGACTTCGTCCGCGGTCGCGACGTCGACGATTTGACGCTGATAGCCGTACTCGTCGTAGCCGAACTGAAGACCACTCAGTTCGACGGGCGCCACCGAATCGTACGAGAAAAGGGGCCGGCCAAACGAGTCGAAGAAGCTCGTTTCCGTGTAGAACGAACGTAAGCGGTGGATGAAGCACGTCCACCGCCCCGAGATCAATCGAGGTTGAGCAGGCTCCGGTCGAGTCGGGAGGGCAGCAGCGCCTCGAAATCGTCGAGGCGGGTGGCCTTGGGAAGCGCCGTGAAGAGGTGGCGGAGGTAGGCGAAGGGCTCGATGCCGTTGGCCTTGGCGGTCTCGACCAGGCTGTAGAGGTTGGCGCTGGCCTCGGCGCCGGCCACGGTATCGGCGAAGAGCCAGGCTTTCCTGCCGACGACGAAAGGCCGGATCGAGTTCTCGACATCGTTGGTATCGAGCGGGAGGCGCCCGTCTTCGAGGACGCGCACGAGCTTGGGCCACTGGTTGTCCAGGTAGGTCAGTGCCTTGCCGGTGAGGCTCTGGGGCGCGACTGAGCCGAGCGAGGCGTCGAGCCACACGCGCATCTCGTCCAGGATTGGCTTGGTTTGCTCGAGGCGCGCGTGGTAGCGCTCTTGCGGCGTTGCGTCGCGGAGCTTCTTCTCCACGGCATAGAGCGCGCGGATCCAGTCGAAGCCCTGCTGAGCCTTCGAGCCCTTGACCCGCTTGGCCTTCTTTCCGCCGCCCTGCGCCTTCAGCGCCTCGTGGAACTTGCGCCGCGCATGGGCGAAGCAGCCGACGTGCACGATGCCCTTCTGGCTCCCGATCGTGTGGTAGCCGGCATAGCCGTCCGTCTGGAGATAGCCCTGGAAGCCTTCGAGGAGGCGCTCGGCCACCTCGCCCTCCCGGGAGGGGTCGTCGTGGTAGATGACGCCCGGCTGGCCCCGGCCCCCCGCGCGCAGGACCCAGAGGTAGGAGAGGCTCGTGGCCTTTCGTCCCGGCTCCTTCAGCACCTGGAAGCGCGTCTCGTCGCACTGCACGAAGCCCGTGGCCAGGAGATCGTCGTGTAAGAGGTTCACCAGGGGCTGGACCAGGTGGCCGAGCTTCACCATCCAGAAGGCCAGGGTGGAGCGCGGAAGCTCGACCCCAATGCGCTTGAGTGCCACCTCCTGGCGGTACAGCGGCATCCCGTCCACGAACTTCTGGGTGGCCACGTGGGCCAAGAGCGCCGGCGAGGCGATGCTCTTCGGGATCGGCTGGGGCGGCGCCGGGGCCACCCGGACCCCCTGCTTGCAGGTGGGGCACGCGTACTTGGGGCGGATCTGGCGCACCCGACGAAGCTTGGCCGGAAGGATCTCCAGTTGCTCACTCTGCTCGCGCCCGATCTCGACCAGGCGCGTACCGTCGTGCGCGCAGACCTTCTCGGACTCGGCAAGGTCGTGGAGGACCTCGACCACGGGAAGCGATTCGGGCAGCGGCCTGCGGCCACCCTTCTTGCGGGTGTGCGCGGGGACGGGGATCTCGTCCGCGTCCTTCGCCGGGGCGGCTGCCAGCTGCTGCTCGGCCTCGTTGAAGATCGAGAGCTGATCGGGATGGGCCTTCTCGCTCTTCTGGCCGAAGTGCTGGTGGCGCAGCAGCCGCAGGTACTCGCGAAGCTGGGTGATCTCGGCATCGCGGGCGTCGAGTTCGGCATCGCGCTCTTGAATCTTCGTGTCGCGCGCTTCGATCTCCGCATCGCGTTCCCGAAGCGCGGCATCTCTCCCGAGGAGTTCAGCCCCTCGTTCGAGAACCAAAGCACGGAGCGCTTCGACCGAGTCCGGGAGCTTCTCCACCACATCCATCACGATATGGATGTTAGTCGTTCCATCGAAACTTACAAGGTCGACTCGTAGAAAACCTCCTCGTGAGGACGAAGACGGAAGAAGTCAATGCCGGCGAGCAGCCAGCCGAGTTCGCGCCGGCCCACCACGATCGCGGCCTCGCCCCGATCCGGCCAGGGAAAGCGATCCTTCTCGAGCCGCTTCAACCACAGCGCGAAGCCGTTGCGATCCCAGTAGAGCAGACGCACCCGATCGCGGCGCCGGTTCGTGAACGCGTAGACCCGCTTCGCAAAAGGGTCCGCCTCCAGCTCCTGCTCCACGATCAGCACCAGACCGTTGATCTGGCGGCGAAAGTCCACCGGCTCCCGGTGCAGCCACACCTCGACCTCCTCGGTGATTCCCATCATCCGAGCTGGCTCACCGCACCGAGGACCAGGGCAAGATCGGGCCCCGATGCGCCTTCCCACTCCACCAGCGCACCGTTGGGCAGACGCACGCGGTAGCGCGGCCTCGGTGCTGCCGACACCTCGACCCGCGCGAACCCGCTGCTCCGCCGCGGCCCCGCCTTCGCGGCTCGCTCCACCCCAGCCGCCAGCGCACCCAGGCTCCGCAGACGCTTGCGCGCCTGGTAGAGCGCGTGGATCGAGAGCCGATGCTTGCGAGCGTACGCCTTCGACGTCAGCCCCGACTTCTCACACGCCCCCAGCTGCCCCAGCCAGTAGCGGTCCCGATCCGTCAGCGATTCCGTTCGCTTCGACATCGCCTGCCTCCTGGGAAAGGAAGGTCGCCGCCTCGTGCGTCGGGCGAAACCTGGGGGTTACGCACCGCTTACGGACAACGGTCCCGAGTTCGTGTCGAGGGCCCTGCTGAAATGGCCCAGCGACGCTGGCATCGAGACCGCTCCAATCGATCCCGGAAAACCCTGGCAGAAGGGAGCGAACGAAAGCTTCAACGGGAAGTTTCGAGACGAGTGTCTCGGGATGCAGTGGTTCAAGAACCGAATCGATGCGAAGGTCGCCATCGAGGACTGGCGGAACAAACAACCGGGTTCGACCTCATTCGGTAAGCGCTTAGCAAACCCCATGTTTCCCTCTTCGAGTCAGCGGTCATCCTCCTGAGGCTCAATGGACCGAGCAGGAGGGCGAGGAGATGGAGAGAAAGCCGGGTGCGGAGCTAACAGCCGTTCAAGAGGGATGGCTGGTGCACCTGCGAGCGTGCGCATCGACGGGCGAGACGATGCGGGGTTACGCGAAGCGGGAGGGGTTGTCGGAGCACGCGTTGTATCAGG
>JAJDAP010000028.1 GCA_029261795.1 Deltaproteobacteria bacterium
CTACTCCTTGTGGTAGAACGCCTCGCGTTCCCGCGATGGCTTCACGACCGGGATCTCATCGTCCTTCAGTGCCGGTAGCCAACGCTTGCGCGCCAGGGCCTGCTCGATGTACGGCGCCAGCTCCGCGGCCTTCCGGGCGTCCTGCTCATCGCGTCCGACCCGGAACTCGGGGAGCACTTCGCTTCCGAACAGCTCGAGGCTCTCGCAGATGTGATCGTGTCGATTCCGGCCGCTCTGCTGCAGGAAGATGATCTGATCGACGCCGACATCCCTGAATTCCCGGATGTGATCTCGGAACGTGTCGGGCGTTCCGATTCCGGGAGCCGGGATCGTGGGCAGATCGGGGCCGCGGATCTCCTCGTACTCCTCCCAGAGCCTGCTGCGCCCGGGCCGGGTCTCGTTTGCGACCAGCGCGTTGATCGCATAACGGAAGAACGCAAAGCCATCCATGCCGCGCGCGCGCCCGACTTCCGGATCTTCGTTCAGCGAGAAACCGGCGACCAGGGCGATGTTGGCGTTGACCGAGTGTCCGATCGGCACGCACTCCTCGGAGCGGATGATCGAGTAGTAGGTGTCGGCCCAGGTCTTGGCCTCCTCGGGGTCGACGAACGTGAACGCCAGCGCCCCCAAGCCGTTCCGCGCCGCGGTCTCGATCGTGCGGCGATTCGTGCAGGCCAGCCACATGGGCGGGTGCGGCTTCTGCAAGGGCTTCGGCAGTACGTTGCGGCACGGCATGGAGAAACCTTCGCCCTCGAACCCCGGATAGGGCTCCATCACCATCATGTTGGCGATCTGCCCTGCGGCCTCCAGTGACAATGCCTGCTTGCGCTTGGCGGGCACGCCATAGCCGTGAAGCTCCAGGCGTGTGGCCCCCTCCCCGATCCCGAAATCGACGCGACCCCCCGAGATCAGGTCGAGCATCGCCACGGCCTCGGCCGTACGCGATGGGTGGTTGTAGTTCGCGATGACCTGGCGGATACCGAACGCGACCCGGATCCGCTCGGTCTTGGCCGCCAGCGCGGTCAGGAACACCTCGGATGCCGAACAGTGCGAGTACTCCTCCAGGAAATGGTGCTCGACTGCCCACGCGTAGTCGATCCCGATCCGGTCCGCGATCTGGACCTGTTCGATGGCCTCCTGGACCATTCGGTATTCGGACTGCTCGTCCCAAGGCTTGGGCAGTTGGAGTTCATAGAACACTCCGAATCGCATCGCGGATCCCCTCTTGTTTGGTCGATGGCATCATACCGTGATGATCGGGCGGGCGCTTCGGAGACGATTCCCGAAGCCAGCTTCGTTATGCGAGGGTGGCCCTCGAGTCCTGTTCCAAAATGTCACGCCGGAGACTCATGGCCACACCGAGCGCAGCTACGCGGCCCTCACCGCCGCGTTCGGAGAGGGCCGCCTGCCCCGCTGCGAAGCGATCTTCGGAAACACGTCGTTGATCTCGCCCAGGAACTGGACGAGGCGAATCGCGTGGAGGCTCAGGACCGGCATCCCCGTGGCCAGGAAGGCCACGCTGAGCTGTCGCTCCGGATCGGCCCACGAGAAGGTATTCGTGAACCCCACGTGGCCGAAGGCATGGGGGTTGTCTGTACCGAAGAGCGAGAACCGCTTTCCGCCTAACATGAAGCCGAGCCCGTAGCGAAGCGGTACGCCCAGCGTGAGATCGAGCTCCCAGATGCTGTCTTCCGACGTGGCACGACGGACCGTCCGCGGGTCGAATACGCGGACCCCTGCATACTCGCCCTCGTCGAGCAGGCATTGATAGAAGGAGGTGAGTTCCTCGGCCGTCGTGATCACGTTGCCCGAGGGAATGATCCCGGTGAGAAAGCGCGGATCCCCAGCGAGCTCGACGAGCTCATCGAGTTCGACGCCGAGCGCGCGCCTGAGGAGTGTCGAGAGCGGCGGCCCGACGGGTGGCCCGGTCAGCGCACCACGAGCCACCCGATCGAGCTCGGCAGGGGCCACCCCGTAGTTCATCCAGCGGCAACCCAACGGATCCGCGATCTTCTCTCGCATCACCTGACGGATGTCCCGGCCCGTCGTGCGACGCACGACCTCGGCCAGCACGAAGCCGCCAGAAATGGCGTGATAGGCCAGGAGTCGCCCGGGGCGCGTCTGGACCCGCGCATCGCACAGTATCCGGTTCACGCGTTCCGGCTGGGACAGCAGGTCGAGATCCATCGCTTCCGGAGGGAGATTCGGAATCCCGGCTCGATGGCCCAGTAGATGGCGGATCGTGATGCGGCTCTTGCCGTGCCGGCGGAACTCGGGGATGTAGTCACAGACCCGGTCATCGACGTGGATCACGCCCTCTTCGCCTAGCTTGTGGATCACCATGGCGGTCACCGCTTTCGAAGCGGAGAAGATGTTGATCGGCGTGTCCAGGCCCATCGGTGTCTTCGGCATGTCCGCGGGATCGTCGGGCGCGTTTCCCGATGCGTGACCGAGCGAGCGATGCAGGACGACATGTCCCCGACGCCGGATACACACCTGGAGCCCCGGGTAGACGCCGGTGCGGTAGAGCGCCTGGATCCTTCCCCACAACCGGTCGAGATCAGCCCGTGTGGTCCGCGCCTGCCGCGGCGAGGCTTCCTCGCCGATGCACGTGACCTCGCCCAGATCGCGTGGAATCGTGCAACGAGCGAGCTTCGGAACGGGGGCGCGAGCGATCCAGTCGAGCGGGTCCATGTCTTCTCCATTCGAGCGACCCGCCCCTCATGGCAGGTCCGATTTGACCGACCCCGAGGAGACGAACGCCCCGGAGCCGGCCGTAGAACTAGATCCAGCGCCTGACCACGCTCTTGTAGACCTCATATTCGGCACCGAACTTCTCGCCGAGGTAGGCCTCTTCGTGGCGAATCGCGATGAAATAGATTGCCGTCCACGTGACCGGAACGAGCACGACGACCCAGAGGCTCCCGAAGAGCACGCCGAGCCCGGCCTGCATCGCGCCCATTCCCAGGTACATCGGGTTGCGCGTGTGGCGGTAGATTCCCCGCTCGATGAGTTCCGGCGATTCCTCCCAGGGCGCGGGGTCCTGGCCCGACTTCCGGAACAGGCCGACCGCCGCAAACATCGAGGCGAGTCCCGAGCCGAGCAGAACGACGCCGATGACGATGCGCCAGGTGCCCTGGATCGGGTTCGGTAGCGGTACCACGAGCCAGCTGATGGCCAGCCCGACGGCGAGGGCAATCAGGGGAACCAACGGCGGCGGAAAGCGGACCGCGGCTCCTTCGCTTTCTCCGGTATCACTCACTTGTCTGCGCTCCTGGTCCTGGTTGGGGAATCAGGCGATCCCCCGAGAGTCTCGCCCAGGATGTGACGCAACGCCTGGAAGAGCGGTCCGCGCGGCTCCTGCTGCTGGCGCGAACGCGCCGCGCGCATAAGTTCTGACTCGAAAGGCGATCGGATTCTCTTGCAGATGCCGCTCGACCAACGGATCCGGCCCGCCCTCTGAGCGTCCGGAGTGAGGCGAAGAGGAAATGTCGGACCCGTCCAAACCAGCGCAACGAACGCCCACCCGGGCGATCTTGGTCGCGATGTCCGGCGGCGTCGCGAGCGGCAAGAGCACGCTGGCCCAGGCGCTGGCGGAGCGACTGGGCGTGCCTCGGATCGAGGCGGACCATGTCCGCAAGGAGCTGCTCGACGCTCGCTCGCCGCTCGCCCGCGAATGGGACGAAGCCGCGGACGCGGGAACCCGCGTCGTGGAGGAACACGAGGCGCAGTGGCAGCGGAGCTTCGAGCCAGGCTTCGAGGATCGCGTGTATGCAGAGCTGATGCGATGCGCAGAGGTGTCCCTGGTTGCTGGCAATGGCCTGGTGCTCGATGCGTGCTTCCCCTCCCGTTGGTGGCGCGGCGTCGCCCGCGCACTGGCGAAGCGCCACGGCCTACCGTTCCTGCTCGTCGAATGTCAGGTAGACAGAGAGACCCGGAGGCGGCGCCTCGCCCAGCGCGACACGTCGTCGGCTCGGGGCGCGGGGTGGGAAGTGATCGCGGACCGCTTCGCCCGACGCTATGAGGGGGTCGAGGAGTTCCAGTCGGACGAACACGTCGTCGTGGATACCGCTCATGCCCTCGCGACGGCGTTGGCCGCGGTCGAAGCGGAGCTTCCCCTGATCATCGGAACGCCCCGGAGTGTGCCCCGATTGCTCGATGGAACGTTGGCTGCCGTCAGCTTCGATTGTTGGAACACGCTCCTCTACGAAAACGATTGGGCGCTCGCTCACGCCCATCGGGTGGATGCCATCGCACACGCCCTGGCGGGGAAATGGCACCCGATCGCCAGGGTCGACGCGGGAAACGCATTCGATGCCGCATGGGCGCGACACATGGATCAGTGGCGGGTGGGCATTGCCAGTGGGGCTCGCGACGTGGCCTACGACGTGCTCACGACGTTGGGTGTGCCGGCCGAGGTCGAGAGCCTCGACGATCTTGTTCGCGAGTACCAGAACGCGTCGCATAGCAGCGAGGTCCTGGCCCTCGAAGGAGCCCGGGAGAGCCTGGAAGCCCTCGCACGCGCCGGCGTCCGCTGTGCGTTGGTGTGCGACACCGGCCTGACGCCCGGGCGCGTCGTGCGCCTTCATCTATCACGGCTCGGATTGCTCGATCACCTGGAGGTCCAGATCTTCTCCGACGAGCAGGGTGTCCCGAAACCCGACGCACGCGTCTTTCGCGCAGCCCTCGAACCGCTTGGCGTATCGCCGGACCGTGCGGTTCACGTGGGCGACCTGCGTCGCACCGACGTCGCCGGGGCGCGAGCGGTCGGAATGGCGACCGCGAGAATCCGCGCCAGCCACGATGATCTCACCCCGCTACCCGAGGCGGACCTGGTGGTCGACGATCACGGCGACCTCCGCGCGTCCCTGCTTGGCGATTCGACATGAAGGGCGATTCGATATGCAGACCGACGCACGTGAGCGCTGCAAGTTCGAGACAGACGGCCCTCGCCACGTGTCGGGGCCTACAGAGGCACCCACGGATGGTCGATGCAGGCGCATCCGACTGGCGCGAATCCCCGCGACCATCGGCGAGGAGATGGCGGATGAAGGCCCCGAACGAGCCGAGCAACCAGGCTGAGCAGGCCATCGCAGATTTCTACCAGCATGGGGTTTCGAAGCACGAGCTGGTCGAACGACTGAGCTCGGAGATCGTCCACATCCCCATGGATGCGCCACCCGGTATAGACGAGCAGGGCAACACCACCGAGGGTACCAGCCTCTGCCTGCCGAAAGCCGGAGGGCTGCTGTATCTGGTCCTGGTCACCTCGTTTCCGATGTTTGCGTCCATGGTGGAAGAGTTTCCCGAGTACTCACGGACGTTCGTCGACTACCCGCTCGGGACCGTGTTGGTTCACACATCGCCCGAGTACGGGTTCGTCGTCAACCCGAAGACGCCGTTCGAGTTCGAGATTTCACCCCGGGATGCCGCAGCCTTGCGGGAGCACCACGCCTAGCGTTCCCGACTCCTGCCTCTGGGGCCTCCGGGCTACGCGATCACGCGGGTGAGCGCACTCGCCAGCGCTTCGGGGCGCAGGCTGCCGATCAGGACCCGGTCCGTCTTGCGGAAGAGGGACCGGATCGGATCGCGGAGACGCAGGATCACACCCGTGCTGCCGCGCAGCGAGTAGACGACCGTCGTCTCTCCGGCGTGCTGGCCGACGCGCCAGCCCCAGCCGCCGAACTGACGGATCGGCCGATACACGACCGGCTCGGCGTGCTCGATCCCCCAGACGGGAAGGCGAACCTCGCCGATCGAAACGAACCCGAAGCGAACGATCAGGGCAGCGCCGTCCAACTCGATCACCAGGCGTCCGAGAAAAGCGGGGATCCCGAGCAGGAGCATCAAGCTCGGTAGCCAGGTCAGGTCCCAGAGCCACGACTGCGTCGGTGCATCGCTCTCGACGGCCCCGCGCAGGATTACGTAGCAGCCGATCGAGGCAACGATCGCAACCAGGAACAGCAGGTACAACCAGCCCGGCAAGTACACGACCTCCCGATAGGTGGCCTGCGCCGCGGAGCCGTTCAGCGAGGACTCCCGACCTGCGCCATGCCGCGCACCATCCCGTCGATGGCGTTCTCGGTGTTGCGCTTCATCGACGCCGCCATGAGCGGCGAGATGAAGAACCAGGGCCCGACCATGAGCAGTGCCCAACCCCATTCGAAGGGAGCCATCCCGATCGCCCAGAAGCCGAGCAGCAACGAGAGGATCAATCCAGGCGGAAACAGCATCACGAACGCCTTCATCTTCGCGACGCCGCCTAGCGTCGCGCTGACCGCGATCTCCGAGCCGGTCACGCGCAGCCAGACCTCGGTCGCGCCCAAGAGCGCGGACTGCCGATTGCTTTGCATCCCCGGTCCGCGAAGACGCATCTCCGAGCCGGCATTCGTCAAGAGTTCAAAGCCCTGGGAGACGAGCGCCGTGCGCGCCAGATCGAACGCCGCATCCGTATTGCCGGAGAACGGTGTCGCGTACTCGTGTATCTCGGCCTCGAACATTTCGCCCTCTGTTTCGCTGGAGGACGTATCGACCACCCGAACCGGTCGCTGGAGAGCGGCGGAGGCGTCCATGTCTCCGGAGCCCTGCGCCTCTCCTACGACTTCTAGCCATCGTCGCTCCCTGCCGGCTTGCTGCCCTGGGGGGCCGGGGTTGACCTAGCATCCGGATTCGTGTGCAATGGGGCTCGAGGGGGAACCCCATGTCGATCGGCCTGCGTTCAATCGTCCGCTTCGGAGCGCTGCTCCTGCTTGCGGGGCTCACCATGGCGCAGAGCTGCAAGGTAGCCCCAGCGATGCCGCATCGCGCGTCGGTCGACCAGGACCACTACGTCGCGGGCGAGCCCGGGACGACGCTGTTCCGCAATGGTTCGGGGCCGACGGCCTGGCTGGCCGGCTGTTCGGTATTCAGTTTCGAGCAGAGCGTCGACGGGGAGTGGCAGGACCGGGGGCAACCGTTCGTGTGCGTCTGGGAGGGCTTCGCTCAGCCGGTGGGCAAGGGTTCGACGGTTGTAACCTCGTTCTCGGCTCCTGCTAGCTCCGGGCTGTGGCGCCTCAACTACCCCGTCGGGGAGGGCTGCGGCGAGGGCTTCACACAGAGTTCGTGCGACACGATCTTCTCCGTGACGACGAATGTCTTCACGGTAGACCGCGAGCCCTGCCCGCCGCAGACCTTCGAATGTCGCTTCGCACCGGCCGCCCCGAACTTCCTCTGCTCGGATGGCGAAAGCGTCGGGGGGCCCAGTGGCACCTGCAGCCGCGATCCGGCGACGGGTGTCTGTGGCTACGAGTTCCTGGTCTGCCCCTGACGGGAGGTTGTCCCAGTATTTCGGATCCGGGCCTGGCATTCGGCGGCATCGGCTCACATCAGTCAGCCGAACCCATCCACGTCACCTCCAGAACGCCCAGGGAGGCACGGCTCAGAGGTAGTTGTCGTCGATGAAGTCGGCGAGGTCCACCGGGTCGACGCCGAGGCCCTGGATGGTTTGCAGGAACGTTCCATAGGGTGCCAGGTTGCCGGCCTGAATCGTCTGGATGTCGGACTTGAAGAGCGTGACAGCGGAGCCGCCGAACGAGACGATGAGCTTGTTCGGGCCGCCCGATGTGATTCTCTCGAAGCCGAACGGAAAAGCGCCTCCGCCGAAGCCCCCGCCCGGGTTGGTGCCGCCACCGCCACCGCCACCACTCCCGGGTTCGGTGAGCATGCTGACCAGTGGCATACGCTGCGCGGTATCGGTCATCATGCCGGCTTCGCTCATCTTGCGTTGGACGTCGCTGGCGGAATCCATGTGAGGCATCCCGTTCGCGTCCGCTGCTGCAGCTGGCGGACTCTCGATTCGCGCCACGCCCACGTTCTTGAGCGCACTCTCGAGCCGGCCACTTTCAACGACCAGGCGCCGAGTCAGTTCCTGCTCGGCGCTGCCGAGTGACGCCGGCATCGCGAGTCCCGGAGGGGTCGCCCCAAAGGCATCCCAGGGGTCCGAGAAAGGTGTCTCGCCGAGGCGGATGTGGTCGCCTTCGAGCAGTGCCATCAGCCCGGGTACCACGTGGACGCTCTCGGAATCCGCTCCGACGTCTGCCATCGAAACGGCTCCCCGGAACACGGAGGTGCCATGGGGAGCGGCTTTCGGCGCGGCGACCATGAACCGGGTGCCCTTCACACTGACCACGACCTCGGGCGTCCGAACCTCGAATCCACTCGGACTCGAGCCGGGTGTGATGTCGAACAGCGAGTGGCCCTGGCTCAGATGCGCTGTCGGAACGGACCCGGCCTTGCTCTTCGCAGTGCCCGGGAGCCGTAGCACGGAGTTCTCGTAGACCCGCGCGGTTCGGCCACTGCCGAGTGCGAGTTCCACGCGGCCGCCAGGGCCTGTGCGCACGGAGTGGCCGGCGCCTAGCACCTGCTCTGCGAAGGCCTCGGCCCAGACCACGGGCTCGCCGCTGCCGACCTCGACGGGTCCTGCCAGCTCGGCGATTCGAATCTCGGCGAGCGCCGGGACTGCGATCAGTAGGCTCAACGCGATTGCGCTGACGTTTCGGTAGATCGGTTTCATGGGGAGTTCTCCTCGGTTTCGGACCAGACGGCACCGTCGGCTTGGAAACGGATCAGCAAGCCGCCAACGGTGCGTTCGTAGTCGTACAGATCGATGTTCGAGAGCCGGTGGGTGCGATTGACGAACACCTCGATCGAGGCCCAACGCGTCAGCGGATGCTCGATCGCGAGTCGGCTCTCAATGATGGTGTCGTTGCGTCGCTCGGGGGTGAAGTCGCCTATCCCATCGTCGGTCAGCAGGTCGATCACGCTGCGATGGTCGTAGTCTTCGCGTCCGGCCGAGATCTGGAAGGTGAGTCGGCTCTCCCAGGGCAATGTCGTTTCCGCACCCAGCGAGAGCGCGCTGAAGCGATGGTCGTAGGCGGAGCCCAGACGAAACAGATCGCGAGTGCCATCGGCATCTCGAAAGCCCTGTGAGACGCCCCAGAAGAGCCGAGTCCGTTCACCCAGGGGAAGAGGCAACAGGTGCTGGAAGCTCGCCACATAACGAGCGCCATCCCGCTCGAGGGACGGCAGGATCGGGTTCTCATGAAAGGAGAGTGTTTCTCCCGAGACACTCAGGCGAGCCACGCCGAGGTTCGAGCCGAAGGCGCTGCCAAGATCGACGAGCATCCCGACTCGCGCGTTTCCCTGGCTCAGGTAGCTGGCATTGTGGAGACGGTGATGTGCGCCTCCGCCCGCGAACTCGAGCGCAACGCGTTCACTCGCGAACCAGCGGGCCTGGATCAGACCCCGGTGCGTTTCCAGATCGAACAGGGAGAACTCATCGTGCCGGGTACGATCGAAGCGATAGGCCGTTTGCACCACGAGGTTCGGTGCGGGTTGGGTCTCCCACGCGACGGTTGCACCGTAGCGGACGCGGGAGTCGCTTTTTCCCGTCGTCGTACCCGGAAGGTCGCCACTGTCGAGCAACACGTTCGAGTCGAGTTCGATTCCCGATCGAAGCTCGAAACTGAAGCCGGAGGGTGATCTGGGCAGGGCGGTACCGAGGTATTCGCGCGCGCGCTCGAGGTCGCCGCTTTCGACCGCGATCAGGCCACGGGCGATCTCGGTTGCCGCCCGAAGCTGGTCGCTCCGCTCACCGGCCGCCGCGAGGGTGGCATTGGCTTGCTCGCTCTCACCGAGGCGCCACAGGGTGAGCGCGAGGTAGAGGCGCGCGGTTTCATCCTCGGGGTCGGCGGTAAGCGCGCCGTCCAGGGCGACCCTGGCCGCCTCGTCGTTGCCCACGGCATAGAGACCTTGGCCTAACAATCCTGACAGTCGCGCTCGACTCCCCGGCTGAAGGGCGGCATGCGCGCGAAGCACGGCGACCGCGTCGGCGGGGCGCTCGGCGCCGAGGTAGGCTGTCGCCAGGGCTTCTGCGACTGCGGTCGAGGGATGCTCGCGTTGGAGTCCCTCGAGGGTTTCGATGGGCCCGGCCTGTGCCGCGGATGCGAACACGAGCACCGGGAGCAGAAGAGCCATCGATCGAATCCGGACACGGCTCAACCCGTCGTCTCCGAACTACAGTTCGCAACGAGCGTGAGCATCTCGTCGCCCTCCTCCTCGAGGACCCGCAGGAACAGCCGCAGCAGGTCCGGATCGAAATGCGAGCCTTCGCTCTTGTAGAGGATCTCGAGGACATCGGGCTGGGTGAAGGCGGGCTTGTAGGGGCGCGCACTGGACAGGGCATCCCAGACGTCAACGATCGAGATGATTCGCGCCGGCTGCGGGATTTCGTTGCCGGCGAGCTGATCCGGGTAGCCGGTGCCATCCCAGCGTTCGTGATGCGAGCGCACACACTGGATCGTGCACTCGGGTAGGCCGTGGATCGGGCTCACGATGCGATGGCCGATCTCGACGTGACGCTCCATCATGCGACGCTCTTCGTTGGAGAAGCGTCCGGGCTTCAGCAGGATCTCGTCTCGAACGCCGATCTTGCCGACATCGTGGAGCAATGCGCCGAGCCGAATGCCCTCGATCTCGTCTTCCGGCAGGTCGAGACGGCGCGCCATCGAGACGGAGAAGAGCGCCAGCCTGCGGCAGTGCATCTCGGTGTAGCCGTCGCGGGCTTCGATGGCGCTGGCCATCGCCTCGACAGAGGAGGCGAGCGTATCCTGCAAGTCCTCGACGAGTCGCATGTTGCGAGCCGAGAGCGCCATCTGTGACGCGACGGTGGCCACCGTGCGCGCCTGTACGCCGTCCAGGTTCGTGCCGGGACAATCGAACGCGAGCAGACCGATCGGGGTTTCACCGACCCATAGCGGCGCGTGAACCATGGTGCCGTCTGGGCTGGGAATGACCCGAATCTCCCTTCCCTGAAGGGAGTGATCCGCGGCGTCGGGATTCACTTCGATGCGATGGCCGTTCGGTGACCAATCCAGCCGGCGAGAATCCCAGCGGCCCGACGGCGTCGTTCGAAGCAACAAGGCACCACGTGCACCGACCACATCGGCCAACAGGGTCAAGCTCGCTTCGAGCGGATCTTCGGTTTCCGAAGAGCGGGCCGTGGTCTGCCCGACTTCGAGCACAGTCGCGAGTGAGCGCTCACGGGCCGCGATGTCGAGACCCAACCGCTGACGCACCGCCTCCAACCCGATCATGGCCTCGCCGGCGCAAGCGATCAGCGGCACCAGGGGCGAGAACAGCACGCCGAACCAGGTCACACTCGCGAACGAACTCGCAACCACGCAGACGGCGATGCCACCGAGCATCGATCCGCGGGCCCTCCCCGCGAGTGCGTTCACACCGATGCCTCCTGAGGAAACACCCGCGGGGCAGAGCGAATGGGTGTTTCCTGCCCGACGTTTCGCGGGTGCCAGCCGGGTGCGGAGCTAACAAGAATACCAGGACGGTCAGACCCGCGGATAATCCGGGCGGAGCGCTGAGCACCGACGCCCCGGCGAGCTGCCTCTGTCGGGTTCGATAGTCGATGGCCTGGAGTTCGACGCCGGGCATCGCGGCACGGCTGGGTGTGGGCCAGAGATCCTGGAGCTCCAGGGCCGTCGCGCCGATGAAGACCATGCGCCCCTCGAGATCGCCCGGTTCGTAACGGCGTTCGACCACGTCCGCGATCGACAGGACGGGAACCGGAGGCTGGCTCGCGCGATAGTCAATGCGGTGCGGTTCCCCATCGCTTTCGGTGCCGAGCGCGAGTGCGATGCCGAGGTCTGCCAACGACGGGACTTCCGTAGCGCCGATCTCGGTGGTGCCATGGGCGCGACGCACCACGCCATCGGGATCGACTGGCACGAGGACATGGCCGAGCGAGGCACCTGCATCGATGAAGCGAGGCAACGGCCGGCTCAAGATCTCCATCTCGCCCAGGCCTTCGATCACTTCGAACTGGCGCAGCATGGCCAGGCCGACGCGGCCGTGGCGGCGGATCGCTTCTTCCAGCGCGGCGTCGCCGGCTTCGTCTCGCGTGGTCGAGAGATCGATGTCGACGACTACGGCACCCGCGCCGGCCACGTGGAGCTCATTGATCGCGGCGGCAAGAACCGAGCGCGACCACGGCCAGCCCTCGAACGCTCGCAAGCTACGCGCGTCGATGGCGACGACCGTGGCATCGGCTGCGGCCGGTCCGTGGTGTGGGGCGAGGAACGAAGCCACCCGCACCAGCCCATCTTCCGCGACCCGGTCGAGCGGGCCCATCGCGAAAGCGGCGACCAGGCAGACGACGGCCAACAGGCACTGCAACCGCCAGCCCGTAGAAACACCGGGGGATGTGGGGAACATCACATGTTCTCATCGGTGAAAATCGAGGCCGACTTAAGGTGATGACCCCCGGGGACGGCGCCAGAGAGCTCTGATCCGGCGTTTCGGGCCCGATCTTACTTGAGCGCGCCTGACAGGGAATCAGCGCCGGCGGCTCAACGCCCGTCAGCCGGGCGGGGCCGCGCCGCCGGGTCTCGGAAGGGCCAGGTGGAGGTCCACTTCCCTCCTCCAGCCGGGCTGGCCAGTTGCGTTCGCCTCGACCCTCCGCTCCGGAACCTTCGGAGGCCGCCGCCATCTCAGTGGACACGGAACCCGCACTCGCATGCCGAGCCGGAGCAAGGAGACAGCCATGAACGTGAGTTCGATACTCAAGCGCAAGGGAACCCGCGTGGAGACCGCTCGCCGCCAGACGACCCTTGGCGAGGCGGCTCGAAGACTGACCGAAGAGCGGATCGGCTCGTTGACCATCGTCGACGATGACAAGAACCTCGTCGGCGTCCTCTCCGAACGCGATCTGGTGCGGGCGTTGTGTGAGCACGGCCAGTCGTGCTCTAAGCTGCCCGTCGAGCGCGTCCTCGGCGGTCATCCCGCAACCTGCAAGCCGGAGGACTCGCTCCGCGATGTGATGGCGGTGATGACACGCCGCCGTGCCCGCCACCTTCCCGTGATCGCGGGCGAGGCGCTCGTGGGAATCATCAGCCTCGGCGACGTCGTCAAGGGCCAGCTCGAAGATCTCGAACTCGAGGTGGGCGTGCTTCGAGACTATGCCAGGGTCCGTCCGTAAGCCTTGGATAGGACTGCTGCCGGACACCGTTTTCTACGGCGCCCGGCAGCGCTTTCGAGCACCCTGGAGACCACCCATACGTGCCGCAGTAGCTTCGGGTTATGCAGGCACCTCGAGCAAACGATGGGGCGCGGCCGAGGCGAAGCGATAACCGAGGGTCCCTGGGTTTCGTATGGAATAGGAAAAGGGGGAGACGCCGGCGTCTGAAAGGGAGAGCGGAGGCGGAGGCTGGACATGGCACACCAGGTCGCAGAACCGACGGGCGCGGGCTCCGCGTTCGAAGCTCGTCCCAGGAAGCGCAGACTCGATCCAACGCTCCCCGCTCCCAGCCGCTGGATGCTATTCGCGTTATTCGCCGCTTCCCTGGCAGCCCTCGAAGTGCACAGCTCGGCGTTTCAGTCAGCGCTGTTCTCGTGGATCGCGCCGCAGGCAACGTGGCGAATTCAAGAGCTACCGCACGCGCGGCCGGTTGCCGCTCCGACCGGGCCCTATGACCAACGTCTCGGTTATGCAGGGCTGCCGATGTTTCTCGATCGCCTCGAGTCGAAGGGTTTCGTCACCGCCGCTGCAGCACGGCCATCGCCGCTCCTGGCTGAGCTCGCCCGCTGGAAGATCGCCCCGCCCTACGCCGAGAAGTCCCAGGCGGGTCTCCGGATCGACGACCGCGCCGGGTCGGCACTCTTCTCCGCGTCGTACCCCGGGCTTACCTATGCACGACTCGCGTCGGTGCCCCCGCTCGTTCTGGACTCCCTTCTATTCCTCGAGAACCGGGAGCTGTTGCAGGGCGAGGGGGGACGCCACAATCCGGCGATCGAATGGGATCGGCTGGCATTGGCTGGCTTCGCGCAAGTCGTGCCCAGCGGGAGATCGTCTTCCCGGCCGCCCGGTGCCAGCACGCTAACGACGCAGATCGCCAAGTACCGGCACTCGCCCGGAGGAAGCACGGCGTCCATCGGCGAGAAGCTGCGGCAAATGACCGCGGCGACCTTGCAGGCCTACGCCGGCGGAGCAGACACCTCGGCGGCCCGGCGCAAGATCGCACTCGACTACCTGAACACGATCCCGCTCGCCGGCGCCCCGGGCTTCGGCGAGGTCTTCGGGCTGGGAGACGGGATGTGGGCCTGGTACGGCGTCGACCTCGCCTCGGCAAACCCGTTGCTGGAACGCGGCGCCTCGGATGAGCCAACCCGCCGGGGCGAGCTCTTCAAACAAGTCGTGAGCCTGCTCGTCGGTTTGAGGCGACCGAGCGACTACCTCCTTCACGATCATGCGGCCCTTCGAACCGCGACCGATCGCTCGCTCCGTCGCCTCGCTGCCGCCGGAGTGATTGACGCCGAACTCCGCGACGCCGCTCTCGCTGCGCCGCTGCGCTTCCGAACGCACAAGCAACCGAGCCGCGCGCGGCCCCACACCACCGATGCGGCGCGCGCGGTGCGAAGGGACCTCGTCCCGCTGCTCGGCGTACGAGACCTGTATGAACTCGATCGCCTGGACCTGACCGTCACCACCACGATCGACGCCCGCCTTCAAGCCGAGGCAACGCAGGTCCTCGAGAAGATGCGCGATCCGCGATTCGTGGCAGCCTCCGGTCTTCTCGCGCCCCGTCTCCTGCGTCGCGGCGACCCTACCGGCGTGAACTACTCCTTCCTCCTGCTCGAGCAGACGGAGGGCGTGAATCGCGTTCGAGCGCACGTCGACACCTTGAATCGCCCGTTCGACCTGAACGATGGCATGAAGCTGGATCTGGGTTCCACGGCCAAGCTGCGCACACTCATCCTCTACCTCGAGCTGGTGACGCGTCTGCACGATCGTTATGCGCACCTGCCACCCGAGGCGCTCCGTGCCGAACAACCTGCGGCCAGGGACGCGATCGCGCGCTGGGTCCTGGACGAACTCACCACGCGACCCGCAATGACGCTACCTGCCCTGATCGAGGCCGCGTTGGATCGGCGCTATGAGCGCAAGCCCCAGGGAGAGCTTCTGGACCGGCGGAGGACTGCACCGCTTTCGCAACTACGACCATCGCTACGACACCGGGAAGCTCTCCATCCGAGAGGCCTTCCGGAGCTCGGTCAACCTCCCCTTCGTGCGGTTGATGCGCGACATCGTGGCAAACCGCATCTACGGCGCCGAACGGGAGCCGGGGAGCGTCCTGGACGACCCAGAGGATCCGCGTCGGCGCGTGTACCTCGAGCGATTCGCCGACTGGGAGGGGCGTCAGTACCTCGATCGGTTCCTCGCGAAGGCCGCAGGCGGCGAGTCCCGTCCGAACCGCGCCGGCGCCGGCCATCCGCTCGAGCGCTGGTTGACCCGCTACCGGGTCGAGCATCCCTCTGCGCAGCGGGAAGAGGTGATGAGGGCGAGCGCACGAGTGCGGCTCGACGCCTATCAATGGTTGTTCGATACGAAGTCCCATGGGGCGCAGAATCGCAGGATCTGGACGATCCTCGAGCGAGACGCCTTCCGCCGGATCCACCGCGACCAGGTGCGGCTCGGCTACCCCTTCGCGAGGCTGGTGCCCTCGCTGGCGACCGCGATCGGGGCGTCCTCCGACCGCCCAAGCGCGCTGGCGGAGCTGATGGGAATCGTGCTGAGTGGTGGGGTCAGGTTCAACACGATGCGGATCGACGGCCTCCGCTTCGCCGCCGACACGCCATACGAGGCGCTCGTGCACCGCGATCAAGCGCAGGGTGTGCGCGTACTCCGGCAGGAGATCGCCGAGGCGGTGCGAGCGGCGCTATTCGAGGTGGTCGCACTCGGCACCGCGCGCCGAGCAAATCACGCCCTGGACGGTAATGAACGCGAAGCAGTCGTCCGTATCGGCGGAAAGACGGGGACGGGCGACAACCGATACAAGGTCTTTGCCCGCGATGGAAGTCTGGTCTCCTCTCGCATAACGAGCCGTACGGCCACCTTCACCTTCTTGATCGAAGGCGGCTTCTTCGGCGTCGTAACGGCCCACGTGATGGGCGAAGCCGCGCAGTACTACGCGTTCACCAGCTCACTGGCAGTCCAGGCCTTCCGCCTCCTCTCCCCCGCTCTCGCGCCGTTGGTGTCGCCGGCCCCAGCCCAGGCCGCACAACGCCTTCCACACCCGCAAGGGAAGCCCGTCCGCCGCTGAGTTCGCGCTGGCCGCCTCCCCTTCGGCAGCATCGCGCGTTGCGACCTCAGCAGAGGCCCTGCGCGGCTACTGCGTCACGCCGGGCGCTCCGCGCTGCGCCGTGCGAGTGCCAGCGGCCGGCACCAGCCGCGCGATCTGCCCGCCGCTTGCGTGCTCGAACAGGAGATAGATCGAGCCGTCGGGCCCGGTCTCCACGTCGCGGATCCTACCGATGCCCGAAACCAGCGTCTCGCGGTGCACGACGCGGTCGCCATCCAGTTCCCAGCGGTAGAGTTCGGTGGCCTTCAGCGTGCCGACGATGACGTCATGTTGCCACTCGGGGAACGCATCGCCCCGGTATATCACGAAGCTCGAAACCGCCGGCGACGGTGTCAAGTCGACCACGGGCTGCTCGATGGTCGCAAGATCGAGTTCGATGCCCAGCTCGTTGCCGTACTCGACCGGCGTCCCGTCGTAATCGAGCCCTTTCGAGGTCAGCGGCCAACCATAGTTGCGGCCGGGAAGCAGCAGGTTGAACTCATCCCCGCCGCGCGGTCCCATCTCCGTCGACCAGAGCCTTCCGGTCCGGGGATCGAACTCCAGGCCCTGCGGGCTTCGGTGTCCGTAGGTCCAGATGCTAGGCAGGGCGTCCGCGATGTCCACGAATGGATTGTCCAGCGGGATCCGCCCATCATCGTGCAGACGATGGATCTTGCCGTGGGGAAGGCCCAGATCCTGGATTCCCAGGTAGTTCGAGTTGCCCTTCATGCCCACGCTGATGAACACATGCCCCTGGTCGTCGAAGCTGATCCTCCCGCCTCTCCCCATGTCGGAGCCACCCGAATAGGTCTCGCCGGCCGCCTGCCAGATGGTTTCCTGATCGACCCACTGCCCGTCCCTGATCCGCCCGCGAATCAGTTTGTTCATCGAGGTACTGCACTCGCGACAGCGATCGCCGAAGTGGAGATAGATCCATCCGTTCTGTTCGTAGTCGGGATGGAGCGCCACCTCGAGCATCCAGCCAACGCCGTTGACGAGCCACTGCGGCGGGAGCGTTATGCCATCGTCGTGGACCGGCGGCGTTCCCTCGATCAGGGCTGACGGCTTGCCATCCGTCTCGATGATGCGTAGCCCCCGGGTCTTCTCGCTCACGAGGATCCGGCCGTCCGGAAGCGGCGCGATCGAGAACGGCAGCGGATGGAGGCCGGCGGTGACGGTCTCGATGCGGAAGTCGTGCTGCTCGCTCTCGACCGTGCCTGTGGGAACCACGAGGGGCGTCTCGACGTTGAATTCCAACATGCTGTAGCTGGCGCGCTTCTCGCTGATCATGAGCGCGATGCCTCGGATCTGCAGCTCGTCGAGGCTCTCCGCCCAGGCGGGCATGCCACCCTGGGGAAAGCCGACCGAGATGCTCTTGGCGATGTCGCCAACCGTCTGACCATGACTCAGTTCCCGGCCCACCAGGGCGGGGCCAAGTGCCAGGCCCTCGTAGTTCTCTCCGTGGCAAACACTGCAGTTCTCTTGGTAGGCCGGAGCGAACGGCTCCGGGGCTCCCATCGCGATGCCCAGAAAGAGGACGACCGCAGACCCGGGGAACACGAGCGCCAAGACGGCCAGCACCCTGCCGGCTCGTGACACCGCGGTCATCGGCCGGGACCCGTCGCGGGATCGAAGCAGCAAGAAGACACAGGCCAACCACACGAACGCGCTGATGCCGGCGTGGAAGACCGGCAGCCATTGACCGGGGTTCGTCAGTGCGATCAGCGCTCCGACAAGGGCACCGATACCGGGCAGCACCGCGCCGAGCCAGAGCCCGATCGACCCGGACCGCAGCAACAGCACACCGGTCACGAAGAAGCAGACGCCAAAGGCTGCCGCGATCAGCGTGTTGGCAGGCGATGGACGCCAGAAGAGGAAGTGAGCGGTGTGGGTGACACCGGAAAGCAACATCAGGCCAGCGACAATCCATCGCAGGCGTCCGAACCCGGTCTCTGAATGCACCTGGGACATCAGAACCCCCTGTCGGCAGTCGCCGACGTATCCGGTCTTCCATGGGCGCGAGAGCATCAAGAGTTGCGCGGGATCGCCCGCGCGTGCGTGATCTTGGGCCGCCGAGCAGTGGCAGGTCAAGAAGTGGATGTGGCGCCGCTACTCGCCGCCGAGACGGATCACGTTCGCTGGGCGAGCGCTGCCCTGGCGACACTCGACATCGTCCCGAGGACGCCGCCGATGGCCAGCCCGGCCCCGGGTATCGCCAGGAAGGAGTACGCGTCCTTCGCGGCGCCGGTGCTTCCCAGCGCCGGTGCCGCGAGACCCGCGGCGAGCCAGAAGAGCGCGTAGAAGAGAGCGCCTGCACCCAGCGCGATGGCCGAGAGCGACTCGAGCCGCCCTCCCCTGCCCAGTAGAGCGAGCAATGCGATGCACGCTGCGGCGACCGAGCCGATGGCTCCGCCGTGAAGATGGGCTCGCTTCATGTAGGCCCACGACTTGCTCACCACGGCGTCGCGTTCGGCTGCGTCGCCGTGATAGACGCCCTCGAACACAACGTCCGCAGAATCGCGGAGGTGTCCCTTGAGCGAATCTTCGGCGGCGCCGAAGGCACCGCCCAGCAGGAACCCGAACAGGATCGAGGTCAGGGCCAGCAGCGCGCCGGGGGCGAGAGACCGGTGATTGGCGGTCGGTTGCATTGGGCAAGAACTCCTCGACGGGTCGGGTGGATGGGAAGGTACCTGGAAGGCGAACGCGATCGGATCTCCGCCGGGAATCGAGAACGAGTCACCGACCTAACGAGCCGATCGTGCAAGTCCACCTTCCAAGACGATAATGCAAGTCGCATACCGGCCGAACGCGCAGAAGCAGACGCGGCGAGCGAACCCTGAGGGAAGGCCCGGGCGACGGAGACCGTTCGAGGGGCTTCATCGGCTCAGCTGGGCGCGCGGAGCCCTCGGCAGGTTTCCGACGGGCTGGCCTGGAGGGGCTTCGCGCCACGGACGCGACGGCAGGAAGTCCCACTGGCACCGGCCCGATCGAGCTCGCGTGGCGGCTGCGGGACGGCAAGTACGCGCGAGCCCGCGGGAAACCCCACCGCTGGCCACGGCCGCTCTCGCTGGCACGTTCCTTGCGTTGCCCCCGGCAGCGCACGCTCGCGGGGCGTGCCTAACGACTGCGGGGCCAGGCCGTTTGTATCGCGCGACGGAAGCGGAGTTGGAGCAGTACGACGAGCTGGGCTTCTTCGTTCGAGAGGGGGTCTTCGGCGAGAGCGAGTGCGTGGCGCTGCGCGCGGGCGCCGAGAACGTCCACGCCCAGATCCTCGAAGCCGCGGGTCGGAACGGCGCCGGGCCTATCGACCAGGTGGACAACCAGAAATATCAGACCGTGCTCGGATCGAAGATCAAGTGGGAATGGAGCGACGATCTCTACGCGGTCCGCTCGATGGAGCCGACGGGCCACCTGGACGCGCGGCTGGAAGCGCTGCTCGATGACCCACGCCTGCATCAGCCGGTCCAATCGATCAATCGGTGCGAGAGCCTCAGCGTCTTCAGCGACAAACTCAACGTCAAACGGCCGGGCGGCGCTCCCTTTCCCTGGCACCAGGAAGGACTCTACTGGCAGCACGGCGCCGAAGACCTCGAATCGCTGGTCAGCACCCTGACCTACCTCGACGACGCCACCCGGGAGAACGGATGCCTCTGGGTGATCCCCGGCAGTCACCGGCACGGCAACCTGAAGGGGCTCGAGGGCCGCGGCGTGCTGGGCGCTCTCTATACCGACACCGATCTCATCGATGAAGAGGCGGTTGCCGCCGACCTGCCCGCGGGCAGCGTTCTCTACTTCCACCGCGATCTGGTGCATGGCTCCCAGAGCAACCGCTCCCAGGCCAGCCGCCGAATCTTCGTGGTCGCCTACCAGGCTGGGGGGTTGCATCGATGGTGCATCGACCGCAAGCGCGAGGTCGCCACCCGACCGCCGGGACCGGGGTAGCGACAGAGCACGATACATAATCGGTGTTCAGTATATTTGTATATGTTGAAATATATTTATACACCAATGCAAAATTATGCGATCCTCGGCCCGATCGCTTCCACGGAGGACGACTGATGAGACTCGAGACCGACGGCCCTGGGATTCCGAACGGATGGTTTGCCGTCGCCTGGTCGAAGGAACTCGACCATGGCGAAGTCAAGCGGATCGATTGCTTCGATCAGGAGCTGGTGCTCTTCCGCACGCGGACGGGCGAGCCGAAGGTCCTGTCCGCCTACTGTCCACACCTCGGCGTCCACATGGGTGAAGGCGGCCGGGTCATGGGCGAAACGATCCGCTGCCCCTATCACGGTTGGCAGTACGACGGGAACAGCGGCGAGTGCACGGTGATCCCCTACTGCGATCGCATTCCCAAGGGCGCCCGCGTAAAGGCCTGGCCCGTGGTCGAGCGCAATCGCATGATCCTGGTCTGGCACCACGCCGAGGACAAGCCGCCCAATTGGGAAGTCCCCACCCTCCCCCACCTCGAGGATCCCGAGTGGGCGGAGCCCCGCAGCTTCGATCTCGAAGTGCCCGTCCACATGCAGGACATGGCAGAGAACAACATGGACCCGGTCCACTTCCTCTACATCCACGGCGCGAAGGCCATCCCCGAGACCGACTTCAGCTTCGGGGAAGATGGCCGTTTCCTGAAGGCCGTGAGCTACACGCAGGTGGAAACGCCCGCGGGCACCATCGACATGGAGTTGATTCGCGACACCTGGGGGCTCGGTCTCTCGAGCGTCGAGAGCAAGGGCATCCCCGGAGTCGGGCTCTTCATGTTCTCTTCGACGGTCCCGGTCAATCAGCGGCTGACGAAATCGCGCTGGCTGCTGTTCGCGACCAAGGGGGCGATCGACACCGCCGGCGAGGAGTGGTTCGACGGAATCACCAACGGCGTGATGGATGACTGGCGCTTCTGGTGCAACAAACGAATGACGACGAAGCCGGTTCTCTGCGAGGCGGACAAGCCGCTCGCCGAGTTCCGTCGCTGGGCCAAACAGTTCTACTCGGAGACGCCGCTGGGAGCGTGAGAAGCGTCGGACGCTCGCACGGTGCGCAACCGAAGGAGAGACGTTACATGTGGAAGAGTGTGATTCGAACCGGTGACGGCGAGAGCCTTCGGAAGGCCAGAGCCATTGCGCCCATTCTCGAGGCCGGGGCCGAGGAAGGCGCCGCACTTCGCACGCTTCCCGAGAAGACGGTGAAGGCCATGCGCGAGAGCGGGCTCCTCTCGCTCGGCCTGCCAAGGGAACTCAACGGCGAGGAAGCCGACTTCGCCACGTTGCTGGAAGTTTCGGAGGAACTCTCGCGCGCAGACGGATCCGCTGGCTGGAACTCCATTGCGAACGGTCCCTCGGTCGCCTTCGCCGGCGCCTTCCTGGGCGACGACGCCGTCGGGAAGATCTTCGCCAACGGGACCGACGTCTGCTGCGGAGGGCAGTTTGCTCCGAACGGCAGGGCGCAGCCGGTCGACGCTGGCTACCGGATCTCGGGCAAATGGAACTTCGGCAGCGGAACCGCCTACGCGGAGTGGGTCATGGGCGGCTTCATGATCCTCGAGAACGGCGCTCCGCGGATGCTAGATGATGGCTTGCCCGACCTGCGCGTCGCCGCGATGCCGCGCGAGAGCATCACGTTCACCGATGGCTGGCACGTCATGGGTCTTCAAGCGACCGGTAGCTACGACTACGAGTGCCAGGACGTCTTCGTCCCCGAGTCCTACACCTATCCGCTCTTCAGCCGCGAGCCCAAGCGAGGCGGAGCCATCTTCCGGCTCGGCCTCATGGCGACGACGGCCAACGGCCATGCGGCCTGGGCCCTGGGTGTGGCGCGACGCGCCCTGGACGAGATCAAGAAGCTAGGCGTCGGACACACCCGCATGGGCGCGCCCAGCACGATCGCGTTGAAGCCCACCTTCCAGCGCGAGTACATCCGCGCGGAGGCGCGGCTGCACGCGGCGCGCGTCCTCGTGATCGACGTCTTCGCGGGCGTGCTCGAGGCTGCGCGTACCGGCGAGCCTGTCGGGATCGAGGACAGAGCCGCGATGCGCGCCTCGGCCACCTATGCGACCGAGGCGGCCAGGGATGCCGTGGATTTCGCACACGATGCCGCGGGGACCACCTCGATCCGCAACGGCCACGCGCTCCAGCGCTGCTTCCGGGACATGCACACCGGCACCCAACACGCGTTCATCAACGAGGAAACCTATCTCCAATCCTCGGAGGTGTTCCTGGGTCTGCGCGACAGCTCGCCGATGCTCTAGCGCGCCCTTCGGGAACGCGAACGGGGCACGGCTTCGAATGAACCCAACACGATGATCGACTGAACCGAAAACCGAACCGGGTCGGAGGACTCCCCATGGATCGCTACCTCGTCATCAACTCTGACGGCCACGCCGGCCTTCCCCCCGAGCGCTACCGCGACTACCTCGATCCGCAGTACCGGGAAGAGTTCGACCGCCAACACGCGGCCCGCATGTCGGCTCTCGCGCAGGCGGGCGAGCGCCTGGAGATGGCCCAGCAGAGCGCGGACTGGGCCAAGGACAAGCAGTACGGCCTCGCCGGTGCCTGGGATTCCGACCGACGCAACGAGGTGCTCGATGCGGACGGCGTGGCCGCCGAGATCCTCTACGTGGACGGTCTCACCGAGCGGAACTCCCCGCCCTTCGGTGGCGACCTGGGGCTCCTGCCGATGGGCGCAGACCCGGAACTCCAGTGGGCCGGTGCGCGTTCGCACAACCGTTGGCTCAGCGAGTTCGTATCGCTCGCGCCCGAGCGCCGTTACGGACTCGCTCTCGTGCTGCCGTTCTGGGGTGTCGACGAGGCCGTCAAGGAAATCCATTGGGGCCGCGAAAACGGCCTGCGCGGAATCATGCTGCCCCACCTTTGGGGGGACGAGGATCCCTACCACCACCCGAAGTACGACCCGATCTGGGCGGCGTGCCAGGACCAGGACATGGTCGTCCACTACCACGTCGGCGCCGCGCCGATGAAGGACTATTTCGGTGCCGCGATCTTCGGGACCCAACCCGGCGGCGAGCCGCCGGTCGAGTTGCCCGGCGGGCTCGGGATCTTCGTCACCGAGTGTGCCTGGTGGATGGCGCGACCCCTGGTGTTCATGATCTGGGGCGGCGTGTTCGAGCGCCATCCCGGACTCAAGGCGGTGGTGTCCGAGGGCACCTCGATCTGGGTGCCCGAGCTCTTGTCGCTCATGGACCAGCGCTACTCCGACCATCACTTCACGGCCAAGCTCGGCAGCGGTTACACCGCTCATATCCCACTGAAGCCGAGCGAGTACTTCAACCGGAACGTGCGGATCGGAAGCTCCTGCATGCCGCGGCGCGAGGCGGAGATGGCCCACGAGATCGGCGTCCAGAACATCATGTGGGGCACGGACTACCCGCACCCCGAAGGCACCTGGCCGCATACGCGCAAGCTGATGGTCGAGACCTTCCACGACATGCCCGAAGACGAGATCGGCGCGATGCTAGGCGGGAACGCAGTCGACTTCTACGGCCTCGACGTCGAGAAGCTGAACCCGATCGCCGAACGAATCGGCCCGGAGCGCGGCTGGTTCCGGAAAGAGGGAGCCTGACGACCGCGGCCAGGTGCCAACGGAAGCCCTGCACGGTGCGCGCGTCATGCGTGCGAGCCGGCTCCCGCTACTCGCGGGCCACGAGAGCGTCTTCGAGTAGCACCGGGAAGCGGTAGCCGTGGCCCAGATCCCGGTCGAGCATGATGCGACCGCGGGCGACGACCAGATCGCCCAACGCTGCATCATCGGTGGTCGAGACGGTGAGGTCATCGGCGCCATCGGGCGTTCGCGTACCATCGCGAAGATGCAACCAGGTCTTGCCGAGCACGTGGCGCGTGACTTTCACGACGCGGGCGCGCACCGCGACCTCGGTACCCGCGCTCTCTCGCGCACGCACCAGGATCTCGCCGATCGTCATGCCGCCCGGCAGCGCCTCGATCGAGCCGGGTTCCACCGTCGGAGATTCGGCGATCGGAGGATGGGGCGTGGCCGGCGGATCCGCGGAAGCGCTCGCGTTCTTCGAGACGAGTGCGGTCGCGAAGTAGATGAGGGCGAAGCGGCGGTCGAGCGTGGGGCTGTAGAAATCGGCCATCGGCGAGGCTTGCACGAGTCGTACGACATCGCCCAGCTCGAGCTCGGTTCGGGGTCCGGCGGCCCAGATGGCGCCGCTCGGTGTTTCGAGCTCCACGTAGGTGTAGCCCGTCGCGTCGACCGTCCAGACGACGGCGCCCGCCAGCGGCGTCTCGGCTGCAGACACAACCGATGCCAGCAAGCAGGCAAACAGGACGCCCAGGGTTCTCATGTCTTCTCCGATGGATAACCCTGCAAGGGTACCGGGTCGGCTGGGGCTCGTCGCCCATCACTGTTGACGGATCGAACCGAGCGGGGCTAGACCTTTCGGGTGCGCAACGTTTCACCCCGCAATGTCGGCTTCGCCCGCGTTCTGACGGTCGTCGTCGGGATCGTCCTGGCCTCGACTTCTGCGACGGCCAATGAGGCTTCACCGGCTACTCCTGCTGCGGACAGTACACCCATGCTCGAGGACGATGGAACGCTCGCCGGGGCCCCGGTCGTCGAAGTTCTCGAGGCCGACCCGCAGGCGGGCGCGACCAAGGCGATGTCCTGCGCAGGCTGCCACGGGATGGACGGCAACGCCGTCGTTCCGATCTGGCCCAAGCTCGCCGGGCAGCGCGCCGACTACATCGCCAAGCAGCTCCACGATTTCAAGGCGGCGCGCCGGTCCGATCCGACCATGAACGCCATGGCCGCGCCATTGTCGGATCAGGACATCGAGGACCTCGCCGCTCACTTCGAGCAGCAGGCACGGACAGTGGCGCCGGTGGATGCGGAGCTTGCCGCGATCGGGGAGCAGCTCTTCCTGATCGGCGCGCCGGAGCGGAACCTGCCGCCGTGTCAGAGTTGCCATGGAGCCGAAGCCGAGGGCTTCCACGTAAACGGGGGATTCCCTGCGCTGGCGGGCCAACACCCCGACTACATCGTCAAACAGCTCACGAGTTTCCGTTCCGAGAGCCGCGGAAACGACTGGAATGGTTCGATGCGATACGTGGCCAAGCAGCTCACGGACGACGAGATCCGGGCGTTGGCCGCTTACCTCGCTGGCGTCGACCACGCCGAGGCGAACACCCCGTAGCAAGCCGCCCACCTGCAGTGCCCCACGGCCTCGCCAGCGGCAGTCGAGAAGGGGGACGTTTCCCTCAATTGCGAGGCAACTTGCCCCATGCATACGCAAGTGGTGTGCTGTACTCAACCGAGCGTGCTCTAGAGTGCCCTATTCGTCGGCACCATCGTTGCAATAACGTTTCATTATGATCGGTTGACACGCAAAGCGAGGTAGCAAGGAATGCAGAGGACGAACCCAGCTGACGCCCCGGCGATCGCCCGTGTCGCTCAGTGGCCGTTGCGTGTCATCGTCCTGGCGATCGCGGCGGGCCTGTGGGGCTGCGCGACGGCAACGCCGGTTGCACCGATGCTGAAGTTGAGCTGGCCCGAACCGCCGGAAGTCGCCCGCATCGAGTTCCTGCGGGTGATTCGAGGCGCCCAGGATCTGGGGCCGGAACGCTCTGCATGGGAGATCGTGTCAGGCGTTTCGTCCAATGAACGGGGTCGCTCGATCGTCCAGCCGGTGGATATTGCCGTGACGCCGGATGGTTCGGTCGTCTACGTGTCGGACTTCGCGCAGGGCCTCATCCACGTGTTCGATCTCTCCGGGGAACGAATCCGAACCATCGGCGAAGGCCTCGCGCAGCCGTTCGGTGTGGCCCTGGATCAATCCGGGCAGCTCTGGGTTGCGGAACAGGGCAAGAGCCAGATCCGGGTGCTCGGCGCGGACGGCGAGACCGTGCGCATCCTGCCGATGCCCGAGGTGGTGCGGGCCGTGGACCTCCTCCTCGACGAATCACGCGGCCGGGTCTACGTGGCCGATGGCTCGCGTCAGCACCTGCAAGATCACTACGTTCGCATCTACGACCTGGACGGTGTTTTTCTCGGGAACGTGGGAAGCGGCCGTGGCGACGGACCCGGCCAGTTGATGTTCCCGACCTACCTCGCGCTGGATGCCGAGGGGCAGCTCTACGTGAGCGACACGGCGAACGGCCGGGTCTCGGTGTTCGACACGGATGGCGCCTTCGTGCGAATGCTCGGTGGACGCGGCGACACCTTCGGGATGTTCGACAAGCCGAAGGGCGTCGCCGTGGATTCCTTCGGAAACGTCTACGTGGTCGACTCGAGCTGGGCCAACGTCCAGATCTTCGGCCCGAGCGGCGACATCCTGCTCTATTTCGGTGGGCCCGGGAGCTATCCGGGGCTGCTCCGCAACCCGACCGGGATCGCGATGTCCAGCAACAACAAGATCTTCGTCGCGGACTACCTGAACCGGAGACTCAGTCTCTACCAGCTCGTCAACACGAAGGCCGGCGACGGCGTACCTGAGGCAACGCCACCGGCGATAAGTTCCAATTGAAGAAAGGATACTAAAATGACTGACATGACCCGACGAACCCTCGTGATCCTCGCCAGCATCTCGATGCTGTGGCTAGGCGCGATGGCTGCCCACGGGCAGGCAGCGCCCGGCGCCGGGATCGCCAACTCTTCCCATGACTTCACGGCAACCTCGACCACCACGGTGGGTCTGTGCACATTCTGTCACACGCCGCATCGGGCCCTCCAGACGAAGCTGCTGTGGAACCACGCGCTGTCGACCCAGACCTATTCCTGGACCGATACGACCGTGACCACGGGCGGAACGACGCTTCCGACCTTCGATGCCACCTGGCAGGGCGTGAGCAAGAATTGTCTCTCCTGCCACGACGGAACGGTCGCGGTCGGCGATGTCGCCTGGTTCGACGCCACACCCAACCAGACGCTCGACGCCACCCAGCACAGCGCGGCGAACGATCCCTCCCTGATCACGTTCAGCAACCCCGGCTCGGGTGACATGGCAGGGAACCACCCCGTCGCACATCCGTTCCCCTTCCAGGGACAGGCCAGCAGCTACAACAGCGTGACCACCGGTGTCCCGGCCGTCGCGAGTGGCTGGCAGGCCGATCCGCAGACGCTGGGTATCCGGCTGTTCAACGACGACGGCGCGGGCAACGTGTCCGCGGGCGCCGTCGTTGGCCAGGCCGGAATGGAGTGCTCGTCCTGCCACGATCCGCACAACGGTGCAACCGTGCTCGACGATTACTTCCTGCGAGGAACCCTGACAGGGAACTCCACCGCGTACATCTGCCTGAAGTGCCACGTCAAATAGTCGCGGAGAAATCGCTCGATGCCTGGCCGCAGCCAGCGCTGGGGGTTCGCGCCCCCAGCGCTCTGGTGCATTCTCGTGCTCGCTGCGGGATGTTCACCGGAAGTCCGCTACCGCGTTCTCTCCGGGGTGTTCGACGGCGTGCCGCCGCCCGGCACTCCGCCCAAAGAGCGGCTGCGGCATCCGCGCTCGGGCACAATTCCCGAGCCAGCTCCGCCTCCGGTGCCCGTGCCGGGGGCGGAGCTGGCTGGCGCCGAAATCCCGGAGGAGCCTGAAGACCTCCGGCCTCACTACGAGACCTTCGCAGAGCTGGTTGCCGCCTTCCCGGCAGATGCGAGCGGTGGCCCCGACTGGGTCGAGGCGGTGCGTCGGGGCCTCGCCGATCCGCTGCCCTCGATCGAGCCTGGCGAACCGCTCGCGCCCTTTCCACTCAACGTCCGCCTGCGTTCCGCGGTCCCCGGCTTCGACGTAGTCTTTCCCCACGCTGCCCACACCTACTGGCTGCGGTGTGACAACTGCCATCAGGAGATCTTCGTGATGCGCGCGGGCGCGAACCCGATCTCGATGACGAAGATCTTCCGGGGCGAGGCCTGCGGGCGCTGTCATGGCACGGTGGCCTTCGCCGCGGAGACCGGCTGTCCTCGTTGCCACGTGCGGATGGCGGGGCCCGCGGGATGAAGCGCAATGTCTGGCGCCGCACCGGTTTCGTGTCAATGCTCACCGTCGGCCTCGCGATCCCGTCGCAAGCCACCGATCCGGTGCTTGGCGACGTGCGCATGGACCGCCTGTCGACGACCAACGCGATTCCGCCCGTGGTGTTTCCCCACTGGAAGCACCGCACAGAGTTTCGATGCTATGCGTGCCATCCCGAGATCTTCGAGATGCGGGCGGGCGCGAATGCTGTCTCGATGGACGCGATCAGCCGAGGCGAGTTCTGTGGAGCGTGTCACGACGGACACACGGCCTTTGCCGTGGGGTTCGACTCGTGCCGAACCTGTCACAGCGGCGCGGAGCAGTGAGCCGTGATCCGGCGAAGCCCTCGGAGCTGCGAAGCCTTGCTGTTGCTCGCGTTGCTCTGCGCGGCGGAAGCCGAGGCACAGGTCGTTGTCGTGGATCGTCTCTCCGGGCACATCGAGCTGGGCGTCCTGGCGCGGCGCCAGACCACCGATCTCGAGGGATCCTCGGACCGGAGCTTCGAGGAACTCCGCCTCGAGGAACGCGCGGGCGTCAAACTCGGTGGCTACCTGGTCCACCGCAATCTCCTGCGGCTCTCGCTAGGCGGGACGATCGGGTTCCGTCAGGGAAACCGCAGTTCGAGTTTCGGTTCGCTCGGAAATGATGATTCCCGGCTCCTCGAGTACGACGCCAACGTCCGGCTGCTTCCGGCGAGCCGGATCTCGCTCGCCCTGTTCGGTAACCGCTTCGAGGATCGTTTGAACCAGAGCTTCGGGACGAGCACCGAGTCGAGTGGCGACCTCGCCGGTGCGACGCTGCATCTGGGGGCCCCGTGGTTTCCATCGACGCTCACCTGGCGCAATACCAGCTCGCAGGTCGAATCGATCGGAGCCGCGTTTCCGAGCCAACGATCGGAGGAGCGCGAGACCTTCGAGTTCACGGGCCAGCGTTTCACCGACCGCTTCCGGGTGAGCCTCCGACTGCGCGAAGAGGAGGTGGACGATGGCAGCTTCCCCCCGGTCCCCGACTACCGGACGCGCGAGGCCGCCGCGACCCTTGCCACGACCTTCGGCGACTACCTGGAAAAGAACCTGCGGACATCGCTTCGATACTTCGAACGCGAAGGAGCCTCCACCTTCGAGAGCACGAGCGCGAACACCGCGTTCGATTGGGCGATCACCGAGCGCTTCCGCTCGCTACTGCAGCATGACTTCAATCGCGTGGATACCGACGGCTTCCAGACCACAGAGAACCGCGGCAGTCTGATGCTGAGCCATCGGCTCTACGACAGCCTGCGGAGCCGTCTGAACCTGTTCGGGACCGCGTCGCGTCGCGACGAGGGCAGCCTCGACACCTACGGCGCTCGGGTCGCCTTCGACTACCGCAAGCGGCTTCCATGGCAGAGCCGACTGCGCATCGATCTGACCGGCGGCTACCGGACGCGCGATACGCAGCTGCGCGGAAGCGTCATACCCGTCCGGGACGAGCGCATCACGGTCTCGCAGTTGACGGGCCTGCTGCTGGCGAATGCACGCGCGAGGCCCGGATCGGTCGAGGTCTTCCTGGGCGTCGGTGGGCCTCAGCTCGTCGAGGGCATCGACTATGAGATCGACCCGATCGGCGACCAGGTGGCCATCAACGTCTTCCCGGGCGGCCTGGTCTCGCAGGGCGACATCCTCTCGGTGAGTTATGACTTCCTGACGGACCCGAGTGCCGAGATCGCAACCACGAGCATCCGCTTCGGGATCGCCTGGAGCCTCCCCTGGCTGGAGATCCGCTACGCGCACGATGAGGTGGAGGACCGCCTACGTGGCGGCACGGCCGGCTTCCTCCAGGATTCAACGCGGGACGAGCTGCGCGCCGAACTGATCGGAGAATTCGACCGCCTACGCGCCACGTTCGCGGGACGGGTGGCGCGCGAACAGGCCACGACCTTCGAATTCGACGAATGGGCGCTCGACCAGACCCTGCGCTGGCCCATCGCGACGAATCTCAACCTCTACCTGTGGGCGCGACAAAGCAGCCGCGACTTCGTGCGGCCGGTTCGCGAGACCGAATCCCTGAGTGCGGGCGGCTCGCTCACCTGGCGGCTGGGCGGCCGGAGCCGGTTGCGCATCTACGCCAACTACCGGGATCTCTCCGACACGATCTCCTCGGACCAGACCGACATCGAAGCCGGATTGCAAGGTCACGTGGAGCTGGCGAAGATCGAAGTGCGGCCGACCCTGATCTGGACGCAACGAGAGCGAGGCAACGTGTCATCCGAAGACATCCGGTTCGTGTTCCGGATCCGGAGGAGTTTCTGAAGATGTCGTTCCTGTACCTCACGCTACGGGCGATGGCCTTGGTGGTCCTACTGGCGATCGGGGCCGGCTGTTCCGGTGATGCGATGCTTCCGCTGCTGACGGAGTTCGAGCACGCGGCGCCGGGCTCGAACGAGGCGCGACCCATCTGGCCGTCGCCACCCGAACCGATGCGGATCGCGTATCTCGGCAGCATCCGTTCGGAGGACGAGTTCAATCCGCGCGGCTCTTTCTGGCGCCGCCTGGCCGCCATGGTCACCGGAGCCGAAGGTGCGCGCTTCATCCGCCCGGCGGCACTCTGCATCGCCGGAGCGACCCTGGCGGTGGCGGATCCGGGCGCGTCGGCCGTCCACGTGCTGAACCTGGAGACGCGTAGCTGGACCGTGGTGGGTGCGAACCGCGACCTCGTTTCTCCGGTCGGCGTGGCTTGTCTCCCGGACGGGCGGATCGTGGTAGCGGATTCGGTGCGGCAGGCGCTCGTCGTCTATGCGCCCGGCTCCAAGGAGGGCAGCGTCATCGCCACGCTCGCGGCGCTGGAGCGGCCGACCGGGCTGGCCTATGAGCCAAGCAGCGGGATGCTCTGGGTCGCCGAAACGCTCGGGCACCGCGTGCGTGCCCTCGACCTGGAAGGACGCGAAGTTCGACGCTTCGGATCGCGCGGTGTCGCGATCGGCGAATTGAATCATCCGACCCGGCTCGCCGCCGATGGTCGGGGCGGCGTATGGGTGACCGACTCCCTGAATTTCCGAGTCCAACATTTCGATGGCCAGGGGCGACCCGGCGCGACGCTCGGCAGGCCCGGCGATCGGGCCGGGAGTTTTGCGCGGCCCCGAGGGCTGGCGATCGACTCGGCGGGCCGCGTCTTCGCAGTGGATGCGCTACTCGACGCCGTCCAGATCTTCGATGCCATGGGCTCCCTGCTGCTCGTATTCGGCGGGCGCGGGGCTGGGCCGGGTGAGTTCTGGTTGCCTTCGGACGTCGCGCTCGATCGCGGCGGCCACGTTTTCGTGAGCGACTCCTACAATCAACGCATCCAGGTGTTCGCCTATCATCCACCCGAGGAGGACGCACCGTGATCCGACGGGCCATCCTGATGGCGACCGCTGCGCTGCTGATACCGGCTGGCGAACCCGCGAACGCGGACGTTGCGAGCACGCTCCACAACTTCTCGCCGAGCGGGCCTGGTACCGTCAAGAACCCGAATCCGGTGGGTCTGTGCACGTTCTGTCACACGCCCCATCGAGCGGAACAGACCCGTGCACTCTGGAACCGCAGCCTTCCGCAGAACGCGTACGGCCCGTATCAGAGCAGCACCCTGCTGGCTCCGGTCGGTCAGCCCACCGGCTCTTCGAGGCTCTGCCTCTCGTGTCACGATGGCACGGTGGCGCTCGGCAACGTCCTGCACGCGCCCGGCCAGGTCATCGCGCCGCTCCCCCCGCTCCAGGGCCGCGTCCGGCTGGGTACGGATCTCAGTGACGACCATCCCGTCTCGTTCGTCTTCGACGACTCCTTGGCCCTTGCGAACGGTGAGCTCCATTCTCCGTCCACCCTGGTCGGCCCGGTGCGACTCGATCGCAATGGAGAGGTGCAGTGCACGTCGTGCCACGATCCGCACTCCGACAGCTTCCCCAAGTTCCTGGTGACGGACAATCAGTCGTCCTCCCTCTGCATCTCATGCCACGACAAGCGGGACTGGACCTCCTCCTCCCACGCCACGTCGGCGGCCACCTGGAACGGCGCGGGGACCGATCCGTGGCCCGGCAGCTCGTTCGCCACGGTTGGCGAGAACGGCTGCCTCTCGTGCCACGACCCGCATTCGGCGGCGGAGGCGGAGCGGCTGCTGGCGCGCACGCCACCGGAGGACGTGTGTCTCGCCTGCCACAATGGCAACGTCGCGGCGACGGACGTCGAATCCCAACTGCTCAAGCCCGAGCACCATCCGGTGATCGAGACGAGCGGGATCCACGACCCGGCGGAAGATCCCCTGAACGCTCCGCGCCACGTGTTCTGCGCGGACTGTCACAATCCCCACTCGGTCAGCGGAGCCACGGCGCAGGCACCGAACGTATCGGGCCGCCAGCGAAATGTGCGTGGCCTGGATGTCGGCGGCGCGCCGATCGCCAACGCCCAGCTCGCCTACGAGATCTGTCTGCAATGCCACGGTATCGACGAGCAGCCATCACCGAGAGTCGTGCGCTTGGACCACGTCACCAACGTGCGCCTGGAAACACATCCGGGGAATCCGTCGTTCCATCCGGTCACGGCGGTCGGTACGAATCCAGGGGCGATCACGCTGATTCCGCCGCTCTCCGCGAGCAGCCGCATCTATTGTCACGACTGCCACAACACCGATGAGGCGCCGAACCCGTCCCCGTCGACCCCGAACGGCCCCCACGGCTCGGTGCACGCACCCATCCTCGAACGCGAGTACCCGCTGGTCGACTTCGTTCCCTTCGATGCGAGCACCTACGCGATGTGTTTCAAGTGCCACGACGAGGGGCTGCTACGTGACGACGCCGCGTTCCCCCACAAGAAGCACCTCGAGAACGCGGACGCCCCATGCGCCGCCTGTCACGACCCGCACGGCTCGCGCGCGTCCACGCACCTGATCAACTTCCTTCGCTTCGACGCGGCCGGGACCGAGGTCGTGCGGCCCTCGCTCTTCACGGGCCGCCTCGAATACCAGGACCTCGGCGGGGGGCGCGGCCGCTGTTACCTGACCTGCCACAACGAGGATCACTGCCCCAGGGAATACGACGGACCGGACAAGTCGTTCATCGGGGACTGCAATTGACGGAGGGTTCGACATGAAGAAACGACTCACGCGGCGCGCAATCGAGGTATCGATTCTCTGTTTCCTGATTCTGATCATCACGACACCGAGTGCAGGAGCACGAGTCTCGAGCCTCGTGCTCGAGATGCTCCAGAACCTCGACGATCTCTCGCAGGCCGGCGAGCAGCTGGCCTTGGGGCAGTACGAGGGCGTCGCCGACGCCGCGCGTGCGCTCGACGCCCGCGCCGAGCAGATGCAGGGCATCGACCTCGCGAGCCTGGGGATCGATCCCGCACGGGATTCGCAATGGGACGCCTTCCTGGCCGCACAGCGCCAAGCCGCGAACTCGGTCGCAGCGGCAGCCAAGAGCCAGGACGCCGGGGGCGTCCTGCTCGGTCTCCAGCTGCTGCAACAGACGGCCTGTCTGGGTTGTCACAGCACCTTCCGCGAATCCAATTCCCGCTTGCGCCCGGCCACCCTGTTCATGACCAGCTTCCTGAGCTCCTTGCGAGGGATGAACCGCGGGCTCGCGCTGAACGATTACGGTCTCGTCGCGGATCAGGCTCGCGAAATCGCAGCCCTGGCGCGGGTCATGGCGTGGGATCCCGTCATCGAGACGAATTTCGGGATCGCCGACGCCCCAGATCGGAAGCTCTTCCGGAGCCTGGCCAACCGCCTCGCAACAGAGGCAGGCCGGATCGAGCGCGGTGCCGCAGACGAGGACGCAACCACGGTATTGCAGGGCGTTCGCAGCATGTGGATGGATGGATGCATCGCGTGTCATGACAAGTTCCGTTAGGGAACGTGCCGGTATCTCAGGGGCGTGGCGACGTAGCGTTTCTACTCGGGGGCAGCTGAGGGAAGGCCGCGACCCTGGTGGGCCGGCCTAACGTCGAGCTTCCACGCAGGCCCGAAGCACAATGGAGACAGCCACCGCCCCATGTGGAGTCGATGGGCGCAGCCTGCAGGCGTTCCTCGGCCACACCGACGTTCGCTCCACCCGACGGTACGCCCAGCTCCAGAACACGGCGCTGCTCGCCGTTCTGCGCGCGCCAACGATTCCTGACGACCTATCGCTGGCCCGTCGTGGCCCTCTGGAGAGGGCCAGTAGTACCTTGATATCACGGGGAAATGGCATCCCCAACGGGACGCCTGTACGGAGCGCAACGCCCTCTCGAACCCAACGGGTTGGGGCACCGCGAGGGCACCAGGCGCGTGGTGCGACGTCGGAGGAGCGCTCATCTGCTGCTACCTAGCGCGACTAGCACTGTGAGATGAAGGGCGCGCGCGTCTCAAGAAAAGCAGGCGTGATCCGAACCGGATCGTCACGAGGCCTCCGAGGACGAGAATGCTCAGTCCGGGCTCCGGTACATTCGCTACCACGGCATCGAAGTAGAATCCGTCACCCGGGCCAGATGCCGTCCACAGCGTCGAGGTGATGGCGAGATCCAGCGCACCGGTGAGGCCGGTCGCCCACGAGTTCAGCTGCACAACGCCGTCGTCAAGGAAGGCGAGCGCGGCCTGCGTCGTCCCGAACGCCATGTCGTAGACTGTGGCGCCCTCGATCTCGATTTCGATTCGCAGCTGCCCGATACCACCAGCGGTCGCGACCGGGTCCAAGAAGGCGATGCGAATCGGGTCGACGAGGCTTAGCCCGGCAGTGTCAAAGGAGGCTTCGACGCGACTGGAGAGCATTATCGACACTCCGTCCCCGTCGATCGGCGCAGCACCGCCGAGGGCCACGAGGAGGAGCGCCGTGGAAGGATCCTTGACCGCTGCCATCGCGGCCGCGTTGCCATCGAGAGCGTCCCCAACTTCTACAGCGCCCGGCCGCATGACCGCCAATGCAGCAACCTCGTGCGGGATCGCGAGGGCAACGTCGGCGGTTCCACTCGCGCTCGTTGCAGTCGCGAGCGCGCTCTTCGTCCCGATCGAGAAGGAGTCCGACATCGCGATCGCTCGAACCATGAACGGAGTCGAAACCAACGTCTCGCCGGTCTCTGCCGTCGACGCAACCTGCGTCAGCGCGCCGGTCGCAACTGCCTGCGCCGAAGCGAGACCACTGTCTGCCGATGCCGCCAAGCCCTCTCCGCCGATCGCGAGGGCCGTCGCCTTCGCGTTGGTTAGCCCGTTTGCCTCTGCGTGGGCGTTCGCGTTTCCCCCGGTCAGGCCTCCGCCGCCCATTGCGCGTGCCACAATGTCGAGCGCGCCTCCGCCCGGGTTTCCAGCGCGCAGCCGTGATTCCGCGCTGCCCCCGATACCTCGATCGCTCGATCCGTTCCCGACACCGCCTGCCACGGTCTGGTCGAGCATCAAGAGGCCCGCCGTGGAACCCCGCAGCGCGTCTGTAGCTGCTGCAGATGTCCCGTGGCCGCCGCTCGCGCCGCTAAGGCCGAGACCGCCGGTCCCGCCGCGGACAGTGCCAGTCACCGTCACGTCTCCGCCGCCGGTGGAGACGCCCTCGGCATCGATGGAACCGGCAGTACCACCGGATCCCGCGCGGTGCCCGGTGCCGGACGCGGCACCGCCGAAGCCGCCCGCGCTCAAGGCGGACACCGAGACAAGGCTCCCTCCGGCGTTCTCCGCGTAGGCCGCGGCCGTGCCACCGGATCCTCCATCACCCCCGTCCGTGGCTGCTCCACCGCTGGAGCCGCTGCCACCACCACCGAACGAAGAGGCCGTTGCATTGGCTTGGCTATCGCCCTCGGTGATCGCGGTAGAAGACGCGACGCCGCTCGCCGCGAGACCGGCGATTCCATCGTCGTCACCGATCCTGCCGGCGCTTCCGCCGCTCGCACTGGAAGTCGCCGTGACCTCGTGACCGTCTCCCTGCGTCGTCGCCATGGCGGTTGCCGTCCCCGTGGCAGCATCGCCGGGCCGCGGAGTCCCGGAACTCAAACTCGAGGTCCCGGCACCGCCTTCGCCTCCGCGGGCTTCGGCGTTGGCGGATGCGAATCCGGCGTCGTTGGCCGCATTCGCGATCGCTTCGCCTGCCGCGCCGTCGGCTGCCGAAGCGTTGTGATCGCTTCCGCCGCCGGGGCCACCAATGCCGCTTGTGTTGACGGAAAGGCCATCGTTGCTCGTACTGTGACTCAGCGAACTGAAGCCCGTAGCAGCGAGACCCGGTGTGCCACCGCCACTCGCAGAACCGCCAGTGCCGCCCCCGGCCGCCTGGCTCAAGATCAATACGCCGGACGTTGCGCCACCGACGGCGTCGATAAGCGAGGCGTCCACACCGTTTCCCGCCAGGCCTCCCTCACTGGATCCCCCGGAAAGATGCCTTAGCGTGGCCGAGACGGTGACCCGGCCGCCACCCGTGGATTCGCCCCAGACGGTTCCGAGCGATGCGATCCCGGCCTTGCCTCCATTCGCGCCACGCTCGCCCTTTCCACCCCCCCCGCCAGTTACCTCAGTGGTAACGCGAACATCTGCCGAGCCCGTCATGTGGATGGAGGCCGTACCCGTACCGCCATCTCCAGCGTGGCCGACGACACCACCGCTCTCGGTCCCATTCCCGCCGGATCCGCCTCGTGAGATCGCGACTCCTGAGAGATCTCCCACGACGGGATTGGTTCCGGTTAGCTGCGACTCAGCGTTTCCAGCAGTCCCGACCACGCCGCCGAGGCCATCCCCGGCCGCGCCGCCGGAGGCCTCTTGGCGCAGGATGAGTTCGCCGTCGGAAGAACCCGAGACCGCGTCGACCAGAATGCTGTCCGCACCGTTGCCTCCGATCCTTGCGTCGCCGCCGTCGCCTCCTGTTTGGACTGCAGTTGCAATCGCGAAGGTCGAGCCCCGGGCGTGCGCCTCGGAGGAGGCGGATGCAGTGCCTCCGTCGCCTCCTCGATCGGCGGCAGGCGCGACACCGGGCGTCTTCCCACCGCCAGATCCTCCGACGGCCTCCGAGAAAGCCCTGGCTCCTTGCGATCCGTTGCTAGTCGTGCGCGCGACCGAGGTCGCGTCGCCGCCCGCACCGGACTGCCCGCGCCAACCCGCGCCTCCGACACCTCCTACGGCGAGATCCGTCGCCAGTGCAAGGCCAGCGCCGGTCGCCGTTGCCGCGGACTGGCTAGTCGCGTCGCCGCCGTCGCCGGCGAGCGCACCGCCCGAAGTTGTCTGGCTATGGCCGCCGCGGCCTCCCGTGGCCGTGCTCTCAGCGATTGCAGCAAACGATCCGACTGCGGACGACGTCACACCCGCGCTCGACGTAGCCGCGCCGCCAGCCCCGCCGATACCGCTCGTCCCAGGCGCTCCCGGGACAATCGCCCCCCCGGCCGCCCCGCCCTCGCCTCCCGTGCCACCCGTTGCGGTGCTCGTTGTTCGGGAACTGAGAACATTGTTTACCGCGGCGGTGGAGAACGCTGCCCCTCCGCCTCCCCCAGCTCCGCCGTCGGACCCGTCGGCGCCGCTGGTCCCGTCGCCCCCGTCACCCCCGTCTCCTCCTGCACCACCCGTCGCGCTCGCGGTATTGACATTGTCGGATAGCGCGATCGCGTCGGCACTCACGCCGCTACCCGCGCCGCCAGCGGCACCCGGCTGGCTCGGATTGCCGTCGGCCCCCTGGGTGCCCGGTACTCCGTTACTCCCGACATTGGTAACTGTCTCGGCCGAAGCGAGGCCGGCCGCAGCAAGTAGGGCACAGAGGGCCCCTAACAGGATCAGGATCCGCATGGATTGGTTCCGCTCTGTCGCTCCAGTGGGGACATGAGGATGAGCCGAAGCGTGCCCAAAGTTAGGTGGCACCAAAAGACTGGAAGTGGCAACAGCGTCCCGCGGAGTCAGACCCGCGCGTGACCGCGCGTTCCACCCCAGCAACCCTCGCCCTCGCTTGGCAGCCGGCGATCCTGTCGCAGATCTCGCGAAAGTTTGCGTTCGGGACGGTGTTCGAGTGCGCCCGGCTTCGCCTCACGGGCACCAGGCTGGTGCCGCCCCTCGATTTCGGCAGCTACAGGCCCTAGACGTACCCGAAATGGCATCCCCAACGGGATTCGAACTCGGATGGCGGAGGCAGAAAGGGCCTTCTAGTGCATCGAGAGAGCGTTAGAGGCCAGCGAACCCAACGGGTTGGGTCCCCAACTGGCCCCCAAGAACCGCGCGTCCTTCTGCTTTCTCGGCGAAGGCCCTGGCCCGATATCCGGACGCAATCGTTCCGGTGTCACGACACTCGATCGGATCTATGATCCGACCGACGCTCTACCCCACTCCGGTCCCGGCCTGGGACCCCGTGGCCGAGTACGAGCGCCATCAGCCGGAGAAGACGCTCCTTCACGAGGTCGTCCGCGAGCAGCTCGAGGGCTTCCTCGCGAATTCGTTCTACCGGGATCAGGCGGCTCCCCGCTTCGTCGAGCATGAGCTTCGCTCATTCCTGCGCTGCGGCGTCCTCGCGCACGGCTTGCTCCGACTCCACTGCGACGACTGCGGCCACGACAACGTCGGACATGCGCGTACTGTACTCGGCGCGGTGCCGGGGACCACTCGGCTCAGGGCATTCCCGGCATCGCCGGCCTCACGAGCCCCCCTCGTCCGGCAACGGTCCGTAGACGTACTGCCCGTCGCGGGGGTGGTGGTACCAGCCGCCTGCCGCGTGGGTGCCGCCGTCCACGTGGAGGGTCTGGCCCGTGAGATAGCGCGATAGGTCTGAGGCCAGGAAGACGGCGACGCCGCCGATATCGGCGGGATCGCCCAGTCGGCCGAGCGGAACCGTGAGTTTTGCGCGCTCTTGGCTGGCCGCGTCCATGAGGGCACTCATGCCTTCGGTCATGCAGATGTCGGGTGCGATCGCATTCACGCGGATATTGTTAGGTGCGAGTTCCAGCGCAAGTGTCTTGGTGAAGTTGATGGCTCCGGCCTTGGCGGCGGCGTAGGTCGCGTAGAGGGGCGCGGCGCGCACACCCTCGATCGAAACCAGGTTGATCATGCTGCCGCCGCGGTCATGAGCGATCAGCCAGCGGGCCACGCTCTGGCTGCAGTGATAGATGTGCTTGAGGTTCGCGTTGTGCAGTGCGTCCCAGCCCTTCTCGCTGGTTTCGAGGAACGGCGCTGCAAAGACACCGCCCGCGTTGTTGACGAGGATGTCGATCCCGCCAAATCGTCGGACCGTCTCGGCGACCGCCCGTTCGACCGCCTCGCCGTCTCGGACGTCCACTTCCAGGGCGAGGATGTCTCCGCCGTCGGCGCCGACCTCGGCCGCGGCTCGTGCGACTCGGTCCGGATCCCGCTCGAAAATTGCGACGCGGGCGCCGAAGGCCAAGAAGGCGCCCGCGATTCCGCGACCGATCCCCGCGCCGCCCCCGGTCACGATGGCGACTTTGTCGGTCAGCAGAACGTCGTTGGGAGTCATGCCCCGAGTGTTTGTCGAATCAGGGGATCCTGCAAGCTACGCTTGGAGATTGCTCACCCGGAGGCACGTCATGCCCCGAATCGAACCGATTCCCCGCGACGAGCTCGAAGCGGAGGCCCGCGCGATCATCGACGGAGGGGTCGCAGACGGGCTCTATGCGACGCCAGTTCCGCTCCAGGTCTTCGCTTACCGGAGCGAGCAGTTGCGTTCCCTGCATCAGGCCCGCCTCGACCGGGGCCAGGATACCTTGCTCGGCGGGCGCATCCTCGAGCTGATCCGGATTCGAAGCGCGCAGCTCGGCACCTGCCAGCCTTGCATGCAGTCGCGCAAGCACGACTCGGTGACCGAGGAAGACGTCGCCGCACTGCTCGACCCGGAGCATCGCACGCTCAGCGACCAGGAGCGCATGGCGCTCGAGTTCCTCGACCTGCTCTCCGCAGACCACCACGCACTGGACGACGCGTTCTACCGCCGGCTCGGCGCGGTGTTTACTGCCGCGCAGATCATCGAACTCGGCTTCAGCTGCGCGGAAACGATGGGCGTCCACCGCTTCATTCACACCCTCGACATCTTCGGGGAACGCGAGCCCGTGATCGCCTACTCGAAGGAAGAGGTCGATGCAGCGCGCACGACCGCGAACGGCAAGGACCGGTGAGCCGGATCTTCGTGACTGGGGCCACGGGGCTCACGGGATCGCACGTCTGCGCGCAGCTCCTCGAGCGGGGCGACCAGGTTCGCGCCCTCGCTCGCCCGGGCGCTGAGACGGCCCCGCTCGCAGCCATGGGTGTGGAGCTTGCAGAGGGCGATATCACGAATCCAGAAAGTGTGCGAAAGGCAGCAGAGGGTTGCGAGGCAAGCATCCACTGCGCGGCATTGCTAGGCGGATCCAGCCAGGATTTGGCAGATTTCGAGGCGGTCAACTTTCGCGGGACCTGTCACGTGCTCGACGCTGCCAAATTGCACGGCATGAGACGCGTGGTGGTGCTCAGTACAGGAACCTTCTTCGACACCACTGGCGACGAGCCCACGGAGGAGGCCCCGATCTCGGATCAGCCGGGCGACGATCCCTACTCGGTGACCAAGCTCGCTGCCTTCAGGGAGGCGCAAACACGGGCTGCTGCGGGCGAGGACGTGGTCACGTGCCACCCCGGTGCGATCTACGGTCCGGGCCCGGTGCCGAAGCGTGCGCTGGCTCGGACCAGTTTCAATCGCGTTCTGCTGGCCGCACTCCAGGGAAAGATCACGCGGTACATCGCCTTCCCGGTGACCTGGGTCTTCGCGGACGATGTCGCGCGTGGCTCGATCGCGGCCCTCGACCACGGGGTTTCGGGTGAGCGCTATGTCCTCGAGGGCCGTCCCGAAGATGTCTCGAGCACGGCTCAGGGATGCAACCGGATCTGCGAGATCGCAGGCTTGCCGCATCGGGTCGAAGACGTCACGGCCTCCGACGACCCTGCGCTCCTGGCTGAGTTCGGTCCGACACTCGTCGCGATCGCCAGGAGTGAGCGCGGAGATCCAAGCCGGCGCTCGGGCGACAACCCGACCCATCGGCGGCTCGGCTACGAGCCCACTGCCATGGACGTGGGCTTCGTTGCTCTCGTCGAGTGGCTGCGCGAGCTGGGACGCATCGACTAGCGCTCGCGGGTAGCCCCGGTCAGGAATGGCTCGACATTCCGCCATCGATCACGATGGCCTGGCCGGTGACATAGCGCGAGTCGTCCGACGCCAGGAAGACGACCAGATTCGCGACATCCTGCGGTTCGCCCACATTCGGTGTCAGCAGCTGTTCCTGATAGGCAGCGAGCATCTCCGCCGGAACCTGGGCGGCCACTGCTTCCGTCAGGATCAAGCCCGGGACGATCGTATTGGCCCGGATTCCCTGGCGCCCGTACGCAGTCGCCACGTACATGGTGACCGCATGCACCCCTGCCTTGGACGCACCGTACGCCGCGCGCACGCGGTCGCCCTTCAGGGCCGCCCCCGAAGACATGTTGACGATGGAAGCCCCACCCCGACTCGCGAGCATCTGCGGAATCGCGTGCTTGCAAGTGAGCATCTGGCTTCGCAGGTTGACGGCCATCGCCTGGTCCCAGACTGCGGTCGTCATCTCCGCGATCGCCGTGTCCCGCGACAACGGCTCGGGCGCGGTGAGGGCTGCATTGTTATGAAGGATGTCCAGCCGCCCGAAACGCTCGATCGTGGATCGAATCAGCGTCGCAACCGCGCTCTCCTCGGCCACGTCCGTTGCGACAGCGATCGCATCTCCTCCCCCAGCGACGATCGTATCGGCGACCGCCATCCCCCCGTCCGCATCGATGTCGGCAACCACGACCCGAGCGCCTTCGCGAGCGAGTGCCAGACACGTCGCTCGGCCGATGCCCCGGGCGCCGCCCGTCACGATCGCGACCCTGTCGGAAAGGCGGCTCATCGAGTCCCTTCGAACTCATCCCCGGCTCGACAGTACAATACCTTCCAAGACGGATCGCTCGGTTCCCTCGCCGCCCATTCCACCCGCCCTCCGGAGGACTGCCCTGGTCTCGATCAACGACCTCGTGTCGCCCCTCAACGGGCTCGTCGATCTCCGCATCGACCTCGGGAATGCGCCGCGATTCCATCGCGAACGTGACGAAACGATCACCCCCAGCGGCTGGACATCGTGGTGCGCGCCGATCGTACGTTTCCAGCGCAGCGTGCCATCCCAACCCATTCCTGCCGCCGACGAGCACGTGAAGGGCCTGCTTGCTGTCCCAGCACTCCTCGCAGCGCTGCTGCGGGAGCCGATCCATCGGACGAGACCAACCCGGCGATGGACGCCGAAGGCCGCCGATCGGAGGAACTCGATTCACGAACCAACCCGCCAATCTCACGAATGCTTTTGGTGTTTTCATTGCTGCCTCGCTGCCATGGGCTGTGCGGATCGCAGAAGTAGACCCGGACACCGGTGGCCACACTGAACTCAATGAACCGCCCCGGGTCTGCCGGAGGCTCCTTGACTCGAGAGGATGGAGCCATGGCAAGCAGGAACCGAAATTCGCAGGAAGTGCGTGAGCGTGCAGTGCGGATGGTCTTCGACCAACGAGGCCAGTACGCCCCCCAGTGGGAGGCGATCCGGTCGATCGCGGAGAAGATCGGCTGCTCGGCGGAAGCGCTGCGCAACTGGGTGCGCTTCTTCCTCTGGTTCTCCCGCTGCTCGTGAGTCATTCAGATCTCCCGGCCACCCCCCACCTACGAACGATGGCAGTGTGGTCCGACTAGATCTGAAATTTCACACTCAGCGATGATCTGGGTCCAGCCCCGCCCCTACTCTCTGCCGGGTGAGAGATCTCTTTTTCTACCTCGGAACCGCCTGCCTCTTTACGCACGAACTCGATGCCATGCCGAATCATGAGTGGCGTGTCCTGCCGCTCCTGGACGCCCTCCCCGACGAGCTGGGAATGTTCGCCTTCGTCGCGGGGCACGTCCCGCTGTTCGCCTTCGCTCTCGCATGCATCGCCAGCTCAGTCCCGCGGACCCGCACAGTCTCGAGGCTCGTCGTCAGCGGCTTCCTCGTCGTCCACGGCCTCGCGCACGGGCTCTCTATCGGGCGGGCGAACTACGAATTCGCCAGCACGCTCTCCAACGTGCTCATCTTGGGTGCTGCGGCGTTCGGAGCCTTGTTCTTGTTCCTCGAATGGAAGAAATGCCCAACAGAGGCGCAGTAGCCCCGAGCTTGCGACGATCTAATGCCGAGATGCGGCCGAAGGTTTCAGGGCGCATCTTCAAGTTGTCGACCTACATAAGGCCGGCAACGACACATGTAAACCAGGGAACAGTCGGCCGATGCGACGTACCATCGCACAATGAACTTAAGACGTATCGCCATCATCGGAGCCGGGCCGATGGGGACGTCGCTTGCCACGATCACAAGTTCGCATGTGTCGACGGTGCTCGTTGTACGCGACCCACTCCTTGCCGACCGAATCCGGACCTCCGGTGTTCAGCTGGGCGGAGAGTTGTCGGCGTACGGCCGCCCCGAGGTCGTCGCATCGATCGATGAACTCGCTGGCATCCACCCCATCGATCTCGTCTTCATCGCAACGAAGACGACTGCGATCGAAGAAGTTTGCAACGCCGTGCGACCGCATCTTTCGGATCTCCCGTACATCGTCTCGTATCAAAACGGAATCGAACCCGGGCGCGAGATCATCGCAAGGCTTGGAACTCCGCGAGTCGTGAGAATGGTGCTGAGGTACGGCGCAACGATCGAGCGTTCTAGCAGTCCCGGCGCTCCGCTGCGGATCCACGTTGGGCTTCACGACCCTCCCCACTCCGTCGGCGGTGAGGGCGAAGCGCTCGCCTTCGCAGAGGCTCTCGCCCCCGCGATGAATCGAATGGGCCTCCCAATGACGTTCGCGGCGGATATCGAGGCAGAGGCCTGGCGCAAGGGAATCGAGAACGCCGCCGGCAACCCCATCGCGGCCTTGGTTCAAGCTCCACTCGGCCAACTGCTTGAGTCTCCCGGGCGGGGACTGATAGAGAAGCTCCTCGACGAAGGCATCGACGTTGCGCAGGCGGCCGGTGTGGATGTGCAACGTGCGTTTCGTGACGCAGCGCTCGCGAGAATGACCGGCGGGCGTGCGCACCTGCCCAGCATGGCTCACGACGTTGCCGCGGGACGCCCGACCGAAATCACGCAGCTGAATGAGCAGATCGTGCGCTTCGGTCGCAGACTCGGCGTGCCAACACCGACACATGATGTCGTGCTCGACCTCATCCGCGTCCTCGATTGGTGCGCACACCTGGAGCGAGAGGCAACAACCTCGCTCTGAGGTGCGCGCGCCCGACGTGGTTTCCCGCCCACTCCAGCACCGCACCGGGGCCTAACAACGACCCATCGGCGAGTTCCCCTTCGACCGCGTCTCAGCTTCCTCGCCGGCTGAGAGGCTGGCTGCTCGATACAACCCAGCTAGCATCGAGGAAAGGTGCAGACATGACCCCAGCTCTACCGGAGCCCCTCGAGCGGCTCTCGCGTGCCATCGATGGCAGATCTACATGGCGGCTGTTTCTCGTGACGTTCGTAGTCATGAACATCGCCCGCTATCTCATCATGCCGTGGGTGTCAGCACAGCTTGGAGCCACGGGGTGGCCGAAGCCACTCGACCTCAGCTTTGCGTACTCCCCAGAGGATGCTTTCGCGCGGGTCGCGGCTTATGGCGAAATCGGCCGAGCGCGATTTCCGATCTTCTCGTTTACGGGCGATCTGGTCTACCCCGTGGCCTACACAGCGTGCTTCGCCGCGTTGCTTTCGCTCCTTGCCCGTCCCCTCGTGGGCACATGGGCCCTCGCGATGAAGCTCAACCTTCTACCGGTCGCGGTGTTCATGCTCGACATCTTCGAGAACCTGTCGATTGCCGTCATGATGCACATCTATCCCGCGACGCCGTTGGCGCTCGGCCTGGCCGCGAGCATCTTCACGACGGGGAAATGGTTGTTCGCGGGCCTAGCGATTTCGTCGGCGCTCGTGCTGGGAGCACGCCGACTCATGCAGGCGGCTCGGCACTAATGGGAAGGGCTACGCGATGAAAGAAATGCTCGGCTCGATATCGCTCGGAATCTTCGCCGCACTCGCAGCGAGTGCGTGCGCGCAGGTCACTTATTACCCCAACCCCAGTGGGTTGCCCTTTTCCGATGCAGTACAGGTCGGTGACATGCTCTACCTATCCGGGCAGATCGGAGTTGAGCCGGGTGCAGCTGCGCTGGTTCCCGGCGGCATCGAAGCCGAGTCGCGCCAGGCTATGGAGAACATCGCAGCGACTCTGTCGCGACGGGGCCTCGACTTCGACTCGGTCGTGAAATGCACTGTGATGTTGGCTGACATGGGAGACTGGCCCGCGTTCAACACCGTCTACAGGCAGTACTTCAAAGCTGACCGGCTGCCGGCTCGCAGCGCATTTGCCTCATCCGGTCTGGCCTACGGCGGGCGGATCGAACTCGAATGCTGGGCCTACAACCCATCGTGGTAAGCGCTCGAACATCAAGAACGCTCGACCGCGTCCAGAATGCGGATGAGGTTTCCGCCCACTAGCTTTGCGACCATCTCGGGTTGCATCCCCTTTTGGAACAAGCCCGCAACGTAGTGTGGGAGCCGACGATAGTCGTCGAACACGGGCTTATAGTTCGCGTCCATGTCGCTGCCCAAGCAGACATGCTCGACGCCAACGAGTCTCACCAGCTCGAGCGTCCGCAACACAAAGCCGTTCAGGTCATCGATACCGATGCCGGCCGGCCATGCGCCGAGTACGCCACCGCCGCTATCCGCGACTGACTTCGCAAGGCCGCCCGATATGAAGCGCGGATGGTCCAGCGCGGCGGAACCAACGTGAACGTGCGACGCCATCACCGGACTCTTCGACGCGCCGACGGCGCCTCGCGCCGTTGCCTCTGATGCGTGGGCAACGTCAATCAATATCCCGGACGCATTCATCGCTTCGACTACCGCAGCGCCCGCCTTGCTCAGGCCGCCGTGGCGAGCCGGTGCGGTGATGATGTCGCCGAGCTCGTTGATCCGATAGTGCATCAAAGTGATCGAGCGAATCCCGTCGCGAAAGGCACTTGCAACACGGGCTGGATCGCCTTCGAGGAAGTCGCCGCCTTCCACGGTCAAGAGCGCGCCGATCTTTCCTGTGCGACGAGCCGCCGAGAAGTCGCCGCTCTTCAAGACCGGATAAACCAGGCCATCGGCCGCGAGTCCCTTTAGATTGGCCACCTGGTGGCGGTAGCTCGCCCATGCTTCGCCAGCCTCGAACTCTCGGATCGACGCGAGTCCATTGCTCCGAAGATCCAATGTCTGGAAGTCGGAGACGGCCGCGAACGCCGCGCCGGCAAGGCCGCCATCGGTCATCGCGGCCACGCTCGCTGCTTCGAAGCTTCCGCCTAACGAGTACAGGCGCAGCTTCCATGGCAGATGCGTCGCATCCCGGACGAACGTCCGTCCCGGATGCGCGTGGGCATCGACGGCGAGGTGTTCCTTCAAGAAAACTCGCGCTTCCAGGAGCTCCGTTTCCGACACGGCGAAGCCCAACGGCACCTCCCTATCCCGTGCGAGCCAGTAGCCGCCGCCTGCTGCGATCGCTGAGATTCCCGCGATGATCGCCTGTCGCCTGGTTATGGGACGCATCGTCGAGAACTCCCGTCTGGGGTGGTGGTGGTAGCGTTCAGGATAGAGTGTTCGCGCAATTGGAGAACTGGAAATCACCGAGACGGAACGCCGCCTCGGGCCCGGCCGATGACGAGAAGACGAGTCCATCGGAATCTGGCGGGCGAACATGCCTGGCAGATGCGGTTCTTGCCTCCCCGCCTGGGCCGGACGCTCGACGCAGATCGCAACCGCACCGTTCAGCGCACCGCCCAGGGACGAACTTGCTCCACCACCGCGGCGAGGAAGCGTCCTGGTGAGGTTGCCGCGAGGATCTGCCGGTCTGGCAGGCGTTGTACGAGGAGCTGGCCGACGAGGGCTTCGTGCCGATCGCCGTCGCGCTCGATCGCTGCGCCGACGATGCGCGCCCTTTCATCGAGGCCTCGGCGTCGACGCATCCGAGCCCGATCGACACCGAGCATCGGTTGGCCGAGCTCTACCACATCACCAACGTGCCCACGATGTTGTGGATCGACGAGCAGGGGCGCATCTGTCGGCCGCACGATTCGCAGTTCGGGACGGACACGTTCGCCGCGGTCACGCACAAACGTTTCGAGCCGTACCTCGAGATGATCCGACGCTGGCTGCGGACCGGAGAGGGTGCACTCACGACGAACGAGGCACTGGCGCCGCTCGACTGGACCATCCGGCGGGGTTCGATGCCGATCGTGGGCAGCAACCCCTTCGGTCCGGAGTTCTTCGAGTTGGCGGCCGAGGGCAAACCCGAGTACGCGCTCGAAGCGCTGACCCCGACCCATGACCCCGAGCTTGCGGCCGCGAGTGAAGACGCCTCCTGAAGCGAACGTACCGGCAGTACTTGCGAACCGGGACGCCGCCTTCTCGAGGCGCACTCATAGCCGGTTCCCTACTTCCGCACCCAGCTCCCGCCGGGACCCTGGACGTAGTGGCCAGGGCCGGCCCGCGCGATCAGTTTGTTGGCGGCCAGCGCCGCGACCTGGTGCACCGCGGTGCCGTTCTGTCGTGCGATCCGCTGATACTCGGCGCTGCGGCGGTGGTTGACGTCGGCGACGAGGGCGCGCAACTCGGCGCTCGGGTTCGCGATGACGATGCCGACGTAGCCGTCGAGCCGCTCTCCGACCTGTCCGGCGTTGCGCGCCTCGGCCAGCGAGAGCGCCAGCGCCGGACCGGCCGCCAGCGACATCACCAGCAGACAGCCCACGAGAATCGAGGTTCGTTCGCTCGCGTTTCGTTTCATTCCGCGTTCCTTCTCAGAAGATCTCGCCGTCACCGGCGATGCTCTCTTCGAGATCCTTCTCCACCTTCACCCGGATCTCGTGCTCGATCTTGACGTTCACGTTGATCTGGATCGGCTCCGTGGGTGCTGCCACCTGAACGGTGGGCACGCAGCCGAGCAGGAGCGCGAGCCCGCAGCCAGCGACGATCTCTTTCATGGCCTCTCCTCGGCTCCGAACCGTCGAAGCCGTTCCTCGATCAGCTCGGGGATACGATAGGACTCTTGCGCGGATCGGAGCAGGTCGCCGAGACGGGCATCCACGGTGACCTCGAGTTGGACGGTCCGACCCTGCTGAAGATTCGGATTATTTCCGGAAAGGGAAATCCCCACGTTCACCTCTCCGCGCGCGTCGCCGTTGATCCGGAGCGCGAGCCGATCGAAACGAAAATCCTCGAGGGCGGCGCGCAACAGAGCGAGGCCCTCGGGTTGCCCGACTTCGGAGCCGGGCTCCCGGGGATAGCGGAGGGTCCCGGGCCCCACCGACTCGATCATCCCTTCGCGAATGATTACGGACTCGCCGCTCAGGACGAGCGGAAGCTGGCCGCGCAACATCCCGGTCCCGGTGAGGCCCGGGAGCTGGAGCTCGTCCGTCAGCGCGGCCAGGTCCAGCTCTTCGAGCTGGAGGACCGCCTCGTGCGATTCGGCCGCGAGATCGAAACGCCCTGCCGTCCGAATGCGCCCACCCGCCCAGTGCCAGGCCGCGTCGGCAACCTCGACCGCGAATTCCGGCTGGAGCTGGAACTCCACGAGCCCGTCCGCGAGCGGTAGGCCCAGATCCACCAGCGCCATCGAAATCAGCTGGGACGGCGGACTCTCGAGCGGGTCCGGGCCGGAAACGGCGATGGCGCCGTTCAGCGCGGTCACGGCGCCGAAGGGTCCGTGCGCGTCGATGTCGCGAAGTGCCACGGCGGCCGAGAACGTGGCGGCTTCAGCGAGCTTCGCCTCGCCGATGACCTCGATCTCCCCGCTGGCTGACTCGACCCGGCCAGCCAGCAGCGGAAGCAGGCGTCCCAGCCGGGTGCCGACGAGATCGAGCTGGACCGGGCGCAGACGAAAATCGGCACTCGCTTCGCGCTGCGGCGGTTCCGCGCTGCCCTCGATCTCGAAATGCAGGAGGCGATCGGCGTCGGCCAGCTCGGCCTCGAACGTTAGTCGCCGGGTCGTTCCGGTGAAGCTCCCGGTTGCGTGGAGCGGTGCGAACAAGGGCGGGTCGGAGCCGTCGGCAATCCTCGCCGAGCCGAGGCTGCCCGTCAGCGCGTCCCCGTCGAGGCGAGCGCGGGCCACGACGCCGTCGATCGAGAGGTTCCCCATTTGCGGTTCCAGCCGGGCGCCGGAAATGACGAGTTCCCCGCGCCCGATCCCCGGCAGCGGACCCCTGGATTCGCCGGGCACGCCGGACGCGGCGCCCTCGAACGTGAGTCGCCCGGTCAGGGCCGCGAGACGGCCGAGTTCCGGGGAGACGAGGCCGAGACCCGTGAATCCGACTTCACCGTCGAGGGCGAGCGCCCCAGCCTCGAAAAGCGCCGTCCCCTCTGCGTTGACCGAGCCGCTCCAGGACTGCACGGATTCCGCGAGGCCGGGCAGCAACGCTCGAACCCGCGTGCCGGCCCGGCCCAGTTGCGTCGGCGCCAGGCGGAACCGGACGTTTGCGGAGGGCACCAATGGTTCGGCCTGCCCCGACAGATCGACCCGGATCGCGTCTTCCCCGCTGCGCACGAAACCAGCGAACCCGATCTGCCCGGTCGTGCCGTCGAAGCGTGCGGAAGCGTTCAGCGTCGGGAACGTCGGCGTCTCGGCGGAATCCTCGAGCCGCGCCACCTCGATCGTTCCGTGGATGGCCCCCGCTTCCAGTTGCGCCTCGAGCGCGAGACCGTGCAGCGCGATCGGGGGCTCCCGCACGGCGAGGTCGACCCCGTCGAGCGCGAACTCCCCGCGAAGCGGCGTCTTCGAGCCGGCCACGAAGGTTGCGCGAATCAGAGCCGCACTCCTTGCCCCCCTTCCCGGTTCGGACAGGTGGATGGGCACGGGCGGCGCGAGGAACTCCGGCTGCCCGCGAATCCGCAGCGTCGCTTCTTCGAGGGTGCCCGACAGCTCCGCCTCTCCGCTGACAGCGAGCCACGGATGCGCGAGGCGCCAGTCCATTCCACCAGCCAGTACGCCGACGGGATCGGCAACGAAGCTCCCGGCGATCGTCAGTTCGAATGCGCCACTGGACGTCGCCAGTTCGAGTGTGACGTCCTCGAGTGTCAGCGCGCCTAGCGGAAACGGCACCAGCGACGGATCGCCCGGGCTGCCGGCGCCACCCTCGAGCACTGCCTCGAAGACGCCTGGCTCGTCCAACGACGCCCGCGCGCGCAGGCCGGCGACATCGATGCGGTCGACCCGCCGTGCGCGCAGACCCTTCCAGGACCAGCCGACGTCGACCCGTCGCAGCTCGAGCTGCGCCGGGTCGCCGATCCGAACAGCGCGTAGCACGAGCCCCTCGAGCGATACCGCCTCCACCTGCAAGGCCACCGGCGTGAGGCCGCGCCAGCCGAGCGCGGCCTCGATCCCGGCTCCGACCACGGCTCGGCGCGCAGCCCAGAGACCCGCCGCAACCCCGCAGGACACGGCCCCTGCCACGATCGCGATCATCGCGACCCGACGCCGTCGGCCCATCATGGGTCGAGTGTACCGTTCGAGCCCGAGGACCCTCCGAGAAGCAGAAGGCCGATGCGATCCAGCGAGTTGCACAAGCCCCATCGGCGCGGCAGGCGGTACCCTCCACCCGCGGAGGACGACACCATGACGAACGGCGCGCGGCGCAGCATCTGGGCCTGGGGACTCGAGTCCGACGAGCCCAGCCAGGCGGAGCGAATCGGCTTCGCCAAGGCACTCTCCGAGCAGTGGGGGCGGGATCTCCCGGTCCCGGAGGCCGTACCGCTCTCGGCGGTAGAGCTACGCCGCCCACGCATCGAGCCCAGCGACGCACTTCGGCCCTTCTGTGCGCAGGATCCCTTCGAACGCGCCTTCCACACCTACGGCAGCCACTTCACCGAACGGCTGCGAGCCTTCCGCGGCGAGTTCCCGCACCCGCCCGACCTCGTGGCCCATCCGCGCGACGAGGACGAGCTGGAGCGGGTGCTGTCCTTCTGTACGGATCGCGGTTGTCGAGCCGTGCCCTGGGGCGGCGGTTCTTCCGTGGTCTACGGCCTGTCCGTTCCCGAGGACGACACCCCCTGCGTGACGATCGACCTCGATCGCTTCGATCGGGTGCTCGAGCTGGACGAGACCTCGCGGGCCGCGCGCATCCAGGCGGGCGTATTGGGCCCGGCACTCGAGAACCAACTGCGGCCCAGCGGACACACCCTGCGCCACTTCCCCCAGAGTTTCGACTGGTCGACGTTAGGCGGCTGGATCGCGACCCGCTCCGGCGGACACTATGCGACGAACCACACCCACATCGACGACTTCGTCGAGTCCGTGCGCATGCTGACGCCTTCGGGCTGGTGGGAGTCGCGGCGGCTCCCGGGCAGTGGGGCCGGGCCGAGCCCGGACCGCCTGGCCATCGGATCGGAAGGGATCTTGGGCGTGATCACCGAAGCGTGGATGCGCATCCAACGCCGCCCACGCTTTCGCGCCACGGCCAGCCCGCGCTTCGACCGTTGGGAGGCGGGGGCGGAAGCAGCCCGTCACATTGCCCAGGCCAAGCTCTGGCCGGCGAACCTGCGGCTGCTCGACCCCGGCGAGGCGAAGAACGCCGGGCTGGACGGGAGCCAGGCCCTCTTGATCGTGGGCTTCGAATCGGCCGAGCTTCCCCAGGACGGGAACATCGGCCAGGCCGTCGCGATCGCCCGGGAGTCCGGCGGCCAGATCGGCGACGAGGAGATCCGGGTCTCCGATTCCAGCGAGAAGACCACGGGCCGCGAAGGCGCGGCCGGCGCCTGGCGCAGCGCCTTCATCGGCGTCGGCAAGGGCATGAACCTGACCACGGGCCTCGGCCTGATCGCGGACACGTTCGAGACCTCCATCACCTGGGACCGCTGGCCCGAGTTCGACCGCAGCGTACGCGCCAAAGTGGAGAAGACCCTGGCCGAGGTCGCTGGCGGCGGCTCCCTCTCCTGCCGCTTCACCCACGTCTACCCGGACGGGCCGGCCCCCTACTACACGTTCTCGACCCGCGGCCGGCCCGGCGCCGAGATCGAGCAGTGGCAGGCGATCAAGGCCGCCGCCACCGACGCCGTGATCGCAGCCGGCGGCACCAGCACCCACCACCACGCCGTCGGCCGCATGCACCGCGACGGCTACGACCGCCAGCGCCCCGAACTGTTCGCACGGGTTCTGCGCGCGGCCAAACGGGAACTCGACCCGGCTGGGATGCTCAACCCCGGGGTGTTGATCGACCCTTGATGCTCAGGCGGCGGCGGGCGTTCCCTCTTCGAGGAACCGCCCGCCGAGGGCTTTGGAGAGGTAGGACATAACGCCTGTACTCCGACCTTGGGCCGGAACGCAGCCTGTACTTCCGATCCGCCCGCTGCCTTCAGCCGCATGGGTCTCTCCTCCTGCTTCGCTCGATCGACGCCGAGGTCGCTCGAGGTAGAGAACGGGTGCCGTCGGGGGGAGGGTTCAGGCGCTCGTCGGTCCCGGGCGCGCCCCGCCGTGGGCTCGGCGACGAAGGGCCAGCGCGGCTCCGGCCGTCGCCAGCACCGCGGCAAGTGAGGGCTCGGGCAGCATCACCGAGACCGTGACCGCGGGATCCAGGCTGGCGAGGGCGAACTCGAGGTTCGCGCCGCTCCCGGTGTAGCCGGTGAGCACGCCCTGGTTCAGGTCGATGAAATCGCCGGCCACTCCGCCGCCGCTGAGGTTCGCCGACAGGCCGTATTCGATCCCGAAGTAGCTGCCACCGATGGCGCCTCCCACCAGGTCGATCTCCACGATCCCCTGAACGAGGGTCAGATCACCCGTGGTCGAAATCATGAGCCCCGACAGATCGGCGCTCGGGCTCCCGAAGCACGAGACCGATGCCCCGGACGAGCCGGCACAGTCGAAGGACCCGAAGAAGTCGGTGACGGCCCCGCTCGGGTCGTTTCCCGTGAACGACACCGACTGCGTCCCGAAGCTCGAAACTCCCCCGGGGAGCCCGAAGCTCCAGTCGACCAGGATACTGGCTCGCAGATCGAATGGGCCCGTCGCACCGCCCGTGGTGGAGATGTCGAAGGCCAGGATGCTGTTGGCGAAGCTCCGGGCTTCCACGGTCTGGGAGGTCGAGCCCGTGAGCTGGATCGAAGCCCCTGCGACGATTGGAAACGGGCGGGGGCCAGCCTGGATGTCGACGAACGCCCCGACCACTCCATTGGACCCGAGATCATCGAAGACCTCGCTGCGCGGCGTGGTGTCCTGCTGCGGATCCTCCGCCACCAGGACGAAGTCGACGAAGATGCGGCCATCGGTCACGCCCAGCGCCGTCGCCAGGGCCGGTGAGGCGATGAGTAGTACCGAGGCAGCAACAGCGAGGCCGGCGACCGGTTTGGAGTGAAGCACGGGGGAACCCCTTTCTCGGGAATGGCTACAAAGGTCAAGTAGGGATTCTGCACCCACCGGTGTCAGGGTTCCTGGCTTCCGGCGGCCCCCTTCGTCCCACGGGGAAGCTGGCTCTCGCGGTTCGAGAGCCCGCCGAGGGCTTTGGAGAGGTAGGACATAACGCCTGTACTCCGACCTTGGGCCGGAACGCAGCCTGTACTTCCTATCCGCGGCGAGACGCTGATGGTGGACGGTGGTGTTTCCCGTTACAGATCGAATCAGGCGTTGGACTCGTCTGACTTCGCTCGCCGAGACGAAAGAGGACCCGACTGGTGAGACTTCCAGGCGGGAACCGCGCGCTGCACGTCCCCCTCGGGCGCACGCCTGGCCGGGCGCAGGCCGGAATGGAAATCTAGTCTTGGGTGACCTCGACCCCGTCGCCCGAGTCTCGCCAGTGGAACCCCTACCCGAAACACTCGTTCGTGACCTGAAGAATCCTCGGGCGCATCCGGAAGATCCGGCGGCGAAGGACGGCATCGAATGGGTGCAGACGCATCTCTCCCACGTGTTCCTCAGCCCGGCGCGCGCCGTGAAGATCCGGAAGGCGGTCGATCTGGGCTTCGTCGACTTCGGCGCCCGCGACGCGCGCAATCGGGATTGCGTTCACGAACTCCTGTTGAATCGTCGACTCGCACCGGACATCTACCTGGGCATCGCTCCACTCGTGCACGGTGCAACCGGTTGGCAGCTCGGTCCTGTCGGAGACGCGCTCTCCGGCGACCGTGAACACGCCGTCGTGATGCGGCGGCTTCCCGACGGCGCCGACGCCCTCGCGCGGCTCCGCGCCGGGCGGCTCGCCGACCGCGAACTCGAAGCCGCGGCCGAAGTCCTGGCGTCCTTCCACGCTTCGCACCCGCTCGCCGGGGAGGCCACGACGCCGAGCTGGCGGGAACGAGTGGACGCGCCGATGCAGGCCAGCATCGGGAGCTTGCGCCAGAGCGGCGTCGTCTCGAATGATTCGATCGACACGGTCGAATCGGGCTGGCGTCGCGTCCTCGACCTCCGCCGCCACGAGTTCGATCGGCGCGCCACGCGGCTCGTCGACGGGCACGGCGATGTGCGACTCGAGCACGTCTGGTTCGAGACCGACGCTGGCCCGCCGATCTTCATCGATTGCGTCGAGTTCGACCCCGCACTCCGCCAGATCGACCCGGCCTCGGAGGTGGCATTCCTGGCCATGGACCTGCGCCATCGAAACCGGGCCGATCTCGCAGAACACTTCCTGGCGAGCTACGCGGCTGCGAGCGACGACTTCGGACTCTATTCCGTCGTGGATCCGTACATCGCCTACCGTGCCACCGTCAGAGCCAAGGTGGCTGCGCTGGCGGTGCTGGATTCGGGGATCGATCCGGCCCAGCGGAGCGCCGCCGCCGCGACGGCCAACGCCTACCTGGACCTCGCGCGGGAGGCGCTTCGTCCCGAGGAGCCGGGACGTGTGGTCGCCGTGTGCGGGACGGTCGGCACGGGGAAGAGCACGGCAGCGCGGCGTTTGGCTCGCGCGCTCGGAGATGGCGTGGTCGTCTCGACCGATCGCGTTCGTAAGCAGGTGTCCGCTGCGGGCGATGAGGATCGTTATGCGCCCGCCAACGTGGAGCGGGTGTACGAGGCGATACTGGAGCGCGCCGAAGCGCCGGTTCGGACGGGACGAACGGTGATCCTGGATGCGACGTTCTCCCGCCGAAGCAGCCGAAGCCACGCCGCGGCCTGGGCGCGAGCGTCGGGTTCGGAGGCCTGGCTCGTCCACGTGGACTGTCCGCGCGAGATCGCGCGCGAACGGTTGCGGCTGCGCAAGGCCCGGGGCGACGACGCCTCGGAAGCGGGCCCTGAACGCCTGGAGGCGAGTCGGGCGGCGTTCGAAGCGCCCACCGATTGGCCCGAAGCGCACCGGATCGAGCTGGATTCCACGGATCCGGACCGCTTCGCGTCCGCGATCGAGGGCGCC
>JAJDAP010000029.1 GCA_029261795.1 Deltaproteobacteria bacterium
TGGTGGAAGCGAAGGATGCGGACGCCCTGGGGCGTGGGATGAAGTCGCTGGGCGCGCGTCTCGCGCGTGCGGTGAATCGCGTGTTCGCGCGCTCTGGACCGGTCCTGAAGGACCGGTATCACCATGTGGTGTTGAAGACACCGACCCAGGTGCGCAATGCCCTGCGCTATGTCCTGATGAACGCCAGGCGGCACATGAAGCGCCCGTCCAGCATCGTGCGAATCGATCCCGCCTCTTCCGGTCGCTGGTTCGGGGGCTGGAAGCGCTCCGCGCGCGATCTCGTGATCGCGGCAAGAGGAAGACCCGGAACGCGGGCCGTCGCGTTCACCCATACCTGGCTCCTCAACGAAGGCTGGAAGAGAGCCGGTCCTCTACTGGACCCCGCTGCCGCTCCGGGCTGAACCGTCCTCGCCGCTCCAACCGGCATCCTTTCGTGTAGGCGCCGCTAGTCCGCACGTCCTCGACCCAAGAGGCCCGCCTGGCCGAGCAATCTGCGAGCCCTCCTCGTAAAGTCGAGAGCCACCCCCCTCAAGACGTTCCGTCGCCACGCGAACGCTGGAGGCCCGCCACGGCGCCTCCGGGTTGTTACTCTCCCGGCCGTCGACGAACTCGGCGGAGGCCCCCCTACGATGCGAGTCCTGGTCGCTGGCTCCGGTGGACGTGAGCACGCGCTGGTCTGGAAGATCGCGCAGAGCCCACTGGTGGAAGCGGTTTACGCGGCTCCCGGAAGTGACGGGATGCGTGAGGCGACCTGTCTTCCCGACGTGAAGGCCGGCGATTCGGAAGGGCTGATCCGGATCGCCCGCGCCGAGGCTGTCGATCTGGTCGTGATCGGCCCTGAGGATCCGCTGGCTGACGGTGTCGCGGATCGTCTGCGCGCGGCAGGTCTGGCCGTCTTCGGCCCGAGTGCGGCGGCGGCCCAACTCGAGGGCAGCAAATACTTCGCGCGCGCCTTCATGTCTCGTCACGGGGTCCCGAGCCCGGGCTTCTGGCGCTTTGCCGAATTGGCGGCGGCCATCGCCCACGTCCGCGAGATGGCGGGGCCCTGTGTGGTGAAGGCCGATGGTCTGGCCGCAGGGAAGGGCGTCGCGGTCTGCGACGGACCGGACGAAGCCGAAGCCGCATTGCGCGAAATGATGGGGGACCGGCGCTTCGGCGCCGCCGGCGACGAGGTGCTGATCGAGGAGCGGCTGATCGGCGAAGAGGCCTCCTACTACGCGATCTCCGACGGCACCCACGTCGTTACGCTGGCCCCGGCGCAGGATCACAAGCGCGCGCTGGATGGCGATCGCGGCGAGAACACCGGCGGCATGGGTGCCTACGCGCCGGCCTCGATCGTGAGTGAGGCCGTCGAGAAGCGCGTGCTCGAGGAGATCGTGCATCCGACGATTCGCGGCATGCGCGAGGAAGGCATGCCGTTTTCCGGCGTCCTCTACGTCGGCCTGATGATCTCGCCGGACGGCGTACCGTCGGTGGTCGAGTTCAATGTCCGTTTCGGAGATCCCGAAACCCAGGCGCTGGTGCTCCAGATGGATGGCGATCTGGTCCCGCTGCTCGATGGCGCCGCTCGCGGCACGCTCGAGGCGGCTGCGGTGCCGAGCGTGAACGCGGCCGCCGTCTGCGTGGTGCTCGCCTCGGGCGGCTATCCGCGCGGCTACGAGACCGGCAAGCGAATCTCCGGCATCGAAGCGGCGGAGGCCGATCCCGATGTGGTGATCTTCCATTCGGGCACGAAACGAGAAGGGCCGGGTTTCGTGACGAGCGGCGGACGCGTGCTCGGCGTGACTGCACGCGGTCCGGATGTCGCCACCGCCCGCTCGCGTGCCTACGCGGCGGCGGACCGGGTCGGCTTCGACAATGTGCATCGCCGCCGGGACATTGCGGATCGCGCGCTGGCGCGTCCGTCATCGTGAACGCGCTCTCGCCCGAAGCGGCGATCGACCGGATCGCGGCCGGGGGGCTCGTGGGCTTCCCGACAGAAACGTCCTGGGGCCTCGCCGCCGACGCGGGCTCCGACCAGGCACTGGCAGCACTGCGCGCCTTCAAGGGACGCGATGCGAACAAGCCGGTCTCCGTATTGTTGGCCGACGCTACCGCGCTAGCGGAGGCGGGCGCAGACGTGAGTCCGTTGGCAAAGCGACTGGTCGAAGCCTTCTGGCCCGGCCCGTTGACCCTGGTGTTGAAGGGCGCAGCGGGCTTTGGTCGCGGCATTGCTGGCCCGGACGGCACGATCGGCTTCCGTTGCTCGCCGCACCCGGTGGCGAGTGCGTTGGCCGCGCTGGCACGCGACCGGGGCGTCGGCCCGTTGACGGCAACGAGCCTCAACGCCTCCGGGGCTGGCGACTGCCTCACCCGTTCCGAAGCCGCCCTCGTCGCCGACACCGCCATTCCGCTCGTCGAGGGGGCCGATGCCGGCGCCGCCCCGCCGAGCACCGTGGTCGAAGCCACGGGTCCGATTCTTCGCCTCTTGCGCGAAGGCGCGATCCCGCGTGCGGAGATCGCCCGCATCCTGTCTGGAGAACTCGCCGCGTGACCGACATCCGCCCCTTTCGTGCCCTGCGTTACGACCCGGCCCGGGTCGACCTCTCCGAGGTCTTGGCTCCCGTCTACGATGTGGTGGCGCCGGAAGACCGTGCGCGGCTCTGGGATTCGCACGCCCACGCCGCCGTGAAGCTCGAGCTGACCCGCGACGCCGCGGACGAGGCCAGCACCGATTACAGCGACGTCGCCGAGCGCCTGGCGTCTTGGCAGGACGAGGGTGTGCTGCTGCGCGATGAAGAAGCCGCCCTCTATGTACTGCGCCAGCGCTTCACGGCACCGGACGGTCGAACGCTCGCCCGGCTCGGTTTCTTCGCCGCCCTCGCACTCGAGGACTACGAAGCGCGCGTCGTTCGTCCCCATGAGCGGACCCTGGCCGGGCCGAAAGCCGACCGCTTGAAGATCCTGCGCGCGACGCGAACCAACCTCTCGAGCGTCTTCATGCTCTACGAAGATCGCGATCGGAAACTCGAGAGTCTGTTGGAGGCCGCCCTCGCCGGCGGCGACGTGGTTCGTGCGACCGACACCGCCGGCGTGGTGAACGAGCTGGTCGCGCTCAGCGATCCGGGCGCCATCGAGGAGATTCGCGCGTTCCTGGCGCCGCGACCGGTGGTGATCGCCGACGGACACCATCGCTACGAGACCGCCCTCGGCTTCCGCGCCGAGCGTCGCGCCGCCGGAGAAAGCGGCGACGAGGCATCACCGGAACGGCTGCTGACCTATTTCGCCAACGCCTACGCCGACGGCACGCTGCTGCTCCCGATCCACCGGTTGGTGCGCGAGGCCCCGGCGCCGGACGCGCTCGCCTGGGCGCGGCTCGAGACGCGCGGTTGGCTCGCCAGCGAAGTGCCTTCGGCAGCGCCCGAGGCGATGCAGGCCGTTCTTGCCAGACACCTCGAGCCGTTGAAGGGCCGCCACGCCTTCGCCGCGGATGACGGCAGCGGCACGCTCCGGATCTTCTCCAGACCAGCGGACGAAGAACTCTCGGTACGCGCGATCCATCGCGAAGTGTTAGGCGAGGTCTTCGGCATCGATGACCAAGCGTTGCGAGCGGGTGCGGTCTCCTTCCCGAAATCGACGATCCAGGTCGCCCGCGATCTGGCGGCCGGCAAGGGCACCGTGGCCCTCTACCTGAACCCGCTGTCGCCCGACGATGTCTTCTCGGTGACCGAAGCCGGCGAGACCCTGCCGCAGAAATCCACCTACTTCGCGCCGAAACTGCCGACGGGTCTGATCTTCCGCCGTCTGGACGAACCGGCGTGAGGCGTCGCCGCGAGAAGCCGCGCGACCCGGCGCGCATCGGCGGCACCGTGCACAAGGTGCTCGGCGAACTCGGCTACGACTCCAATTCGCCTGGCCTGCTGCTGGCCCGTGGTTGGGAGCAGGTGGTCGGCGCCGAAGCTGCCCGTCACTCGGAGCCGGTCGATCTCAACGGCGACCTGCTCGAAGTCCGCGCCGATTCGCCGGGCTGGAGCCAACACCTGCAACTCCACCGCGACGAGATCCTGGCCCGCATCGCCGAACTCCTGCCCACCGGGGCCCCCACCCGCATGCGCATGCGGATCGGGTGAATCCGGCACCGGTCTGGTTATCCTCGCCCCATGTCCGACGCTCCCGAATCCACCGACCTTGCCTGCGACTTCTGCGGCAAGTCCACCGAAGCCGTCCGCCGCGTCGCCCTCGACACCGACTACGACCGGCTCCAGCGCCCTCACAAGGAGCGGTATGCGTGCGCGGAGTGCTCGGAGAAGAAGGAGCGGGAACGGGCTGGTGCGGGGCAGGTCCGGGAGTAGCCGGTCGAGTCGTCGAGCGGGCGAGCACCCCCTGGGGCGCCGCCGTGGCGGGGCGAACCCCACGAACCGCCGCCAACCGAATCCAGCTGCACCCTGGCCCCTGCACCCGCCGGGGATTCGCGCCCGTTGACCGCCCCAGACCCCTCGTCTACCTTCCGCGGCCGCTTTCAGTGGGTCCATGTCTGCGGAATCCCGAGGGATTCTCGGTCCCTGATCCGCCCTCGATCCACTTCTGACCGCACTCCCAAGGAGGAGCCGTTTCCAATGGTAAAGATTCGCCTTACGCGCGGGGGCGCCAAGAAGCGCGCCTACTTCCGCGTCATCGCAATCGATGAACGAGCGCGCCGCGATGGCCGCGCCCTCGAATTCCTCGGGACCTACAACCCGGTGGTCGAGCCGCCCCAGATCACGCTCGAGCAGGAGCGCATCGATCACTGGGTCGGGCAAGGCGCGCAGCTCTCGCCCGCGGTGAAGGGCTTGATCAAACGACTTCGCAAGCAGACGGCGGCCGCCGCCGCGCCGGCCGAGGCTTAGCCATGGCGGAAGAGAAGACCAACGCTGCGTTGATCGAGTTCATCGCGAAGGGCATCGTGTCCGACACGGGCGCCGTCAAGGTGAACGTGCTCGACGACGGCGGGCTGCTCGAGCTCGAAACGGCGGACGACGATCGCGGCCGCGTGATCGGGCGCCAGGGCCGCGTCGCGAAGGCGATGCGCTCGGTGCTCGGCGCCTCGCGCCGTGGGCGCGACGTTCGCCTGGACATTGTCGACTAACGAGCAGTGGAGATCCTGCTCGGCCGCGTGCTAGGCGCGCATGGCGTCCTCGGTTGGGTCCGGGTGCGTTACACCGGTGACGGACCAGAACATCTGATCGGCATCAGGCAGATCAAGCTGGCCGACAACGAGCAGGGCAACGCGGGAACGAAATACGAGATCGAAGAAGGAGGAACCGGACGCGCCGGTGAAGCGCGGCTCAAACTCCAGGGGATCGCGACGCGAGAGGCCGCCCAGGCCCTGCTCGGGCGTTTCGTCCTCGGAGAGACGGCCGAACTCGAGGCGCTGCCGGAGGGAGAGTTCTACTGGTACCAGCTGGTGGGATGTCGGGTCGAGACGGAAGCCGGTGAACCGGTCGGGATCGTCCGAGAGCTCTGGGAGACCGGCGCTCATGACGTCCTGGTGATCCGCTCCGAAGACGGACGACAGATCCTGGTACCGACGGCGAAGGAACTCCTCCCCGTCATCGATCTGAAGGAAAAACGGTTGGTCGTGGCAGAGATCCCGGGTCTCATCGAAGCAGCGCCGACCGAGACCAAGACGGACTAGAAAGCAGAGGAGACGGAAAGGAGAGGGCGCGGGATGCTCCGGATCGACGTCATTACGATCTTCCCGGAGTTGTTCGAGCCGTTTCGAAAGCTCGGCGTCCTGGGCGGCGCGGTCGAGAAGGGACTTCTCGAACTGGAGGCACACGATCTCCGGCGCTTCACCCAGGACAAACATCGCACCGTGGACGACATCCCGTACGGGGGTGGCCCGGGGATGGTGATGAAACCGGAGCCCCTGGTCGAAGCGATCGAAGCGATCGCGGGGCGCAAGGGGCCGGAGCGAAACGCCAGAGTGGTCCTGCTTTCACCGCAGGGAACGCCCTTCAGCCAGGAAGTCGCAGAAAATTGGGCCCGGGACGAGCATCTGGTGCTGGTCTGCGGGCGCTACGAAGGAATCGATCAGCGGGTCATCGAGCTCGCCGTCGACCAGGAGACATCGATCGGAGACTATGTGGTCTCGGGCGGCGAGGTGCCGGCCATGGCGGTGATCGAGGCGGTGAGCCGCTTCGTTCCGGGGGTACTCGGAAACCCCGAGAGCGCACGGACCGAATCGTTTCAGGAACGAATGCTAGAGGGGCCGCAATACACGCGGCCCGTGGATTACCGGGGCCAGATCGTGCCGCCGGTCCTCCGATCCGGAGATCACGGCCGGATCGCGGACTGGCGCAAGAAGCAGGCCCGGAACAGAACCCAGGAGCGCAGACCCGACCTGATCAACAGGGACGAGGCGCAACAGCGAAAGCCGCGAGGAGAAGACTGATGCAGTCCGTAGACATGGTCGAACGCAGCGTCCGACGACGTGATCTTCCGCCCTTCCGATCCGGCGACACGGTTCGCGTGCACGTGAAGGTGCGAGAGGGCGAGAAGGAGCGGATCCAGGTGTTCGAGGGCGTCGTTATCCGCCGCCGCAAGGGCGGCACTTCCGCCTCGTTCACGGTCCGCAAGATCTCCTACGGTGTCGGTGTCGAGCGCATCTTCCCGGTGGAATCGCCGAACGTCCAGAAGGTCGAGATCAAGGCCCGCGGCCACGTGCGGCGCTCGCGGCTCTACTACCTGCGCGACCTGCGCGGCAAGAAGGCGCGGCTGCGCTCGAAGGTCCGCGATCTCACCGGCCTCATCTCCGAGGAAGATGCCGAAGCGAAGTCGGCCGGCACCGCGGCCGAGGCGCTGAAGGACGAAGCCGTCGTGGAGGAGGTGGTCGCCGAAGCGGCGGCAGCCGAGGCCGAAGAAGCGGCCGCCACCGAGGCTTCCAAGCAGACGGAATAGGACCGGTTGGCCTCGCAAAGGGGCCAACTCAAGCCTCGCTGGTGCCCTCGCGACCGAAGTCGTCCTCGATCCGGACGACGTCATCGAGTTCGGGGGTCGAGACTTCCATCAACTCGACGCGCTGGTCGCGCGCTTCGAAACGGTGGATGCGTCCCGTCGGAATTCGCGTGAACTCGCCGGGAGCGAGCTCGCGAACCTGCACTTCGCCCCGATCATCCTCGAGGTGCAGGAACAGCCGCCCCGCGACCACGTAGATGGACTCGTCCTTGCTCAGGTGTTTCTGCAGGGACAAACGCTTGCCCGGTTCGATCACGAGCAGCTTCCCGACATAGCGATCGGTGTGGGCCCAGATGAGCTCGTGGCCCCAGGGCTTGTCGACACGTGTGCGGGGGTCCGACATTGACGCGGAGGCTAGCGACTCCCGCGTGCCTGACACGGCTCAGCCATCCGAACCACGCGGGTCGTCGAAGGCGCCGCGCCAATGGCGGATGCTGAGCGGGCCATCCGGGCCGGGTTCGAGCGCGATCACATCGAAGCGCACGCGCAGGGCCCGCACCGGGTGTTCTCGCAGCCAGGCTGCGGCGCCGCGGGCGATCCGCGCCTGCTTGGCCCGATCGACGGCGGCTTCCGGTCCGCCGTGGCGGCGGGAACGCCGCGCCTTCACCTCGACGAAGACCCGCAAGCGCCCGCGGCTCGCGATCAGATCGAGTTCGACACCGCCGGCGCGGACGTTCCGCCCAACGATCCGGTACCCTTCGCGCTCCAGGTGCTCCGCAGCCAGGCGCTCTCCCTCTTGTCCCAGGGTGCGTCGGTCCGACGACATGGGATGCTCCAGCGGGACCCGGGGCGAGACAGGCATTGTATGGGCACCTTGTACGTCGTCGCTACTCCGATCGGAAACCTCGAGGACGTGACGCTGCGGTCGCTGCGCATCCTGGCCGAGGTGGATCAGGTGCTGGCCGAGGACACCCGGCGCACCCGGACCCTGCTCGATCGACATCAGATCTCGACCCGCGCTCGTTCGCTCCACGCGCACAACGAGGCTGCGCGCAGCGAAGAAGTGCTGGCAGATCTCGCCGCCGGGGCCGCCATCGCGTTGGTGTCGGACGCGGGCACACCCCTGGTCTCCGATCCCGGCGAACGGCTGGTGGCCCGTGCGGCCGAGGCGGGCCACGATGTGGTGCCGATTCCCGGTCCCTCGGCGGTGATGTCGGCACTGGTCGCTTCGGGACTCCTGGCGACGCCGTTCACCTTCGTCGGGTTCTTGCCTCGCAAGGCCGGAGCGCGCGGGGCGCGACTCTCCGAGCTCGCCGCTCGCAGCGAGACGCTGGTGCTGTTCGAATCGCCCAAGCGGCTCGCTGCGACGCTGGGCGAACTCGCCAAAGCCTTCGGAGCGGACCGCCAGGCCTGCGTGGCCCGGGAACTCACGAAGCTCCACGAGGAGATCACGCGTGGAACACTCGCGGCCCTCGTCGAACGACATGCGGAAGAACCGCGCGGAGAGATCAGCATCGTCGTGGCCGGCGCGGTTTCAGAGGACGTCGACGCGGAGAGCTTGCGGCCGCTGATCAAGACCGCGCTCGAGCGCGGCGAGAGCGCGCGAGATCTCTCGACAGCCCTGCACCGGGAGACCGGTGCCCCCCGCCGCGAGATCTATCGCATCGCGCTCGAACTCCGAGACGCCCTGCGCTGATTCATCGCGAACCAGCAGGGGCAGGGCTCAACCCTTCGCCCCTCAAGTGAAATCGGCCGCGAGACGAAGATCCACACAGGGTGCTCTTCAACTCCTTCGAATTCCTGTTGTTCCTACCGGTCGTGGTGGGGCTCCATTTCGCGCTGCCGCACCGGTGGCGTTGGATGCTCTTGTTGGTGGCCAGCTACGGCTTCTACATGAGCTGGAACGCGGCCTACCTCGGGCTCATCATGGCCGTCACCGGAATCGCGTGGTTTACGGGCCTGCGCATGGCGGCGAGCCCCGAGGCCCGCGGCCGGCGCCGTTGGCTGACCGTGTGCGTCACCGCATCGCTCGCGCTGCTGTTCGCATTCAAGTACTGGAACTTCGCGAATGCCCAGGGGCGCCTGCTGGCTGCGTGGTTGGGCGTCGCCTGGCCAATCCCGGACCTCGAGGTTCTGCTCCCGATCGGGATCTCCTTCTACACCTTCCAGACGCTGTCCTACAGCGTCGACCTCTACCGCGGCAAGATCGAGCAGCCCGAGCGGCATCTCGGCCGCTTCGCGCTCTACGTCGCCTTCTTCCCGCAGCTCGTGGCCGGCCCGATCGAACGCGCGACGCGGCTGCTTCCCCAGCTCGATCGCGTGAAGTCGTTCGATCTCGCCCGGCTCCTGTCCGGCCTCGAACTCATTCTCTGGGGCCTCTTCAAGAAGGTCGTGATCGCGGATCGCCTGGCTCTCTACGTGGACACGGTCTACGGGAATGCACTGCATCACGATGGCACGTCGTTCCTGATCGCGACCTACGCCTTCGCGTTCCAGATCTTCTGCGACTTCTCGGCCTACTCGGACATCGCCGTAGGAGCGGCGCGGATGCTCGGCATCGACCTGATGGAGAACTTCCGGACGCCGTACTTCTCGACGAGCATCACCGAATTCTGGCGTCGCTGGCACATCTCGCTCTCGACCTGGCTTCGGGACTACCTCTACATATCGATCGGAGGCAACCGCGGTGGCATCGCCGACACCTACCGCAACCTGCTACTGACGATGTTGCTAGGCGGTCTCTGGCACGGCGCCAGCTGGAACTTCGTGGTGTGGGGAGCCTGGCACGGGGTGCTGCTGGCACTTTCGCGGGCGACGACAGGGCTTCGGGATCGGGCGTACTCGGCGCTTCGCGTGCCCGAGATCGTGCGCGACTCGGTGCGCCGGGTCATCACCTTTCACCTGGTCTGCGTGGGCTGGGTCTTCTTCCGCGCCGCCGATTGGGAGACCTCGCGGGCGATCATCTCCGAGATTCTCGTGGGGCCGTGGGGGTCGGCCTTCCTCGATCTCCGGACGCTCACACAGGGGGGCCTCGGCGTGCTCGCCCTGTTGGCGGCCCAGACCGTCTTTGCACACACGGGCGAAGACCGAGCGCTGGTCCAGCGCCAAGGGGCCGGTCTGCGCCTGGCCATGGCCTATGCCCTGATCGTCGCCATCGTGCTCCTCGGCGTCGATGGCGGCGGTGAATTCATCTACTTCCAGTTCTAGGATGCGTGTTCGATGAGCCACGATCGAAGTTCATGGGGACGGCGGGCAGCGGCGGTGCTGTTGTTCTCGCTGGGCTTGCTGCTGCTCGACCGATCCTTCGGCTTCGTCATGGACGAAATGTTCGCTCGGAGTCGGACCGGCCAGTTCTCGGGTCATGCCAACTACATCCTGGAACAACGGCCCGAGGTCTTCGTGTTCGGCAGCTCTCGCGCAGTCCACCACGTCGACCCGGCTGTCCTGGAGGGCCGGCTTGGTTGCACCGTCTTCAATGCGGCGCTCGACGGTCAGGGAATCCTCTATGCGACGAGCGTGCAGGATCTCCTCTACGGACGGGGAGCCGAGCCTCGTTATGTCCTGCTCCAGGTCGGGCCGAAGGATCTCTACGCCCCGGCCTACGATCGCCTCGGCGTGTTGGCCCCGTACTACGGCGAGAGCCGGGTGGTCGATGGCTTGTTGGAGCGTCGCGACCGCTTCGCGCGCTTCAAGCTGCACTCCCGCCTCTATCGCTACAACTCGCGTGCGGTGGCCATTGCCGGCTCGCTCGTGCGCGGCCGCGCTGCGGCTGGAAATGGCTTCGTGCCGCTTTCAGGCAACCTCGAACCCGCCGATTGGCCGCGGCCCTGGCCCAGCGAACTCGACGGAAAGGACGGCGGGCCCGATCCCGAGGCCGCCGCGCCGTTTCGTCAGTTCACGCGCGCCGCGCGTGCCAGGGACATCCCCGTGTTCTGGTTCACTGGCCCCCGCTGGCGCGGCAACGCCGAGCCGCTCGAAGTGGAAGCGCTCGGAGAAGCGCTGTTGCGCGTCGTGGCCGAGGAGGAGGGGGCGACCTTCCTCGATCTCGATGAGCGCGCCTTGCCCCAGCTCGCCGCGGCCGAATGGTACCGGGATCCGGGCCACCTGAACGCCGCTGGCGCCGCTCGCTTCAGCGAAGCGCTGGCCGATGGACTGATGCCCCTCGTGCCCCCATGCCACGGGTCAACGGGGCTTTCGAATCCGCTCTGACTGCTAAGTTCGGGCCGCCCGTTTCCTCGCGGCAGCCCCGCTTTGTCAGACAAGGACCGATGCCGAGCATTCCGACCGTGCTGCGAACGCTCTGGTATCTCCGGCCGGAGCAGTGGAAGGGGCAGCTCCGTCACCGGCTCCGCGGCGGCGTAAAGCCGCTGCGCTTCGATGGCAAGGCACCCTCGTTGCGATTCTCCGCGCTGGGAACGCACGTGCTCGGAGCGCCCGGTCACGTCCACTGTGACGGGCTTGCCGAACTCACCATGTTGAATCACCCCGTGGTGTTCGGTCCCGAGATCGATTGGGAGATGGCGTCTGCCGGACCCCTTTGGCGCTATCAGCTCCATCAATTCGATTGGGCGAGGAGCGTGCGACTCTCGGCGGAGGATCGCGAGCGCGTCATCCTCGATTGGATCTCGCGTCACCCCGTGGGCACGGGCTGGGACGCGGGCCCGATCAGCCTGCGGCTCTTCACGTGGCTGAAGTTGCTGTTGACCGAGTCTGCGCTTCCGGCCAACGAAGAGAGCCGTCGGCGCATGCTTGCCTCGATCGCGGATCAGCTCGTGACCCTCGAAGCCCACCTCGAGACGCACCTGTTGGCCAACCACTACCTGTGGAATCTGCTGGCCCTGGTCTTCGCAGGGACCTGCCTGGAGGGAAGGCTGGCCGATTCGGTCTTCGCATACGGCGAGCGACTCGTCGCGGAGCTGGATGAGCAGTTTGGCGACGATGGCGTTCACTACGAGCGAAGTCCGATGTATCACGCGCTGCTGCTCGAGACATTGCTCGACTTGATCAACGCGCTAGCTGCGGCACCTGGGCGCGGAGATTCGCTCGGGGCGACGCTCAGGGAGAAGGCAGCGCGTTCGTTGGGCGCGCTCGAAACGCTGACGCATCCCGACGGCGACATCGCACTGTTCGGCGACAGTGCGCATGGCCTGGCACCACGGCCTTCGCAACTCCATGCCTACGGACAAGCGCTCGGGATCCGCTCGAGCCATCCCGATGAATCCGGTGTCCTGAGACCATCCGGCTTCGTACGGCTCGAAGCCGGGCCGTTCGTACTACTGGTGAGCGCCGGGATGCCGTCGCCGCCCTACCAACCAGGACATGCCCATTGCGACGCACTCTCGTTCGAACTCTCGGTCCGCGGTCAGCGTGTCGTGACGGACACGGGCGTCTTCGAGTACCAACCGGGTCCGCACCGCGATCACGCGCGCTCGACCGCCGCGCATGCCACCGTCCAGATCAACGGCAACGAGCAGGCCGAAACCTGGGCTGCCCATCGCATCGGGGGCCGTCCGGACGTCGCGTTGACGCGCTTCGAGCCAGGCAGCGCGATCGGCGTGTGCGCGGGCTTCGCTGATCCCGAAGTCCTGCACAAGCGCTCGTTCTGCGTCGATTCCGAAGCGGTGACGCTCGAGGACAGCTTCGACATCGAGGCCGCCACCGCCGAGTTCCGACTCCCCCTGGCCCCGGGGCTCGATCCAATCCTCGAGGGTCGGCGCGCCCGCGTGCCGCTGGCCGAGGGAACCCTCCAGATCGAACTCCCCGCCGGTCTCGACTGGAAGATCGAGATGGCGGCCGCCTACCCCGAGTTCGGGAAGGCTGTGGAGCGCCCGGTGTTGGTCGGTCGCGGGACCCGCGTCACGGCGGGAAGTTGGACCCTGTCCCTCGCCTAGCGTCGGGCGCCATCTAGCAGGCTGCGGAAAAACCCACTCCCGTCGCCAGGCACGCATCTTTCCGGCCCACTCTGCGTTGCGAAGCCTTGCTGGGGCTCGCCCCAGCGGCGGCTCCGCGCCTTGATTGGACCGAAAATCTGCGCACCGGGCTCGGTCCGGGGCTCTTCCGCAACCTGCTAGGCGTCGAGCTTCGGATCTTCCCAGGCGCCGTGGTCGCGAATCAGGTCGACCAGGCGATCCGGTGCTTCTCCTGCCGAAACGTTCCGCACCACGCGCTCTTGCTTCACGTAGAGGTCGACCTTGCCGACGCCGGAGCCGACGTAGCCGAAATCCGCGTCGGCCATCTCGCCGGGGCCGTTCACGACGCAACCCATGACCGCGATCTTGAGGCCCGGCAGGTGGGACGTTCTCGACTTGACCCGAGCCGTGGTCTCTTCGAGGTCGAATAGCGTCCGACCGCAGGAAGGACACGAAATGAACTCGGTCCACGAGGTACGCAGGCGCGCGCCCTGCAAGATGCGGTAGGCAAGCGATACGTCACGAGAGAGCGAACCGAAGCCACCGAGCGAAACACGATCCCCGATCCCGTCACAGAGCGCGGCACCCAGATCGGTCGCCGCACGCAGTACGGCCGACTCCGGATCGATGAACGGATCGCTCCGGTGGCGCAGGACGACCGGAAGCGAGGCGTTCCCCGAGGCGTTCAGGACGGCCACCAAACGTCGCACCGCGTGCGTCGGCAGCTCCCCGCGCACCGAGATCGCCGCCGGCACGTCGGCCGCCAGGGCCCCTGCAAGGACCTCCGGATCTGCGGGAAGGATCCACTCGACGGGGACCGCCACCGCGGGCGGGCGACCCACACCGCTCCACTCCATCGCGACACGGGCCACGCCGTGCGTGATGGCCGGCGCGAGCTCCGGCGGTGCCACCACCGTCAATGGGATCTTGATGCCTCGCTCGGTGAGTGCCGTCGTGAAATCGGCCAGGCGCTCCACGTCGGCGAGTTCCTGGACCTCGACCTCGAAACCCTCGCAGGCGAGATCGCCTAGCAACGCGAGCTCCAGCGAAATTTCCTCGGCGGCGGATTGAGGATCGAATGGCACCGGACCGAGCTGCGCGTCGACACGCACGGGCTGGGCTCCGCCGAAATCGGCCACCTCTGTCGTCTGTCGACGGGCATGGGAAAAGGGGTCCGCGGCATAACAACCATCGAAGCCCGTATCCGCGGGGCTCTCGTCACGGGCGTCGTAGCGTTCCGCCAGCGCCGCAGCGACCGGAATCTCCTTGACTGGATCCTCGGTGAGCGAAACGCGGATCGTGTCGCCGATCCCGTCTTCCAGGAGCGCACCGATCCCGATCGCGCTCTTCACGCGGCCGTCGTCGCCATCTCCGGCCTCGGTCACGCCGACGTGGAACGGATACGACGGAATCTCGAAGCCGTCTGCGGCCGCTGCCGAGGGTCGGCCCCCATTGCGGGCCTCCGCGGCACGGTCGGCGAGACGGAACGCGAGCATGCGGTAGGCATGGATGGCGACCTGGGGGTTGCTGGCCTTCATGCTGAAGATGACGTCGCGGTATCCCTCGTCTTCGCAGACATCGAGAAACTCGAGCGCGCTCTCGACCATGCCCAGCGGCGTATCACCGAAGCGGTTCAGGATCCGGTCCGAGAGCGAGCCATGGTTGGTGCCGATGCGCATGGCACGGCCGAGTTCCTTGCAACGAAGCACCAGCGGGCGGAAACGCTCGGCCATCCGCTCCACTTCTTCGCGGTAGTCGGCGTCCCCGTACTCGCGCACTTCGAATTTCTTGCGGTCTGCGTAGTTGCCCGGGTTGATGCGAACCTTCTCGACGTGAAGCGCCGCCTCCATCGCCGCATTCGGGGTGAAGTGGATGTCGGCGACGAGCGGAACCTGCAGCTGGCGCCGCTTCAGCTCGGTCTGGATCGCGCCCAGCGCCTCGGCGTCGCGGATCGACGGCGCGGTGATGCGCACGATCTCGCAGCCCGCTTCCGCGAGACGCTCGGTCTGGTCCGCGGTTGCCATCACGTCCTGGGTGTCCGTGGTCGTCATCGACTGAACACGGATCGGATTCGATCCGCCGACACCCACGTTCCCGACGCGCACCTCGAAGCTGCGCCGGCGGTGGTACGCGAAGGCATCCGCTAGCGGCCGCGTCACGCGGCGGTTTCTCCGATGACGGCGTAGAGCCGCTCGACGGCTTCGTCGACCTTGCCGGGGTCCGTACCGCCGGCCTGGGCGAAGTCCGGTCGACCGCCGCCCTTGCCACCTACCACGATGGCGACTTCGCGGACCAGGTCGCCAGCCTTGAGCTTCGGGTTCAAGTCCTTCGTTACACCGAGCGCCAACGAGACCTTGTCCGCCTCGGTGGAAACGACCAGCACGACGCCACTGCCGAGCCGGCCGCGGAGATCGTCCACGACGCCACGCAGTTCCTTACCGGCGAGGCCCTCGAGGCGCCTGACGACGACCTTCACGCCGGCGATCTCGCGCTCGTCCTGGTCATGGCTCGAGCTGCCGGTTGCCGCCTGGCGCTTGAGATCCGCGATCTGTTTCTCGGCGCTCTTGCGATCCTCGAGCAGCTTCTCGATCCGCTCGGGCGCCTGGTCCGTCGGCACCCGCAACAGGTCGCCGATCTGGCGCAGCTTGCGCTGTTCGTCGCGCAGGTAGCGGAGCGCGCCCATTCCAGTCAGCGCTTCGATCCGTCGGATGCCGGCGGCGATGCCCCCCTCCGACACGACCTTGAGCAGCCCGATGTCGCCGGTCGCACTCGCGTGGGTGCCGCCGCACAACTCCGTCGAAACCTCACCGAACTTCACGACGCGAACCTCGTCGCCGTACTTCTCCTCGAAGATCGCGATGGCACCAGCCTCGATGGCCGCCGGGTAGGACATCTGCCGCACGTTTCCGGCGTGATTGGCTTCGATCCAGCCATTGACCAGATCTTCGATGCGCTCGATCTCGTCGTCGCCAAGCGGCGCGTCGTGGGTGAAGTCGAAACGCAGTCGATCCGGCGACACCAACGAACCCTTCTGCATTGCCTCGGTCCCGACCACTTCGCGGAGCGCCGCGTGCAGAAGGTGGGTGCCCGTGTGGTTGCGTACCGTCGCAGCGCGGGCCTCGGCGTCGACCGAGAGCGTGGCCAGTTGCCCCGTCGCGATCGTGCCGCGGGTGACCCGCCCGCGATGGACGACCAGATCGCCGGTCGGGCGCTGGGCATCCGCGATCGCGACCTCGCCGCTCGGGGTCTGGATGGTTCCGCGGTCGCCGACCTGTCCGCCGCTTTCCGCATAGAAGGGCGTCTCGACCACGATCACTTCGACATCGCTGCCAACGCCAACCTGTTCGACCACCTGCCCGTCGACGACCAGGGCCTGGATCTCGGCCTCGCCGGAGATGCCGTCGTAGCCGGTGAATTCACTGGCGACGTCGGCCGCGATCCGCGCGTAGGCCTCGGAGACGCCGGCATCGCCGCTGCCCTTCCAGGCTTCCCGCGATCGGGTTCGCTGCACTTCCATCTCGGTCCGGAAGCCGTCTTCGTCGGCGGAAACACCACGACCTCGCAGGATGTCCTGGGTCAGGTCAACCGGGAACCCGAAGGTGTCGTAGAGCTTGAATACGACCGAGCCCGGCAGCACGTCGCCACCACGCGACTGCACCGTGTCGATCTCGGATTCGAGGAGGGTGAGGCCCTTCGACAGTGTTTCGAGGAAACGCTCTTCTTCACGCAAGGTGCGACCGGTGATGAACTCGCGGCGCTCCTCGAGCTCGGGGAACGCTTCGCCCATCTCGTCGATCACCTTGTCGACGACACGGTGCAGGAAGGGCTCGTCCATCCCGAGCAGCTTGCCGTGACGCGACGCCCGGCGCAGGATACGCCGCACCACATAACCACGGCCTTCGTTCGAAGGCAGCACGCCATCGCCCACCAGGAAAGCGACCGCGCGGGCGTGATCGGCGACCACCTTGAGCGAGAAATCCTGCTCGTCATCGCTTCCGAGCGTGACGCCGGAAAGATCTTGCGCGCGTTCGAGCAGCGGCACGAACAGATCGATCTCGTAGTTGTTGCGCTTGCCCTGGAGGATCTGCGCGGTTCGCTCGAGACCGAGTCCGGTATCGACCGAGGGCTTCGGCAGCGGTGTCATCACACCCGAGGCATCCCGGTTGAACTGCATGAACACCAGGTTCCAGAACTCGAGGAAGCGCCCGCTCTCGCTGGAGGGATCGTCGTTCTCGACGCCCGGGATCACGCCGCGGTCGAGATGGATCTCACTGCACGGCCCACACGGCCCGGTGTCGCCCATCGACCAGAAGTTCTCCTCCTCGTCGAGGCGGTAGATCTTCTCCGGCGGCAGGCCGACCTCGCGCTCCCAGATGTCGGCGGCTTCGTCGTCCTCGCGGAACACCGAGACGACCAGGTCCTTCTGCTCGAAACCGTATTGCTGGGTGAGCAGCTCCCAGGCGTAGAGGATCGCGTCCTGCTTGAAGTAGTCGCCGAAGGAGAAGTTGCCGAGCATCTCGAAGAGCGTGTGGTGGCGCGCGCTGCGGCCGACCTCTTCGAGATCGTTGTGCTTGCCCGAGACCCGCATGACCTTCTGGCTACTCACCGCCCTCGAGTAGGGGCGCGTCTCTTCACCGGTGAAGACCCGCTTGAACGGGACCATGCCCGCGTTCACGAACAGCAGCGTCGGGTCCTGGGGCACCAGGTTGGCAGCCGCGACGCGGGTGTGACCCTTCGACTCGAAGAACGAGAGGTAGCTCTCGCGGATGTCACTGGCGCTGCGGCTCACGTCCAACTCCTTGGCGCCTCCTCCCACACGAGGCACTGAGCGCTGGAAGTTACCGGAGTCTTCTGGGGGCGCACCGGGCACGGAACGGCCCGGGAGGGGCTAGAAGCGCTCGATGAAGTCCGGGGCGCCGGCGCCGCCGGCTTCCGGCTTCTCCTCTTCCATCGGGGCCGCTTCGTCTCCTTCGAAATCGTCCCAGGAGCCGTCCGAGGTCGACGCGACACCCTTGAAGCGCAGCACGAAGTCGTCGCGGTTGCTGCAGTGCTTGAGCGCCTCGTCGTAGGTGATGAGGTCCTGCTTCACCAGATGCATCAGACTCTGGTCGAAGGTCTGCATACCGTAGGTGGTGAAGCCCTTCGAGATCGCGTCGGCGATTTCCTTGGTGCGGTCCTTGTCGCTGATGCACTCGCGCACGCGACCGGTCGAGACCATCACTTCGAGGGCCGGCACCCGGCCCTTGCCGTCGGCACGCGGTACCAGGCGCTGGGAGACCACGGCCTTGATGATCGAGGAGAGCTGCAAGCGGACCTGCTTCTGCTGATAGGGCGGGAATACCGAGATGATGCGGTTGATCGTCTCGGTGGCGTCGAGCGTGTGCAGCGTCGACATCACGAGGTGGCCGGTCTCAGCCGCGGTGATCGCGGTCTCGATGGTCTCGAAGTCGCGCATCTCGCCCACTAGAATAACATCGGGATCCTGGCGCAAGGCAGCGCGCAGTGCGTTCGCGAAGCTCTGGGTATCGACGCCGATCTCACGCTGATTGACGACCGAGCGCCGATCCCGGATCAGGAACTCGATCGGATCCTCGATCGTCATGATGTGGCAGGTGCGATTCGAGTTGATGTGATCGATCATCGCCGCGAGCGTGGTCGACTTGCCTGAACCGGTGGTCCCGGTCACGAGTACCAGCCCGCGATGCTCCATCGCGATCTTCTCGACGACCTTGGGCAGGAAGAGCTGCTCGATCGTCTTCACGCCGAACGGAATCACCCGGAACACGACGCCGACGGTTCCGCGCTGTTGGAACACGTTGACGCGGAACCGGCCGAGGCCGGGGATGCCATAGGCGAGGTCCGCCTCGCGGAACTCGTCGAAGCGCTGCTTCTGCACCTCGTTCATGATGCCGAGCGCGACCTGCTGCATGTCCTCGGGCAGGATGCGCTCACCGTTCTTCAACGGGACCAGGGCGCCATCGACGCGGAACATCGGCGGGAGTCCGGACTTCAAATGGATGTCAGAGGCGCCCCCTTTGAGGGCGACCTTGAGAATCTCGTCCAGCTGCAGGGCCATCAGGAACTCCTCGAGCGCACGCACCCCGGATGCGAGGCACACGCGGGCTCAAAGCACCTTTCGTCCGTTCCCAGCCGGTTCTTGAGAGCGTGGGGCCGGTTCGGGCCGGAGCTGCCCAGCGCAGGGTCCCGGTTCTGGGACCGAACAGGCCCCCGCGCCCGCCGTAGGGCGTTCTCCTGCCTCAGGACGCCAATCAGGGCTCCCGCTTCGCGTGCGGGACGACCTCGAAGGAGAGTTCGGCCCGCTGCCCCTCCGAGAGGCGCGGCGCCATTCCTGTGCTGTCGACGGACCGTACTGCGACGAGGTCCGAAGTGTGGGCGTAGCCGGCGGACCCCATGTGGAAGGTCTGTGCGCGGCGGGCGAGCACCACCCGATCGACCTCGATGGCGCGCTCGGGTGCGAGCGCATCGGAGAATGCGACCCCGTCTTCCTTGAATGAGAGTTCCCGCTCCAGGCGAAACGGGCCAGGCCGCATTGCGGTGATCAATCGGCCGATGATCGCGTTGCGAACCCAGCGGCCCAGGACCAGGCTGCGGAAGACCGTGAGGTTCAACAGCCGCAGGATCACGAAGCGGACCGGTCCGAGGACCTGCGGATCCGCCTGGGTCAGGCGGGCGCGCACGCGGAGGCCATCGGGCGCCGGCTCGATCGAGATCTCGGCGGGCTGCTGCGAGGCCCAACGCGTGCCCCCTGCCTCGACGATGTACCCCGCGTCCTCCCATAGGATCTCGCCCGTCGCTCGATCATCGATCCGGCAGGCAGCCGCCTTGGCTCCGGCGACCACGGCATAGTAGGAATCGGTGCCCGCCGCACTGAAGCCCGACGGCCAATGTCGAACGCCCCGCAAGGCGTGGCAGGGAAGTTCGTCGATTTCCCGCGGCGATCCGGGAGCCATACAGGCCTGGAGGTACGAGAGCAGGACCACGTAGAGGTTCTGACTGTCGCTCGAACCGGGCGTGACGACGTTGTGACGATCCAACCGTGCTCGCAGGTGGGCGGCGATCGCGGCCGCTTCCCGGGAGCGCGCGGCGAGGATCTCGAATCCGGCCGGTGCCCACAGGCGCGTCTGGCGGGAGCCATAGAAACCACCGACGCTGCCATCCTCATGGACCGCGTACTTGTAGAAGGCCACCGAGCGATCGAGGGCGGCGCCGAGTGCGTCGTCCCCGTTTCGCGTCCAGAGCCGGGCCAGGTAGTCGATGCCGAGCGACTCGTAGCCCGGATCGAAGCCACCGTATTCGGCGAAGAAGCCGTCCGGCGACTGATGCGCGAGGATCTCGGCGACGGCCTCTCGGGAACGCGCTTCCAGATCCGGCCGATCCAGGCAATCCGCCGCCGCCGCGTAGCCGAGTGCGAACAGCGCGTGGTGATTCGAGACGAACGCGTAGTCTTCGCTCGTGCGCTGGGCAAAGCCGGCAGCGCGATCGATCGCATCACGGGCACGGTCGGACAGGCCCGGATCCAGGGCCGGTTCTGTCAGTCTCAGGGTCTCGGCGAGATAGTAAAGTGAGGCGATCGTCCCACCGTAGTCTCGCGTGTTCGGTCCGATATGATCGAAGGCGCCATCCGGGTGCTGTCGATCCAACAGAGCCGACAAGGATGCGCCGCACCACTCGAGAACGGCATCCGATTCGAACCACGGGCTGTCCGGCAACGGGAGCCGGTATAGCCAGGCGAGGACGCAGGTGGCCCACTGCGGCATCAGGATCGGAAAGTCGCGAAACTTCCAGGCCCAATGATCTCGATCGAACGATCCATGGCTGGGCGAGTACGGATCCCGGTCGAGCTGGCCGAGGAGGCGAGGCACCTGGGCCAGCACGAGCGGCGCGTAGACCGCGGTTCTCGTCGGATCCAGGACGAAATCTCGCCCGTTCAAGGCGCCCTCCTCGCGATGCCTCTGTCCAGTCTTGCCCCGCGGGAGAATCTCGCGCCCGGGAATGGTACGAACACCCACAACGACCGTCCACCGGACCCGCCTCGAACGACCGACCCAGCCGCCAAGACACGGAGACTCCGACAATGAGCGAATACGATGAGACCTCGACTGTCGAGATCGGGCCGCTTCGCCGGGATGAATGTGCCCAGGTTGCAGCGCTTCACGAAGATTTCTTCGGCCTGGGTCGCGGCGACGGTCACTCGATCGCGATGCTCGGCCGGCGTTTCCTCGAGAACGCCTTCTACCGGCTCAATTTCGACAACCCCGTGTTCTTCGTGGACGTGGCGCGTTACCGCGGCGAAGTCATCGGCTTCGCCGTCTACTGCTCGAACCATCGAGCCGTCTTCCAGCACGGATTCCGCCGGCACCCGGTCCGCCTCGCCTACGAGATCCTCCACTCGGCAATCCGACATCCGATTCGCACCTTCCAGAAACTGGCCGGAAACCTCGCCTTCATCTTCGAATCCCTGCCGAGCGAGACGAAGGAGATTCGCGCCTGGTTCCTGCTCCTCGGCGTGAAGGCGGAATACCGTTCACGGAAGTTCCAGGAGAGTTCGGGTGTGTGGATTGCGCGGAGCCTCGAAGACCATCTCCAGGGCGTCCTGCGCGACCAGGGATGCGACATCTACTGGTGTGCGATCGGCCTGGAGAACGGGGCCTCGAACGGCTTCTTCGAGCGGATCGGTGCGGAGGCATTCACGGAAGCGAGCGTCCAGGGCGTCCCGTCCCGCTTCTACCGGGTCCCGTTGACACCCGGGTCCTGAACGCCGCGGCTGGCGCCGCCGCGAATAGCCGGCGCGGCACCACCCGGGAACGGAAGCCGGAGCTACAACCCGGATGGTGCCGCGACCTCACTCCTCGCTTTGGGACGGCTCGTCCGCGACGACGGGCGCCCGGGGCTCCGCCTCGACCCGCGGCAGCCGCTTCAAGCCCTTGGCCGCGTACACGGCCTCGGCGATGGCCTCGCAGGTTTCCACGTTCTCCTTGAGGAACTTGCGCGCGTTCTCCTTGCCCTGGCCGATGCGCTCTTCGCCGTAGGAGTACCAGGAACCGCTCTTCTCGATCACACCGACATCGACTCCGAGGTCGATCACATCGCCCTCGAAGGAGATGCCCTCGTTGTAGAGGATGTCGAACTCGGCCTGCCGGAACGGCGGCGCCACCTTGTTCTTCACCACCTTTACGCGGGTGCGGTTGCCCACCACCTCGTCGCCGTCCTTGATCGCCGCGATACGGCGCACGTCGAGCCGCTGCGAGGCGTAGAACTTGAGCGCGTTGCCGCCCGTGGTCGTCTCCGGGTTGCCGAACATGACGCCGATCTTCATGCGGATCTGGTTGATGAAGATCACCGTCGCGTTCGATTTCGAGACGGTGCCCGTGATCTTGCGCAGCGCCTGACTCATGAGCCGCGCCTGCAAGCCCACGTGGTGGTCGCCCATCTCGCCCTCGATCTCGGCCCGCGGCGTCAGCGCCGCCACCGAGTCGATCACGACGAGGTCGATGGCGCCGCTGCGCAGCAGCACGTCACAGATCTCGAGCGCCTGCTCGCCGGTATCCGGCTGGGAGACCAGCAGGTCGTCGATCCTCACACCGAGCCGGCGCGCGTAGTTGATATCGAGCGCGTGCTCGGCATCGATGAACGCGGCCACGCCACCGGCGCGCTGCACTTCGGCCACGGCATGAAGCGTGAGCGTGGTCTTGCCGCTCGATTCCGGGCCGTAGATCTCGACCACGCGGCCACGCGGATAGCCACCGATGCCGAGTGCCAGGTCGAGACTCGCTGAACCCGACGAGAAGGACTGCACCTCCCGATCGATCGACGCGTCGTTCATGGTGAGGATCGCGCCCTTGCCGAACTGCTTCTCGATCGACGACACCGCCAGATCGATTGCCTTCTTGCGCTGCTCCTCGCCCTTCGGGTTGGTTTGCTTTGCCATGGTCAGCCTCTTTTCGTTTCGTTTGAAATCAGGGGTGAGTTTTCCGGAGCCGCCGCATTGGCTGGCTCCAGGGGGAAGCTTTCGAGGGGCGCGTAGCGGGCGCCGTCGTGCTCGAGTTCGCTCTTGAAGAGCACCACGTCGCCGATCGACCACTCGGCCGGCTCCGGCGCCGGAACGTCGAGTGCGGGCAGGCGCCGGCTGCGCAAACGCCCAAGCGTGAGATGGGCCTTGAACTTCTTGCGCTCCGGCGGGAAGCCGAGTTCGACGGCAGCCTCTTCGAGTTTCCCCGCCAGCTCGGCCAGTGGATCGACCGGCGAGCAGCCGAGCACCACGACACGTGGCCGGCGCGGCGTCGGGAAGGGCTCGGGGCCACCGAGCTTGACCGCGAACGGGGCCGTCCCGGCGAGCCGGCTGCGCAGTACCTCGCACAGCTCGGGGAGGCCTTCGGTCGGCACGTTGCCGAGGAAGCGCAGCGTCAGATGCAAACCGTCGGGGCTCACCCAGCGCACGGCGTCGCCATCGGGCCGGCGGCGGAGCGCTTCGATCACGCTGGCCACGGGCGCCTGCAGGGCCGGCGCGAGCGGCAGGCCCACGAAGGCGCGCACGGCCGCGCCGTACTTGCGAGCGGAGATGCCGAGTTCGCCCCTCATCGCCCGTCCTGGTCCTTGAGGTTCAGCCAACGCGGTACTTCCCGCGGGATCTCGAGCAGCGTGCGCCGCAACCAGTCGAAGGCCATCTGCACCGTGACCTGACGATTGCGCTGACGATCGAAGGGAAACACGAACTCGTGGGCCTCGGTGCCTTCGGGCCCGGCACACGCGATCCAGACGGTGCCCACCGGCTTCTCCTCGGTACCGCCATCCGGGCCGGAGATTCCCGTCGTCGAGAGCGCCCAGGTGGAACCGACGCGCGCACGCGCGCCCTCGGCCATGGCCCGCGCCACCGGTTCGGAGACGGCGCCATGCTCGGCCAGTAGCGACGCCGGCACACCCAGCATCTGTTCCTTCACCCGGTTCGCGTAGGCCTGGACGCCGCCCAGGAACCAGGCCGAGGAGCCGGCCACCGACGTGATGCGTTCGCCCAGCATTCCGCCCGTGCAGCTCTCGGCCACGGCAATCGTCTCGCCGCGTTCACCGAGCAGCCGGCCGATCGTGGCCTCCATGCTCTCGTCGTCGCGGCCGTAGATGAGCGCGCCCAGGCGCTTCTCGATGGCCTGGCAGGCGTGCTCGAGGTGCGCGGCCGCCTCCGCCTCGGTAGCGCCCCGCGCCACCGGGCGCAGGAAGTTGTCCGGGAAGGTCGTCCGGAAACCGAGCTGGACGTGCTCGTCCTGGGCGATGTCCTTGAGTTCGTCCTCGAGGCTCGATTCTCCGATTCCGAAGGTCCGCAGGATGGCACTGCGAACGAAGCCGCTGCCGACGGTGCCGGCGCGCGCCGCCACCCGGGGCACCACCTGCTCCACCATCATCCGATAGAGCTCGCTGGGGACGCCGGGCATGCAGAAGAAGACGGCACCGCCCCCTTCGAGCATGCAGCCGGGCGCTGTACCGACAGGGTTCGTCAACACCTCGCAGCCAACGGGAAAGTAGGTCTGCTTCTCGTTGCTAGGCGACATCTCGCGGCCGACACGATCGAAGAAGGCGCGCAGAGCTACCCGTGAGGGCTCGTGCTGTTCGAGCTCACGCCCGAAGGTCTTCGCCAGCACCTCGATGGTGAGATCGTCCCGGGTCGGGCCGAGGCCGCCGGACACCAACACGACGTCGGCGCGCTCGGCCGCGCGCAGGAACGCGTCGGTCATGTCGGCGGGATCATCGAGCACCGAGCAGTGGAAACGCGTGTGGACATCGATCTCGAGCAGGCGCTCGGAGAGATACGACTTGTTCGAATCGATGATCTCGCCGCGCAGCAACTCATCGCCGATCGTGATGACTTCCGCGATCACACGGCACCTCCGGCGAAGCCCGCCGCAACGAGCCCAAGGGCGACGAGGCCGAGCACCACGGCAGCGAATGCACCCGCGATCACATCGTCCATCATCACTCCGAGTCCTCCGTGGTAGTGCCGCTCGGCCCAGCCCACCGGCCCTGGCTTACCGATATCAAAGCAGCGGAATGCGACGAATCCGGTCACGAGCAGGATCAGCGAAAGCGGCGTGCTCCAATTCCCGGGCCCCACCACCAAGCCCAGCGGCACCAGCGGCAGGTATGTCAGCCATTGTCCGACCACTTCATCGATCACGATGCGCCCGTCGTCCTCCACCCCAAAGGCCTGGCCCGCAAGCTCGGCGGACCAGATTCCGACCCCCAGAAGACCCAGCCAGGTCACGATCTGGAGCCCGAATGACATAGGCGAAAATAACACGAAAATCGGGATTGCGAGCGTGGAACCGAAAGTTCCTGGCGCTTTCGGCAGCAAGCCGCTGCCGAGGCCGGTGGCCAGGGCGAGCGCAAAAGCCCGCGTAGGCCCGCTGGCGGGGCCCTCGGGACCCGCAGGGGGTTCCGTGGATGTGGGGGGCACGTTCGGCGTGTCCTTGGGGACCGCGAGGACGATTAGTCAGGTACCGGTGGGGGATCCGGACCCCGTCAGGGTCGCACAGGCATCTCCGAGTTTCTATGGAAGCCGCGGTGCAGCACCGAAGTCGCTTTACCTTTGCTGCCGGGGGTTCGATAGTCCCTTTCGATGGACTCTACGGTGGGAAGCGAGGCTGGCGAAGCCGCACGGCGTACGGCGCCCGAACTGGCGACGCTGCTACTGGAGCTGGCACGCCTGGTGAAGGCCCGGCGCTACTACGGCCCGGGCGATTCCCGACTGGCCACGGTCTTCGAGCGCTGCATCCGGAGCTTCACGACGGACCTCGCCCGCTCGGGTGCACTGGTCGTCGAGATCGGCCCGCAGGGCTTCCGCGAAGCGGGCAGCCGCGGTGTCCTGACCCATGAACGGCTGGCCTCCCTGCACCGGGAACTGGGCGAGCGCGGAATCCACAGCATCAGCTTCGACCCGCAGCTCGACGCCGAGGCCTTTGCCGGCTTCGCCGAAGTGCTGGCTTCCGATGCCGGCCTGGTCTCCCAGCAAGGTGGCTTCTCGGCCATGTTGGAAGCGCGCGTGCCGTTCGGAATCCGCGTCGTCGAAGCACCCGCCGAACCCCCAGTGGAACTGCCGGCAACGCCAGCAGATGCCTTTTCCGAAGGGAGCGAGGCAACGGAACCGCTGGTCGATGTTCCCAACAGCGAACTCGCCGCCCTGCTCCACGAGCTTGGCGAGGCGGAAACCGCCAGCGTCTACGCGGACCTCGCTCGGCGCGCGACGAACCTGGCTGAACGCGCCTTCGAGGAGGGCAACACCGAGAGCTTCATCGAGGCCGTGCGCGCATTCACCGACCACGTCGATGCGAAACGCGACGAGCAGGTCGCGGACATGGCCAGGAGTTTCCTCGAAGGCCTGTCGAGTGGCCGACGCCTCGAGCATCTGATCGAGGTTGCAACCCGCGACACCAGCCTCAGCATCGACGCGATGCGCACCTTGATGATGTTAGGCGACGACACGATCCGGGACGTCGTCGCAATGGCCACCAGCGAGACCGACAATACCCGCCGAGACGGGCTCTCTTCCGTGGCGCTCGCCCTCGGCGACCGCATTCTGCCCCCGCTCTTCGACCTGATGACACACGAGACGACGGATATCGCACGTGCGGCGGCGCGTTTGGCAGGCGCCACCCAACACCCGGCCGCCGCCCGAAAGCTCGCCGACCTGCTTCACCACTCCGATCGCGACGTCCAGGAAGAAGCGGCCCGCGCACTCGGCATGATCGGCAGTGACGACGCCATCGCCTCATTGGCCCGCGCCGCCCGAGCGCCGGAAACCGTGGCGATGGCCATCCAGGGCCTGGCGGCCACCCAGAGCGTCCGCGCGCTAGCGCCGCTCGAACACGTGCTCGAGCGCGCCCTCGATGCCAAGGACATCGAGGGCGCCAAGGAAGTGATCCGCGCCCTCGGCCGCATGGCCGAACCCACTGCGGCTCGGCCGCTGGCGGCGCTGCTCCAACGCCGCTCGCGAATGCAACGATGGCTGCGAGATCTGAAGGTCGCCGCGATCTCGGCCCTCGCCCAGGTGCCCGGCGACGAAGCCGTCGGCGCCCTCGCCCAGGCCGCCCAGTATCGCGACGCGCAGATGCGAAACGCGGCCCAGCTGGCGCTGGATCGCCGAGCGGGGAATCGCGCCCGGAGCTAGTTGCTCTCGATTCCGAAGGCGAAGACGCTCCGGTCGACCGCCTTGGCATCAATCCAGCTGAAGCGCATGCCCGTCCGATATCGAGCCTTGAATCAGCACGCCTTCGATGGCATCGGCAACCGCTGGAAGCAAGGCATCTGCTGCAAGTCGGTGGCCTTCAGCGGTCCAATGTGGGTCGCGAGGGTAGTAGAGGCTCGGGCGGTATGAATCTCGAAACACTTCCAGGAGGCTGACCCACTTTGCGTTGCCGGCCGCAGACTCGAAGACGCGTGTCGGATGGTCCATGTCGAGTTCTCGTTTCGCAGCGCCCTCGCGGAAGTGGGGCAGCCATTCGGCCTCACTGACCTGCACATCCTGCGGTACGTCGAACACCACGTGCATCGCGCCGTGAGCGCGGGAAACCGCCGAAGCGCGCAGAATCGCATCCTCGGTCAACGACCACGCCTCCGCCATCTCACTGTTTCCGGGCTCGTAGAGCCACAGTGCGCCGGCGACTGCTTCCTCGATCTGTTGCGACCGGAAGTAGCGCTGAAGCAGCTTCGCGATGAACCGAGAACCGAGAGGCGGCTCTTCGATCCACAAGTTCGTCCTCTTCAGCACCCCGTCGGGCGTCACGCGGACCGCGTTCGTCCTGTCCGCGTAGGACACTTTCAACAGAGCGCCGTCGTCTCCGAGTTGCCATGCATGCTCTCGAATGGAAAACACGTGACCGGGATAGACACCTTGGAGCACGACTTGTGGCCGGTACTTCTCGATGAGTTCCCCTAGAACGATGAGCTGTTGGTCGAACGAGTAGTTGAAATGGCCCGCGTTCAGGACTTCGACGCGTTCATCCGGGCGCAAGCGCTGGAGCGACTCCTCCAGGAGATTCGAGTAGCGCGCCTCCATTGCAACGCCCCAGCCGAAAGTGAAACTGTCACCGATCGCGAGCACGCGAAGGGTCGCCGACGGATCGGGCTCCGCGTCCCGAAGGCCCCAGGAGTTCGTCGCGACTTCCATCGCAAACTCATCGGTCTGGTACTTCTGGAGATAGTTGGCCTTGTACTTCCAGATTCGACGAGGATGCGGCTCGCTCATCGTGAACTCCTTGAACATCCGACGGCCGGAGTGCGGAGCGTCGTAGAAGACCCGCGTAGCGACCTCGAGGCCAAGTCCTACGACCAGCCACGGCAAGGACAGATAGACGACCTGTCGGTACCAGGGAACGCCTTCCCCTAGCGACATCGGAGCTCTGGACGCACGATGAGCCCAGCTCCTTCCCAGGCGGTGTTCGCATAGCATGAGGGCATGAAGCGTAGAATGGACGAGCCCATTGCAAGCACGGTTCCCCGGTTCACTGGCCTCGCTTCATGCGAAGCCCGCAGGCAGAATAGCGACAACGACGGCGACGAGCCTCTGCCGGCCCGGCCCCGTGCTCGCGCCCGGACTCGACGCGCAGCAGTGTAAGTCTGACTAGCTGCGCTAGTTGTTTCCGTCGACGGCAACACCGACGCTGAAGAACTGAGATGAAAAGGTCTGGCCAACTCCGTTCAACGCGCCGTGGCGACCTCGGCATCCACGTGACGAACCGCTCTGGGACCCGATCGTAGAATCACCGGACCCGTCGGACAGGCTGTCAGCAACGAAATCACCCCTTTCGGATCGCGAGCGATCGCGAGGTCGATGGACGGTGCCGGGACGGGTCCCGTCGGCGGAAACACGGGCACATCGGCCACGTCGTCCATGCCTGGAGCCCCTCTCGGACGCGCGTTGCTCGTTGCTGCTCGCGGCTGGGTTCGAGCCCCCCCGGTTCGTTAGCCTTTCCCGATGGCCGTGCTCGGGATCGATTGGGGGGAGCGCCGCATTGGGCTGGCGGTTTCGGATCCGGAAGGCGTGATCGCTACACCGGCCGGGGTGCTGGTATCCGTCGGCCGAAAGAAGGATCTCGAAGCGATCCGGCAGGTGGTGGCGGAGCGGGCGGTCACCGAGATCGTCGTCGGCCTCCCGGTCCACATGAACGGCAGCCGTGGCGAGGCGGCCAAGGCGGCGCAGAAGTTCGCCGCGCAACTCAGCAGCGCGCTCGGACTCCCGGTCGAGACCCTTGATGAACGTTGGACCACGGCGGAAGCGGACCGGGCCTTGAGCGAAGCGGGACGCAGCGGGCGCAAGCGCCGCAAGCAATCGATCGATTCGATGGCGGCCACGATCTTGTTGCGCACCTATCTGGAGATCCGCGCCGGGCGGCCCGAGCCGCCGGGGAGCACGGAATGAAGCTGCTGGCGAAACTCGCGGCCGGCTTGTTCGTGCTGGCCGCACTCGCGGCCGTGGCGGCCTGGCAGTGGTACACGACCGCCCTCGCACCGGTCGCCGAGAACGCCACCGAGGTCTCCTTCCACGTCACGCCCGGCGTGACGTTCGCGCCCGTCGCCCGAGAACTCGAAAGCCGCGGCCTGATTCGCGACGCCCGGGCGCTGCGGTTGCATGCGCGGCGTGCGGGGAACGATGGTGAGCTGCGCGCGGGCGAGTATGAACTCTCGGCGGCGATGTCGGCGCCGGAGATCCTCGTGCGGCTGACTTCCGGGAACGTGCGAACCCACGCCGTCTCGATCCCCGAAGGCTTCACGCTCAGCCAGGTCGCCGAACGTCTGGCCGAAGCGGAGCTCGTCGATCGCGAGGCATTCCTGGCGGTCGCCCGGGATCCCGAGGTCGCCGCCGCGTTGGGCGTCGAGGGCGAAACCCTCGAAGGCTACCTGTTCCCCGAGACCTACCGGCTGGCGCGCGGGCTCGAACCGCGCGAAGTCGCCAGGGCGCTCGTTTCGGAGTTCCTCGAGGTCTGGCGGGCGATCGAGCCACGCGCGACGGAACAGGGCCTCGGCATGCGCGAGGTCGCGACGTTGGCTTCGATCGTCGAGAAGGAGACCGGGGCTCCCGAAGAGCGTCCGCTCATCGCCGCGGTGTTCCTCACGCGAATGGCGCGCGGCATGCGCCTGGAGACCGACCCTTCGGTGATCTACGGCATCCCGGATTTCGACGGCAACCTGCGGCGCGTCCACCTGGAAGACGAGACCAACCCGTACAACACCTATCGGATTCCCGGCCTGCCGCCGGGGCCGATCGCGAACCCGGGCGAGGCGGCCCTGCGCGCAGTGATCGAGCCCGCGGACACGCCTTACATCTTCTTCGTCGCCCGCGGCGACGGAACCCACAAGTTCTCGGTGACCTATCGCGAGCACGAAGCCGCGGTGGACGAGTACCAGCGGCGTCGGCGCCGACGTTAGTCCGCCGGCGGCGGCGCAGCGACGCCGCCGCGGAGCACCACGATTTCGACCCGGCGGTTCTTGCGGCGCCCCTCCTTCTGGTCGTTGGGTGCCGCAGGTTGCGCTTCGCCGAAGCCGATCGCCGTGATCCGGCTCTCGTCGACCCCGGCCCCGGTCAGCACGCCCACCACGTGATCGGCCCTGCGGATCGAAAGATCGAGGTTGTAGACCTCGACACCCACGGAATCCGCGTGGCCTTCGACGGCCACCGCGTGGCCCGGGGCGGTGCGCTCGAGAATCGCGCCCACTTCATCGACGGTCGCGCGGCCCTCGGGCGAGAGCGAGGCGCTGTCGAACTCGAACAACACTTCGGGAAGGAAGATCGTCACGCCGCGAGAAGTCTCGAGGACGACGAGTCCGCTATCGGACAGATCGTCGACCAGTCTCTTTTCGAAGCGTTGCGATGCGCAGCCGGTCGAGAGAATGAGGATGCTCGCCAGCAGCGTCCCACCCAGCAGCGCCCAATTCAGGGTTCGAGCTTTCATTCCGATTCCTCCGGCCGCAGAGAATCGCGGGAATCCGGCCCGCTGACCGCTGCTCGCAAACTCGCCTAGATTCCGCTGCGATGACCGACCCCAAGGCCTTCTACACCGAGCAGCTCCCGGCCCAGTGGAACCGCGCGCTCCGCGAGCAGGCGCGCCTGGTCGAAACCGCAAGCCGGGTTCTCGACGGGATGCGAGCGGCCAACGCGACGCTGCGCATCGAGGTGCTCGGCGCAGGCGGCGGCAGCTTCTTCCTCAACGTCGCCGACGGCGCCCTGACGCCGGGCGACAGCGCCAGCCATACGCCGTTCCTCACACTGGTACAGGAGAGCGCCGATTTCGAGCGTCTGGTGGCCGAGGCCGGCGATTCCGCGCTCGGCTTCCTGGGCGGCCTCTCCGGCCTCGCCGGCGAGATGAAGCTGACCAAGGAACGGATCGATGCGCTTGCGGCAGCGCCGGGCACCTTCCGCTTCTCGCTCGTCGGCGAGGGGGGCTTCGACCTCGTCGCCCACTTCGGTGCCGGCGAACCCGAGGCCGAGCCGTCGACGACGATCACCGTGGAGATGGCCGCCTATCAACAACTGAAGAGCGGCGAACTGAACCCGCCGGACGCGTTCCTGGGCGGCCAGATCCAGGTCGATGGCGACATGCAGGCCGCCATGCAGCTGGCGCTGACGATGATGGCGCCGGACTGAGGCTGCGGTCTCGACCCGCAGCGTTTCGGTCCGGGCGAACGGCTGCCGCCGGCATCGAACACCTGCCTGAAACGCCTGGGGAGCCCCTACGTGCAGGTGAAGAACGTGCAGCTTCCCGAGCAACACTGGCTTCCTGACGAACAGACCTGGCCCGAGCCCTGGCAGGAGGGCGGATTGATGCACACGTTGGAGACGCAGATCTTGGAACCCGAGCAGTGCGAGTGCTGTTGGCAGACGCAGACGCCCGCGAGGCATTTGGCGGAGCCACAGGCCGCGCTGACTGTACAGGCGCCGCCGACCGAGACCGAGCTTGCGGCCGTGCAGACGGCGAGGTTGCAGACGTTGCTCTGACACTGGGAGCCCGTGGTACAGGGCACGCCATTGGGAAGGAGATCCGGCTGGCAGATGCCAGAACGGCATACCAGACCACTGCCGCAGGCGAGCGACGTGGTGCAGACGCCGCCGGCCCCAATCCCGCCCGCCGAGCAGAATCCGATGTTGCAGATGCCGCTGGCGCATAAGCTGCTGCTGGTGCAGGGCCCTCCGTTCGGAATCCCACCGCAGAACCCGGAGCGACAGTCTCCGCTCGCACATTGGGCGTCCGCCGTGCACAGGTTCCCGTCCGGGAGGAGCGCGACGCAGTGGCCGAGAATCACGGTGTCGCAGAAGAGTGGGCTCTCACAATCCACGTCCTCATCGCAGAAACCCACACCCGCCTGGCACAGCCCGCAGTCGGCGTTGCACGAGGTGGTGCCGGGGAAGACCCCGGGCTCCGCATCCTGGGCTGGGCCCGCGCAGACTTCGGTCCCGTCGCAGGCGGCATCGCCGCAGCGTTCGATGCACACGCCCGCACATTGGCCGCTCACGCAGGCGGCATCCGTGCTGCACGGGAAGCCGGCCGGCCCCGGCAAGGCGCACAGACCGAAGTTGCAGACGCCGGTGCTGCACACCTCGTTTCGAACACAGGTCTGGCCGGGTGGTTTGAAGCCCGGGGGAATGCAGGCGCCGAAGTCGCACAAGGAACCACCCGTGCAGCCAGCGTCGGACAAACAGGTATCGGCACAGACACTGTTCAGCGAGATCGGGGGAAGCAGGTCGATGAGGCAAAGATCGCTGGAGCAGGCGTTGCTATTCGAACAGTCGTTTCCGTCGACGAGCGAGCCGATCGGAATGCAGGCATCGCGGTCACACACCTCGCCGGAGCCGCAGTCCGAATCCGAGGCACAGTCCGGCAGACAGATATCGTTCCCGGGCAACGCGTGGCCGGTGAACTCGTGACAGGTCAGGCCGGGCAGGCAGCCGCTCCCGTCCGGGTCCGTGCACGCCTCGTGGAGCCCGCAGAGCCCGCAATCGGTGGGACAGCCACCACAGGATTCATTGTCGCAGGCGCCGTCACCGCAGCTACCGGGCTGGCAGATCGAGTTGGGTCCGCACACAGCGCTCAGACAATCCGCTCCGTCATCGCACCAGGCTCCGAAGCCGCCACGGCGACAGGTGCCCGAGATGCACGAGCCCGCGCCACAGTCCTGATCGGCAACGCAGGCATCGCCCAACTGACAGGAACCGCAATCGGTGGGGCACGAGCCGATGTGGCAGCTCTCGAGGGGTGCATCACAGCTGCCATCACCGCAGACGGGCGGCGGGCCGGCCGCGAACAGCGGATCCGGACAGCAGGAACAGAGTGCTTCCTCGCTCTCCACCGATCCGCCGAACTCGCCGGGAAGCCCCGGGCCGCTGAAGATGGCTGGATCGAAGACGGCGTCGAGCCGGGAGATTCCGGGACCGAGCTCCATCTCGACGAATGCATCGGCGAAACGAAAGCAATCCGTCTTGCACCAGGCGCGCTCGTTCCCGACCAGCGAGCGGCAGGTATCGAACAGCCCACGCACATACTGCAGCTGGCAGTCTTCATCGCCGTACCCACAGCGGCCCTCGCATAACGCCCGCGCCGCACAGGCACCCGGGCTGGCCAGGTCGCTTGAACCAAAGGCCGCGTTCGGACACTCGGGCAGGGGCAGGTCCAGTGGATTCCCCAGTGGGTGGCTGAGCGATGCCTGCTGCGCGATCCACTGGGCGGGGTTGTCGAAGTCGAGGCCAGCGACGACGGCCCCGCCAGCTCCGCCCGGGCAGACCCCGGCGAAAGCAACCGGGTCGAGATGGTTCTCGAGGATCGAGCAGGGAATCGGGTCGCAGCCCTGGGCAGTCCCCTGGTCGAGCAGGGGTTGGCTGGGCCAGCGCGCGTCGAAACAGGCGCCAGGGCGATACGCATCGACGCAGGTCGGATCGCTGGCCGGGTCGCAGGTTCCATCGATGACGCGACCGGCGCTGGCCCCGGGTCCCGGGGCGGCACTCCTGAAGCCCGGCAGGAACAGGTTGAAGTCACCGATTCCGACGGACCCGTCGCCGTCCATATCGCTGCCGATTCCGGAGTCGGTTGCACTGACGAAATCGGGCTGGAGCAGGTTGAAATCCGCGATCGTGCAGACACCATCGTTGTTGAAATCGCAGTCGCAGACGTTGCCGAGCCCGTCCTGGTCCGTGTCGAGCTGTGAACGATTGGGCACTTCCAGGCACCGATCGCACCAATCCGGGACCTGGTCGCCGTCCATATCGGGCACGGCGGCCTGGGAGTAGGCCGCGAATGCCACGATCAGGGCCAGGCCCACGACGGCCAGCCCCGCCAGGAAGCTCCCGCGTGCCGCGTTGGATCTCGACTCATGGCTCATTCTGCCACTGTGCAACGCCTGCACCCCATCGCGCAATAGGCTTGATCGCCTGATGGCCGATGAGCGCCCCCATTCGAACGGTTGGATCTCTCTGATGGCCCTGATTGGGGGGGGGCTGAAATACCAGCAAGTCCGGATATCACAGGCCCCACCGCCTGGGCAGATTGGCTGGACAGCTGTCGAGCAGAGGCACCGTTCTCGATGCACTCGCTCCATCGCCGACGAAGCCATGATGAACGAATGCGGTCGGGTCCTTTCGCGATCCGATCCCTTCCCTTGGAACTCCTACGCACGACTCGCGCCAGTGTCTTCATCGGGCGATGTTATGCCGCCCTTCGGGTCGATCCGGTGAGTGCTAGCGCGGACCTGCATGGGCAAGGCTGACGGCCGTTCGGCGGTTCTCCTCGCAGACGCTCCTGCCGGCTGGCTCTCATGCCGGCGCGAGCGGGCCTCCGTTTCGCTGCATTCGGGGTCCCGCTACCGGATCCCCGAAACACTGAGTGCACGCGCCTCGTTCGACATGTCGAACGCCAGGGCGACGCGTCGCGCGGGAGCATCGCGTGGTTCTAGCAACCGATCCACCCGAATCGGTGGGCGCGCTCGGACGGGCCTACGGGCAGTTCGCGTTGGTGGCGCAGAGATTCTCGCCGAGCTCGACCCCGCCGTTGACTTGCGGATTCGCGTTGCCGCCGTTGTTCTGACCGATCGCGTTGGAGACGTAACCCGCGTCGTTGAGCGTCATCGCGAAGCCCGTGTTGTTGTAGATGGTGTTCCCGATCAGCAGGCCGCCGGGGAAGCCACGGATGCCGTCGCCGCCGTTGTCGGTCACGGTGCAGTCGCGGATCTGGCTACCCTCCGACTGGATCAGGAGACCGGTGCCCCCATTGGCGATCGCGCGGACGCCCACGACCCGCACGTCGCGCGTGCCCGCGGTCACGAAGACGCCCTCGTCGTCGAAGTCCCGGAGCGTACCGTTGCGGATCTCGACGTTCTGATGGACGCCCGAAATCGCGGTCGCGCGCGCGATGCCGCCGGTGCCCGCCCCCGGCCCCTGGACCGTGTGCCCACCGAGGTCGAGCGTCACGTTCGAGGCCGCGATCGTCACGCCGGTGCTCCCGACCGTGCTCACGGTCAGATCGCCGATCAGGCGGTAAGAGCCAGGCTGGATGATCGAGACCGGAAAGCCCGGGCCATCGCCCACGAAGCAGCCGGCCCCGGCGGCACACGATTGGTTGATCTCGCCCGGGCCCGCGCAGGACTCGCCGTCGCAAATGCTGCCGCCCGTCGACACCGCGCCGATCACGGCGAAGCCCCCGGAGGTGCCGTTCTGGATCAGGCTGTCCTGGTAGACGGAGTCCGACGTCAGGTTGAGTTCGTTGCCGTCGTTGAACTCGACCCGGCTCCTGCGCACGAAGCTAGAGGCTCCGGTCCCGATACCGTCGCCCTGATTGCTCGAGATGGTCACGCCTTCGATGAGGCCCCGGTTCCCGAGCAGGACACCATTGCCGCCCATGTCCTTGATCACGCCGTTCTTCACGGTGACCCTCGAGGGGCCGAACACGCCGTGTCCGCCGGGGCCGCCGCCGGGGCCGTGGATCCCGAAGCCGTTCAGATCGACCGTGACGTTGCTGGCCTGGCTGTGGATCGCCGTGGTCGAATCCGGCGGGAACAGGTCCGACGTCAGCACGTAGGACCCGCTCTGCGTGATCTGCACCGGATAGCCGGCTGGATCCTGCGCGAGGCTCCCAGTGATCCCGCCCGCAAGCGCGTTGACGTGGTTGATCTCGATCCGCCCGTCCACAGCCTGGGCGAACGTGGCGAGTTGAAGCGCCAGAAAGGCCCCGAGCGCGACGCCGACACGTGTGCCGATTCTCATCTCGCATACCTCCCATGGGAATCTTACGACAAGGGGGGTGGGGCCGCGGCACTCGAGCGCGGGCTGTACGAGACCTTGTCGGGGAGCCGCGGCCCATTCCTCTACTGCTTCAGGCTAGTCGATTCAGTGAAAGAACGGATCGGCGCCCCTCTGTCTAACCCAAGTCTTGCCATGGCATCCGCGAGATTCTGGAAGGGGCGTCCCAATGACTTGATCGGCGCGCGGGGAAGGCTATCGGGATCGGGATAGAAGAAGTAGACGCTCGTGTGTTCGCCCTGCGCCCGGATCACTGCCGGAACGGACTCGGGAAAGCGTCGTTGCCATGCCTGCCCGCTCATCGTGAGAAAAGGTACCCCCCGCAAGTCGGGAATCTCCGCCACTTCAGACAGGGCCAGCTCTATACGTTCTGCCCCCGAGAAATCTTCGGCTCCAGCGAGGGCCACCAGGTGCGCCCCCATGCTGGGGGCCAAGCCCGCCCACGCGTAGCGTCGCCCCACACGGTTTCCAGGGATGGCGTGGGGGACGCTGTCTCGAACCGACGCCAAGCGACGGCGAACCTGCCCCACCGAGGGGCGGCGCCACCATGCCTGCCGAGGCGTTGTCGTAGGACGCTTCGACACGTCCGACGGAATGCTCGACGGACACGGCAGGAACAGATTCGATAGGCTCGACGCCAGGTACCATGCCCCTGAGCCACCCACGGAACGGCGGCTCGGGCGGCGCACCGGCGAGGCAAGCCATGTCGACAAAGCCCGACTTCGACCTGATGGACCGCAACTTCTACGCAGCTGATCCCTGGCCCGTCTACGCCTGGCTGCGGGAATTCGATCCGGTCCACTGGGACGAGAAGAACGGCTTCTGGTGGGTCTCTCGACACGAAGATGTGTCGCACGTTTCGAAGCACCCCGAGATCTTCTCGTCGGCGCGTGGAACCCGCCCGCAGGTCGACGATCCCGATCCCTCGATGATCAACCAGGACGATCCCCGCCACAAATGGATCCGGAGCTTCCTCTACAAGGGCTTCACGCCGGGGCGGCTCGCCGAACAGGAGACGGCGATCCGCGCGATCGCGCGCGGCATCGTCGACGGCGTGGCGGCGCGGGGCGAGTGCGAGTTCGTCGAGAACGTGGCCGCGCGGCTGCCGATGGCCACGATCGGCGGCTTCCTCGGAATTCCGGAGGAGGACTTCGATCGGTTGCGGCACTGGTCGGACGTCATGACGCTGGGCTCCGACGCCGAGGACATGGGCGAAGTCGGCGCCGCCTTCGCCGACTACGTCGCGTACGTGATGAAGATGATCGAGCAGCGCCGTGAGCGGCCGAGCGACGATCTCGTCAGCATCCTGGTTCACGCCGAGGTCGACGGAAAGCGCTTGAGCGACATGGAGATCGTCTCCGAGTCGCTGTTGCTCCTGGTCGGCGGAAGCGAGACCTCGCGCAACGTCACCGCCTGCGGCATGGAGATGCTCTCGCGCCATCCCGACCAGAAGGCCTACCTGGTCGAGAACCCGGGCGCGCTGAAGACCGCGGTCGAGGAATTCATCCGCTGGTCTTCGCCCGTGATCAACATGAAGCGCACAGCGACGCGGGACACCGAGCTTCACGGCAAGACCATCCGCCAGGACGACCGCTTGATGATCCTCTACCCCTCGGCCAATCGCGACGAGCGGATCTTCGTCGACGCCGAGAGCTTCGACGTGAAGCGGAGCCCGAACCCGCACGTCGCCTTCGGGATCGGCGCGCACTTCTGCATGGGTGCGAACCTGGCGCGGCTCCAGGTGCGGATCATCTTCGAGGAGCTGCTCGGCCGCCTGCCCGACATCCGCGTCGTTCCGGGCTTCGAGGTGAGCCACGAGCCCTCGACCTTCGTCTCGGGCTTTCTCGAGCTCCCGGTGGAGTTCGAGAAGCGGCCCTGAGCCCAGCCCCTCGCGACCGTCGCGCGTGTGCCCGCGTCCGGCCTAACTTCGGGACCTTTCGTAGCGGACCTCCAGCCCTTTCATGCCGCCGTCGGCCCGGCAGTCCTCGAGAATCTTCATGAACTCGCCCGGCTCACCGAAGAAGAAGCCATTCTGGCGGCTCGTGTTGCCGGGCTTGCCCTCGTTGTTGTAGTAGCTCGGCGTGCAGGTCTGCAGGAAGTCTCCTCCGCCTCCCGCATGGCTGAGCACCGCGTCGACCCACTCGGCTTCGGCTTCCTCCGAGACCTCGATCGACTCGATGCCCTCGTCGAGCGCACGCTTGATGATGAAGGCCAGGTGTTTGCCCGTGTCACCGAGCCCGTGGGTGAAGTTCACGGCGAAGCCGGACTGGACGATGCTCATGATGAAGAAGCAATTCGGAAAGCCGCGCGAGTGCATGCCGTGTAGCGTGCGGGCGCCGTCGGCCCACTTCTCCGTCAGCGCCTGACCACCACGCCCGTAGACCTCGTACCCACCCCGCCGCGTGTAGTCGGTGCCCACCTCGAAACCCGAGGCGTAGATCAGGCAATCCAGTTCGTACTCCTGGCCGCCCACGACCAGGCCTTTCTTGGTGATGTGCATCGAAGAGCTGCTGGTGACCGCTCGGGTAGCCAATCCTCTTGGGACGGCCTAACGCCTCCCAGAGCGTCTCGCTAGACGATCGCGGCACCACACGGTCGAAGCTCGCGTGAATGAACAGCGTTCGATCACGGTCGATGCGCTCTGCCCAGCGCAGGGGCTCGAGATGAGACATCCGCACCGATTCCTGGCTGCTGAGGGGTGCGTGTGAATCGAGTTCGAACTCCGGTGCAAGCTCCGTGAGGCGGCTCGCTAGCTCGCCGAGGTCAGCTCCTGCCAGTAGCAGCACCAAGCCATCGACCCGATCCTCCAGCACCGATACTGGGATCGCTGCCAGCCCGCCGAGGCTCAACCCGACCAGGACCAGGCATCCGTCCGGTGGACTGAACTCGCGGACGGTCGCCCTTCCCGCACGGACCCGCTCCTCGAGGAGCGCAACCCAGGAGATTACACTCGGGCCGTCCGCGAACGCGTGGCCCGGAGGCAGAAGTCCCACAACCCGGTATCCGCGATCGGCGAGCATCCGGACAGCTAGCTCCGATGCATCCGAGCTGCCCTCTACGGAGCTTTCTCATGTGTCGCCGTGGAGGCCTGACGCGACGCGTGGCCTTTTTCGCGACCGGCGAGGAATCCGTCGTGGGGCGCGGCGGTGTGGTGGGCGGCGGATTCGCGACCCGCCCCCGGATGAGCTTCCCCTGCCGCGCTCCACGACGATCCCAGCAGGCTCGTCAGGCTCGCTGGCAGGAGCAGGGCCGCGATTCGGGGCGATCGTCGCATGGTCGGAACGGCAGCAGGGCGCCACCCCCATCGAAGACCACGCCGGCGGGAACGCCAGGTCACGTTACAGCAGGTAATCCATCAGCTCGATGCCGTAGTCATCAGGATTCACGGCTTCGTCGATCTGCAGCGGATCGGGCTCCTTGAGGCCGGTGGCCAGGTCCAGCTCTTCGCCTTCGCTCGGGCTACCGAACGGATCGAGGACGATGCGAACGATCGGGAGATGGCGGAGGTTCGGGTCGTCGTTGCCCCGGAGCACGATCGCCACAGACCCATCGGTGAGGCGGACGGTGGTGCCCAATGGGAAAGCTCCCATCAGGTTCATGAAGCGGCTCAGCAGGGGAGGATCGTAGTGATCCAGATGGCGGTGGTACATGATCGCCAACGCCTTGGCGGGAGCGATCGGTTCGGGACGATAGATCCGGCTGCTGGTCATCGCGTCGTAGCGATCGACCACGGAGACGACACGGCTGAGCAGTCCGACCGGCGTCCGGGTCGCAGCTACGGGATAGCCCGTGCCGTCCATGTTCACATGGTGCTGAAACGCCGCCAGGGCCACGGGGATCGACTCGTCGGAGACACCCAGCCGGCTGGCGATCGTGACGAGACCCTCCGCCGGATGGTGCTCGACCATCGTGCGCTCGTCCGGGGTCAGACGGCCCGGCTTGTTGAGCAGCTCCTTGGCAACACAGAGCTTGCCGATGTCGTGGAACATCCCGGCCTGGCCAAGCACGTATTGCTGGTCCCGAGAGAGGCCAACGGCACGCCCGAGCGCGATCGCCAAGACACTCACATTCACCGAGTGGTTGAACGTGTACTCGTCATAGTTCTTCAGGCTGGTGAGATTCAACATGCAGCCGTTGTCGACGGACTCGATCATCTGCTGGACGACACGTTTGACCATCCGGGCGTTGATCCGACCGTCCGAACGCATCGTCTGGAACACACTCTTGACCACGCCGATGGATCGGAGGTAGACCCGCTTCGCGACGACGGCGGGGTCCTGGTCGTCGGGCAATTCCTCGGGGCCTTCGGTAGCGACGACATCGATGCCCGAAATGCCGCGCAGGCCGAGCTCGCCGACCAACTCGTTGGCCGTCCGCTCCCCTTTCGTGATCTCCGCGATCATCGATGCGACCAGCTCCACGTCCTCAGGCCCAGCCTCCTCGCTGATCGCGATTGCCGAGATGCCACACCTCCGAAACAGGTCCACGAAGCCCTGGTAACCGGCGGAGCCGACGTTGCCCTCGCGAAGCCGCTCTCCCCGGAGAAAGATCGCATCCTGGCGGATTCCGATCTCCAGATCGGGCGTTTCACCGCGAAGCTCATTCGCGGCATCGAGAATTCTCGAAGTCAGGCTCAGAATGGCCGAGTTCCCGCGCTCATAGAGGTGGATGGCTCGCATGAGGCCCATCCAATGTGAGACGATTTCCCGGCCCAGCTTCACTTGTTCGATGTCGGCTTTGCGAGAACTCATCGGCGGCGGTTCCCGGTCTCTCGGAGACTCTCCGAACAGAAGCGGGCAAGATCCTCGACCCGGCTTTCGCACCCGCGCTCCAGCGCGGCGATCGCATCAGCCGTTCCAACGCGAGCCAACGACTTCGCCGCGCGACGCCATTGGTCGGGTCGTGAGCGTCGCAGGAGTCCGACTTTCAGGAGACGTTCCAGGTAAGGAACGACCTTGCCATCGGAAACCGTGCCGAGTGCGTTGAAGAGGAGGTCCTTTTCCTCATCCGAAGCGATCCGGAACGTCGACGACTGCGCTCGTTTGAGAAGTCGGTCCTGGCCTCCACGATGTCGTTCGCGGTCCAGGCAGCGCAGAGCGATGATGCGGATGCCGTTGTCCTCGTCCTCGAGAGCCAGATCCAGCATGCGGCCGGCGGCAGCGGGGTCGGCCTGTTGAGCCAACGCGCGCACCAGATCGCGCTTCCCGCCGTGCTCGGCGCGATCGAGTGCGAGAAGCAAGGCGCGAGCAGAATCTGCGTGTTGATTTCTTGCCAGCACAGCGATGGCCAGCGCCCGACCGTCCTCGTCATCGAGCATTGGGATCACATGCGGCAGCACAGCGACACCGATCGACGTCAGCACATCGGCGTAGAGGGAATGGACCTCATCGTTGGAACCCTCCTGGGTGAGCCGGCAGATCGGCTCCGTGCAAGCCGGCCCCAGGAGTTCGAGGATTCGACGACTGTGTTCCAGATCCACTTCGCCGGCGAGGGTCGCGGCATGGAGGGGTCGCAAGTGGTCGATCGCGGCCGCACGATCGACCATCCGACCCACATGAGCTGAAGCGAAGTCGGGAACTCCCGCCTGTACCCTCTCTAGGAGTTCCGCCGCGATTTCGGCACGCGACGACGCGAGGCTGCGGTGATAGGTGGTCTCGATCAGCAGGGCGATTTCATCGGCGCGACGCTCGCCGATCGGGCTCTCGAGTATCGAGAAGAGCGCTTCGACAAAGGTCCGCCAGGGCGCGCCCGCCTCGACGAGGGAGGCCTCGTGCACGAGTCTCATGGAGTCGGCTTCGGAGACCTTGAACGCCTCATTGGGGGGCGGGGGAATATCTTGCTCCGGATCGTCGCGTGGCGCAGCTTCGCTCTCCGGGGGCTTGCCCTCGAGGACATCGTCCTCGCCATCGAGATCCAGAAAGGGATCGACCGCGGCCACGGTCACGTGGGGAAGGCCGGCTTCCCAGAGCAGGGTCACGTAGTCCCGCGTCAGGTCGTCGGGGTGGATGTTCTCGGCGAGCACGATGACCAGGCGGCCGGCCTCGGCGGCGTCCAGGCCCGGCTTCAGCTCCATCCGGCGGATCCCATCGCGAAACAGCCGCGTGGCTACTTTCGACCGTCCTTCCTCCTCTGCGGGCATCGCCTGTTCCGCGATCTGGAAGCCCGCGGGAGTGACCGTCAGCTCGAGCGGAAGGACCTGCTCGAGCTGCGGATGAAGCTCGGCCAGCGTCCGCTGGCGGATCTCATTTCCCGGGGGGTACGTCCGGACGGCTCGAACGGTTTTCAACAGGGAACGTGTCGCATCGATCGCGCGCTGCGGTTCGGAATCCAATGCGGGATCTCCCAAGACGATGGTCGCAACCTGCCCCTTGCCTCGGAGGAGGCCGCTCCCAGCCGGAATCAGGCTCCTGGCGTCCCGTGTATCGGCCCCCACCGGAAGTGCCTTTAGGAGAACCCGACGAGTGGTGCGCTCGGGAACGCGGGCATTTCCCTCGACGATGTAGACGCCATCGACTTCTACAGCTGCTTTCCCGCCGCGGTCGAGATGGCGTGTGAGATGCTAGGTCTCGACGAGTCCGACCCGCGCGGCTTCACGGTCACTGGAGGGCTCCCCTACGCCGGAGGGCCCGCGAGCGCGTACTGCCTCCACTCCATCGCGTCCATGGTCGAGCGCCTGCGCGAGGGAAAGGGAGCCCGCGGCCTCGTCACCGGGAACGGCTGGTACCTGACCAAGCACGCGGCCTCCGTGTGGTCGACCGAACGCAAGCCGGACGGGCTTCCGCGCAACGGTCTGGCAGCCCACCGGGCATCGCAGGAGCGCGGCCTCGAGACCGCTCCGGCAGTGGTCGCGGAGGCGCCCAGCGGCCGGGCCGTGACCGAGACGTACACGGTCGTCTTCGACCGCGAGGGCGCGCCCGCGCGTGGCATCGTGCTGGGACGAACCGAGAACGGCCAGCGATTCCTCGCGAATACACCCGACGACCGGGGCTTGCTCGAGGCGTTCGTGAAGGTCGAGGAAGTCGGCCGGCAGGGAAACCTCTCCGTTCGCGACGGAAAGACCGTCTTTGGTCCGGCCTGACGGCGCGCCCGAACGGGCCCGGTGCCGCCTATCACCCGGCCGCGGGCGAGTCGGATAGGATTCCAGCATGGGCAATGAAGCAGGGACGCTGGACGAGAGGCTCCAGGCCTTCGTCGCGAAGAGCCGACCGCACGTCGGGCCTCCGGCCCGGGATCCGGTCAATCAACCGATGATCCGACACTGGTGCGACGCGATCCGCGACACGAACCCGGTCTACACGGACGAAGAGGCCGCCGCCCAATCCGTACACGGGGGGATCGTCGCCCCGCCGACGATGCTCCAGGCCTGGACGATGCGCGGGCTCGAGCCGAAGCCCGCCGAGCCGGAGCAGGCGGCAGCGCCCCAGGCAGACGGGCCGACAGCACTTCTGCACGAGGCGGGATACACCTCGGTCGTGGCCACCGACTGTGAGCAGGAGTACAAGCGCTACCTGCGCCCCGGAGACTTGCTGACGGTCGAGGGCGAGCTCGAGTCGATCTCGGGCGAGAAGCGCACGGCCCTCGGCCAAGGTTATTTCGTGACGACCAGGAGCACGTACCTGGATCAGGATGGCGAGGTGGTGGCCGAGATGCGCTTCCGCATCCTCTGGTTCAAGCCGCCGCAGCGGAGCAGTGGGGGCGGGTAACAAATGGCGCAACCCCCCCGTCCGACGATGAACCAGGACTCGGCCTTCTTCTGGGAAGGCACCCTGGCGGGTGAGCTGCGCATCCAGCGCTGTTCGGAGTGCGGGCGCCTGCGTCACCCTCCGGGTCCGATGTGCCCGACCTGCAATTCGCTCGAATGGGACAGCGTGGTCGCGAGCGGACGCGGCGAGGTCTACAGCTTCATCGTGCACCACCATCCGCCCGTCTACGGGCTCGAGACGCCATTCGCGGTCGCCGTCGTGGCGCTCGAAGAGGGTACGCGCATCGTTGGCAACGTGGTGGGTCGGGATCCGTCGGAGATCGAGGTGGGCATGCCGGTCGAGGTTCGCTTCGTTCCGGTGGATGGCGAGTGGACCCTGCCGCAATGGCAGCCGCGAGAGGAGTGAACGGATGGCAAGGCTTGCAGCGACGTTGCGCTACGAAGAGGTCGAGGTGGGTGCCGAACTCCCCGAGCTGGTGATCGACCTGACACCGACGCTGATCATCTCGACCGCGATCGCCTCGCGGGACTATCAGGACGTTCATCACGACCGGGACCTGGCACAGCAGCGCGGCTCGAAGGACATCTTCATGAACATCCTGTCGTCAAACGGCTTCGTCGGACGCTACGTGAGCGACTGGGCCGGCCCCGAGGCATTGATCCGCAAGGTGTCGATTCGGCTGGGAGCGCCCAACTACCCCAACGACCAGATGCGGATGACGGGCGTGGTCGAGAGCAAGCAGCTGGCCGACGGCCACGGCCTGCTCGAGCTCTCGGTGCGCGGCCGCAACGGTCTCGGGGATCACGTGTCCGGGAAGGTGAGCCTCGCGCTCCCTCGGGACGGAATGGAGCGGTGACGAACGGTCTGGGAAATCGCGCTGCGATCGTCGGCATCGGCGCGACCGAGTTCTCGAAGGCTTCGGGGCGCAGCGAGCTCCGGCTCGCGGTCGAGGCGACGCGCGCAGCGATCGACGATGCCGGTCTCACCCCGCGCGAGATCGATGGCATGGTCACCTTCACGATGGATTCGAACGAAGAGATCGCGGTCGCGCGTGGTCTCGGAATCCCGCGGCTCACCCATTTCAGTCGCGTCCACTACGGGGGAGGTGCCGCCTGCGGCACCGTGGTCCAGGCCGCGATGGCCGTGGCAACGGGTGTCTGCGAGGCCGTCGTCTGCTACCGCGCCTTCAACGAGCGTTCGGGTCGCCGCTTCGGCGCCGGGCGCCAGGGGCCGGGCGCCGACGCAGCGTGCGCGCAACCGACCGACTGGAACGCGCCCTTCGGCTTCGTCACCCCCGCCGCGTGGGTCGCGATGTTCGCGCGGCGCTACATGCACGAGACCGGGGCCACCAGCGAGGATTTCGGACGCGTGGCCATCGCCGACCGAAGACACGCTGCCAGCAACCCCGCTGCCTGGTTCTTCGAGCGACCGATCACGCTCGAAGAGCACCAGCGCTCGCGCTGGATCGTCGAACCCCTGCACCTGCTCGATTGTTGTCAGGAGAGTGATGGTGCGGTCGCTCTCGTCGTCACGAGTGCCGAACGCGCCCGGGATCTGCCCCATCCGCCGGCGCTGTTGAAGGCCGCCGCACAGGGCTCGTGGCTCGATCAGGAGATGATGACGAGCTACTACCGCGAAGAGATCGGCGGCCTCCCCGAGATGGGACTGGTCGGCGACCAGCTCTGGCAGATGTCGGGGCTCACGCCCGCCGACATCCAGACGGCCGTCATCTACGACCACTTCACGCCCTTCGTCCTGACGCAGCTGGAGGAACTCGGGTTCTGCCCGCGTGGAGAGGCGCGTCACTTCATCGCCGACGGCAATATCGAGATCGGAGGAGCGCTGCCGATCAACACGCATGGCGGCCAGCTCGGCGAGGCCTACATCCATGGCATGAACGGGATCGCCGAGGCCGTGCGCCAGGTCCGCGGCGCTGCGGTCAACCAGATCGACGGGGTCGAACACGTGCTCGTCACGGCGGGCACCGGCGTGCCGACGAGCGGGTTGATCGTGGGCCAGGCCTGATGAGCGCGCGAACGGCCGCCTCGCTCGCCGGGCTTCGCGTGCTCGAACTCGGCGCTCAGATCGCCGCACCCTATTGCACGCATCTGCTGGCGCAGCTTGGTGCAGACGTGATCAAGGCAGAGCCGCCGGCCGGGGATCCACTGCGCAGTTTCGGGCCGTTCCCGGGTGACCAGCCGGACCCGAACGCGTCCGGTCTGTTCCGCTACCTGAACGCGAACAAACGCGGCACCGTCCTGGATCCCACCACCCGTAACGGTGTCGAGGGGACGCTCGCGCTGGCCGCCGGCGCCGACCTCGTCGTCGAGAACCTGGGTCCCGGAACGCTCGAGTCGTTCGGCCTCGGTTTCGAAGCGCTGCGAAGGGCACAGCCGGAGATCGCCCTGGTGCGGATCTCCAGTTTCGGTCAGAGCGGTCCCGAGAGCGGCCGGCCCACGACGGATCTGGTGCTCCAGGCTGCGAGCGGCTGGGTGGCGAGCTACGACGCCGTCGAGCTGGAGCCGGTCCGGGTCGGGGGGCGCATGCCCGAGTTCGTCTCGGGCTGCTTCGCGGCGAGCGCGGCACTCAGCGCCGTGTTGGCGGCGCGACAGCGCGGCGAGGCCAGCTGGGTCGATCTTTCGATGCAGGAGTGTCTGCTCGGCACGCTGCCGTATCCGATGGTGATGGCCGACGCCATGCGAAGTTCGGCGCGCCCGGCGGCACCGGCAAGTTATGCGCCATTCGGGATCAAGCGGTGTCTGGATGGCTGGGTCGGGATCAACATCCTGACGCAGGCGCACTGGGTGGCCGCCTGTCGGGTACTCGGTGTCGCCGAGTTCGCGGACAGCCGCGGCGAGGTGTCGACCAACGAGGCCGACCATCGCGCCTTCCAGGACCAGTTGCAGGGCTGGCTCGACCGGCACCACGCCGAGGAGATCGTCGCGGCCTGCCAGGCGGTGCGGATCCCGGCCGCCGTCGTGGGCACGGGCGAGACGGTCGTGTCGTCGCCGCAGCTGCATGCCCGGGGCTTCTTCGTCCAGGAGCCGGGCGGGAGCTTCGTTCGCCCGAGCGTCCCGTTCCGGCTCTCGGCGACGCCGGCTTCGATCGCCCTCGCCGCGCCCGATCTCGAGCCGGGCGCTCCCCGCCCCGACTGGCTCCCGCGCGAGGGGGCACCGCTAGCGGCAACGGCGTCGGCCGAGCCCTCGCTGCCGTTCCAGGGCCTGCGCATCCTCGACCTCGGAACCTTCTGGGCGGGGCCCTACATCGGCATGTACTTCGCGTCGTTGGGCGCGGACGTCATCAAGGTCGAGTCCATAAAGCGCCCGGACGGCTTCCGCTTCATCGCTCCCGTAGATGCCGGAGCCGAGCGCTGGTACGAGGCGGGCGCCCTGTTCCAGTCGACCAACATGGGCAAGCGCAGTGTGAGTCTGGACCTCGGCAGCGAAGAGGGGCGTTCGCTGCTGCTCCGGCTCGTCGAGAGCAGCGACGTACTGCTCGAGAATTACGCGCCGCGCGTGATGGAGCGCTTCGCGCTGGTCGACGCGGACATTCGCCGGGCGCGCGCGGACGTGATCGTGGTCCGGATGCCGGCCTTCGGTCTCGAAGGTCCGTATCGCGACTACGTCGGCTGGGCCATGGCGCTGGCACAGGCCACGGGTATTTCGTGGCTCACCGGCGATCCGTCCGACGAGCTCCCGCGCAATCCGGGGTCATTCATCGATCCGGGCATCGCGATGCACGCGGCCGTGGCGGTACAGGCCGCTCTGGCGCATCGCCGCCGGACCGGAGAAGGGCAGCAGATCGAGATGGCCCAGATCGAGACGACCGCCTGCATGTGTCCCGAGCCCGTGATCGACTACTCGCTGAACGGGCGCGTGCAGATGCGCCACGGCAACGGACCCGCCATCAACGACTCCTCGCGCGCGGTACCCGAGGGCGTCTATCGGTGCAGGGAAGCTAGTTGGGTGGCGCTCTCGGTTCGGGACGACGCCGATTGGCGGGCCCTGGTCGAGCTGCTCGGCAATCCGGAATGGGCCCGGGACCCGGACCTCGCCGGCCTGGCCGGGCGCACGTCGGCGGCCACCGCGCTCGACCGGCAGCTGCGCGCCTTCTGCCAGACCCTGGCCGGGAGCGAGGTTCTCGAGCGGCTGCGCGCCGGGGGCATCCCGTCCGCTCGCCTGCTCACGCCGGCCGACATGTATGGGGAACCGCAGCTCGAGGCACGCGGCTACTACCAGACGCTCGAACATCCGGTGACGGGCAAGCGCCGCTACCCGGGCTGGCCGATGCGTTTCTCGTTCTTGCCGGGCGATCCGCATCCGCGTTGCGTGCCGACGCTCGGACAACACAACCGCGAGATCCTCGGAGAGGAACTCGGAATCCCGCCAGAGGGGCTCGAGCGCCTGGAGCGCGAGGGCATCATCGGCGAGCGGTTTCGCGGGTAGCATAGAGGCGGGAGGTCGAACCAGTGAATTTCGGATTCAGCGAAGAACAGGAGCTGCAGCGCGCCGAGGTGCGCAAGTACCTCGACGAGCAGTGCCCGATGGCAGTGGTGCGCGGCATCTCGGAGAGCGTCGAGGGGTACTCGGCGGAACAGTGGAAGCAGCTCGGCGAGCTCGGCTGGCTGGGCCTGATCGTGCCCGAGGAGTACGGGGGCGCCGGGCTCGGCTGGATCGATCTCGTCGCGATGCTCGAGGAGACCGGCCGTTCGCTGTTTCCGTCGCCACTGATCTCGAACACCCTCGCGGCGGCCGCCTTGATCGAATCCGGTAACGCGGAGCAGCGGCGTCGCTGGCTCCCGGGGCTCGCGGACGGGACCTGCATTGGCACGCTCGCGCTCGTCGAGGGCAGCGACGACCCGACCGTGCGCGGCATCGGCCTGCGCGCAGAGCCGGACGCTGACGGCTTCGTCCTGAGCGGCGAAAAACGCTTCGTCGCCGACGCCGGCTCGGCGGATCTGTTCATCGTCGCGTTCCGGACCGGCGACGCCGAGGAAGACTGTGCGCTCGCCGTGGTCGAGGCCGACGCGAGCGGTGTCTCGACGAACGCCGTCGCCAGCATCGACGAGACCAAGCGAACGGGAACTCTGGTGCTCGACGGCGTGCAGGTGGAACGGGCCGCAGTCCTCGGCGAAGCCGGCAGCGGCGCGGCAACGATCGAGCGCCTCGTGGACCTGGGCGCGATCGCCGTCAGCGCGGAGATCGTCGGTGCGGCGGACGGCGCCCTCGAGCTGACCGTGCAATACGCGAAGGATCGCGTGCAGTTCGGCTCCCCGATCGGGCGCTACCAGGGTGTCAAGCATCCGCTGGCGGAGGCCTACGTCGACATCGTGAGCACGAAGTCGCTGCTCTACTACGCGGCCTGGGCCGTCGACAAACATCCCGAACAGATCGCGTCCGCCGCCGCGCAGGTGAAGGGCTTCGCGACCGACGCGTTCACGCAGCTCGGTGTCACCGGCATCCAGCTCCACGGCGCGGTCGGCTACACCCAGGAGTACGACATCCAGCTCTACCTGCGGCGCTCGAAGTGGGCGCGCCCGATGTTTGGCGACGAGGATTTCCACTTCGACCGCGTCGCGACGATGGGAGGCATCTGATGGACTTCGACTTCAGCGCTGAAGAAGAGGCGTTCCGCGCCGAGGTGCAGGAATTCCTGGCCGAGAACCTGCCGGCGCCCGAAGCGCGGGGCCCCGAATTCGCGGCCGAATGGAACCAGAAGCTGGCGGAGAAGCGCTGGATCGGTTTCGCCTGGCCTCGCGAAGAAGGCGGTGGCGGAGCCGGGCTGATCGAGCAGTTCATCCTGAAGCAGGAGATGGCCAAGGTGCAGGCTCCGCCGTTGGGCAGCGACTTCATGGGCCTGGCCTGGGTCGGGCCGGCCCTGATCCGCCACGGCACGGACGAGCAGAAGCAGCGCTTCCTGCCCGATCTGCTCGAGAGTCGGACGCTCTGGTGCACGGGCTATTCCGAGCCGGACCATGGCAGCGATCTCGCCTCGCTGAAGACGCGGGCCGTGCTCGAGGGCGACGAGTACGTCGTGAACGGCCAGAAGATCTGGACGACGTCGGCCCATTTCGCGAAGTGGATCTTCATGCTCGTGCGGACCGAGTCCGAGTCGCGCTACGGCGGCATCACCTGCCTGCTGATTCCGATGGATTCGCCCGGCATCGAGGTGCAGCCCATCCTTTCGCTGGTCGGGCAGCACTCGTTCAACCAGGTCTTCTTCAACGATGTCCGCGTGCCCGTTGGCAATCGCCTCGGCGCGGAGGGCGAGGGGTGGAAGGTCGTGATGGGCGCGCTCGCGAACGAGCGCTCGGGGATCTCGGAGGCGACCGACATGGAGCGCCGCCTCGAAGACCTGAAGGAGGTGGCGCGTGGTGCCCGCAAGAATGGCCGGCCGGCACTCGAGGATTCCTCGGTCCGCCGCCAGATTGCGCGCTTCGAGGCGAAGATCTCGGCGATGCGCCTGAACGGGCTGCGCGCGTTGACCAAGCAATTGCAGGGGAATCCCCCGTCGACGGAGACCTCGGTCAACAAGTTGATCCGCGGACAGCTCGAGATCCCGATGCACGACCTCGCGCTCGGGCTCCAGGGGAGCGAGAGCCAGCACGCGAACCAGTGGACCGAACAATCGCTGACCTTCCACGGCACCGTGATCGGCGGCGGCACCCCGAACATCCAACGCAACATCATCTCGGAGCGGATCCTGAAGCTGCCGAAGGACTGACAGCGGGCTAGCGAGTTCCCGACCGCGTGAGGCGTGCCGATCCGGCCCGGGTACGGACGGCGAGCGTTCCGGGCGCAGGGGCTTCCGACCCTCGCAGACACCGAAGGAGGCGCGCACGATGGCCTACCACTGGTTCAAGGTCCGGGCTCTCGAGCGCGACTGGCGGGACACCTACTCGCGCTTCGCTGCGGCCGGGCTGCCCGATGGCTCGGACGTCTGGGGTGCATTCTCCGGCTTGTTCGGCATCGGATCCAACGAGCTCGTGCTGGTGCTGCACGGCGACGCCCGGGCAGCGACCCGGGCCGTCACGGGCGCCGGCTTCGAGGTGGTCGAGCAGCACGCGCTGGTCCCCACGATCCGTCCGAGCGCGTTCGCCCCCCTCACTCGCCAGGGCCTCTACGTGTTCCGTTTCTTCGACGTGCGAAACGCCGATGTCGGGGAGATCGCCGCGCTCTCGGGGGAGGCATGGACCTCGTTCGAGGTCTCGGACGCCTACGAGGCCGAGCCGCAGGGCCTGTTCTGCCAGGCCGACCGGCGCGACGAGCGCGGCGTCATGTTGCTGCTGACCTGGTACGACGGGCTCGGCTCATGGCAGACCTCCCGCAAGCCGGCGCCCGAAGCGCGCGCGAACTTCCAGCGGAGGCACGAACTCACCGCCGGCACGATCGCCTACGCGACCCGGCTCGTGACGACCTGAGGGCCGGACCCGAGTCCGTTCGAGCCACAGCGGAGCTTCAGCGATGGAATTGTGCTCGGCCGCTACCGGGCTCGCGAACCAGCGCGCCTCAGCCGTGCGAGTCCGAGGGCGCTCACCGTCAGGACCCAGAGTGTGCCTGGCTCCGGTACCAGGATTTCGGAGAACGTCAGGGTGTAGGCACCTCCGTCAGGATCGGAGAGACCGCCTTCGAAGCCCGCGAAGCCGAGGATCTCCAGTGTCGGGGCGCTGAGAATCCCGAAGTCGTTGTCCATGAAATCGGTGACCGAGGCGAGGAAATCCGCTTCGGATTCGAACGAGCCGATGTTGTTCTCGCCGGCGGCGAGGAAGTAGTTTCCGGCCGCGAGCGCAAGGGTCAAGCAGCTATCGAGCGAGTTGGGCGGGGCGACGGCGCAGGCACTGTCGTCATCGTCATCCCCGGCCAGGCCCTGGCCGAGTCCGTTGTAGAGAAGCAGGTTCGCGTCGAAATCACTGGAGATCATCTGGATGGTCAACGTGGCCGGCGTCGCAAGCCCGAAGGCAAAGAGATCGGCGCCGGTCCGGTCGGACAGTTCGAGGGTGCCATCGACCTGGGTTCGTGCCCGTGGGAAGCACGGTTGCCATGGCCGGCGAGTTGGCGGCATCGGTCGTTTCGACGAACGTGGTCGCCGATGCTGCCGACACCATGAGCATCAGCGAGATGGTGGCCATCAGCCCCAGGGGAAGCGGGCGAATTCCCTTGACCACGGTCGATTGATACGGCGGCGTACGGTTCATCGGGCCTCCACGCGGCGTGCGCCTGCTCCAGCTGGGCACCCTCGTCGCGGCACGTTCTCCAGCGGGCCACCGCCCGGAGGGCTCCCAGGTAGACGTGGCGTCCCAACTCCGAAAGTGGCATTCAATCGGAGCATTCTTCACTCAAGCTGCCCTCGCTCGGGCGGCTGAGCGGTGCTGGCGTTTCGCGTACGATGCGTGGGCACCCTGTGCGGTGGCCCGCGCGGGCAGTGGGCGCATGGGTCCCGGCGGGGCATCGGGGGCGTGATTGGATGCCCTGCGGGTCTTCGATGGCCACGATGGGGCGCATCGCGTAGCCGCGGCGCGGGCAACGAAGCGCGTCGACCTCGAAGACCCGCTGTTGCAGGGTGGCCCAGCGCATTCTGCCCGCGTTCGTGCGAGCGTCGATCGTGATCGAGATTCGCGGCCGGCCAGATCCAGGTGGAAGGCGACATGCAGGCCGCCGCGCGGGCCGCGTTACGGGATCGCCACGTCCTTCAGCAGGTCGAGGTTGTCGAGGGCGCGGCCGGCGCCGTGGACGACGGCCGTGTAGGGGTCTTCGCTGCGCAGGATCGGCAGCTTGGTTTCCTGGCGCAGGATCGTGTCGAGATCGTGCAGCATCGATCCGCCACCGACGAGCATGATGCCGCGGTCGACGATGTCGGCGGCGAGCTCCGGCGGTGTTCGCTCGAGCGTCAGGTGCACGGTCTCGACGATCTGACCGAGCGGCTCGAGCAACGCTTCGCGAATTTCCTCGCTGGTGGTCACGACGACCTTGGGAATTCCGGCGACGAGGTCGCGGCCCTTGATCTCCATCGTCTCGGTCTTGGAAGTCGAAGACGCGGTGGCGATGTTGATCTTCACGTTCTCGGCGCTGCGTTCGCCGATCAACATGTTGTACTTGCGCTTGACGTAGTTGATGATCGATTCATCCATCGCGTCGCCGCCGCAGCGGATCGAGCGCGAGGTGACGATGCCCGAGAGCGAGATCACCGCGACGTCGGTGGTGCCGCCGCCGATGTCGACGATCATGTTGCCGGTCGGTGCGGTGACGTCGAGGCCGGCGCCGATCGCGGCCGCCATCGGCTCTTCGATCAGGTAGACCTCGCGGGCGCCGGCCGAGAGCGCGCTCTCGCGCACGGCGCGTTTCTCGACGCTCGTGATGCAGGGCGGCACGCAGATGACGATGCGCGGGCGAACCAGCTTGCGGCGGTTGTGCGCGCGTTGGATGAAGTGGCGAAGCATGGCTTCGGTGATCTCGAAGTCGGCGATCACGCCGTCCTTGATCGGGCGGATCGCGCGGATCCCGCTGGGCGTCCGGCCTAGCATCTCCTTCGCTTCGTGCCCGACTGCGACCACCCGCTCGATGCGTCCGCTGGGGTCTGCGGCAACGGCCACGACCGAAGGCTCGGAGCAGATCAGGCCCTTGCCCTTCACATAGACCAGCGTATTCGCCGTACCGAGGTCGATGGCGAGATCGCTGGAGAAGATGCCCAGGATGGAATCGAGCATGAAGCGTGCCTTCCGAAGGAACGGGGTCGACAATCCGACACCGTTCCTATCGGCGGACGGCAGCGGGAATTGAGTGATTCCGCGGACATCCCCGTCAGAAGCGCATCTTCGCGAGGCGCTCGTGACCCGGCTCACCTTCCCCCGGGTGTCCTGGGCCAAGCGGGCTGGCTACGGGGCTTCGCTGCTGGCGTCGTCGCTGACCGGCGCGCGCGGATCCTCCGCCACCTCGGCCGCGAGGTGCTGCGCCTCGAGGGCGAGTTCCTGAAGGCTGCCCGCCAGGGCATCGCTGCGCTGCTGGACGCGTGCGAGATGGCTCTCGTGGGCCCGGAGTGTTGCCTGGGTATTCGCTAGTTCGGCGCGGCTGGCTTCGAGCGCGCCGTGAAGTTCGGCCGCTCCGCGCTGCGCCGTGAACCAGCCCGCCGCGCACAGGATGAAGCCCACCACGGCAATCCAGGCCCACCAGGGCGTCGCGCCCGCGTTGGCCTGGGCTTCCTCAGGAAGCTGCGCAACGGCGTGCAGGTCGCGGTGCGGTGATGTCATGGCGGCCTAGGACTGGATCACGAGCTTCGAAAGGCTCGTCTTCCGCAAGTTGGTCTTCTGGATCGTGCGCACCAGCTCGGCCACCTTCTCGGTGTCGGTCTCGAACGGGTTGTTGCAGATGACGCGGACGTTGAGCAGGTTGCCGAGGCGGATGTTCGACCAATCGAGGTCGTACTGGATGCCGTTCTGGCGGGCGAGCTTGATGAACTCGCCGCGCATGCGGGCACGCGTGTCCGGCGGCGGCTCGGTCTTCGCCTTCATGATCTCTTCGTCGTTCAGGATGCGATCGACGGCGCCCTTGCGCTCGAGCAGGTAATAGAGCCCGCGGTTCATCTGGATGTCGTGGTACTGCAGGTCGAGCATGAAGACGCGCGGATCGCTCCAGCGCGAATCCTTGCGCTCGATCCAACCTTCGATGAGCTTGCGCTTGATGATCCAATCGATCTTGGTGTCGAGCTTGTTCGGGTCGTCGTCGAGCTGATCGAGCACGTACTGCCACATCCCGACGCTCTCCATGAGCTCGTCGGAGACCGGGTACTGCTCCATATACTTCTGGGCCATCTCGCAGTACTCGCGTTGGATCTCGATCGGCGAGTATTCGCGACCGTTGTCGAGCCGCAGTTTGCGCTTGCAGGTCGTGTCGTAGGAGATGTCCTTGATGGCCTTCACGGGATTGCGCAGCGTGAAGTCCTTGTTGATGTAGTTGTCCTCGATCATCTGGAGGACGACGGCGCAGGCACCCACCTTCAAGAAGTTGGTGTACTCCGACATGTTGGAGTCGCCGACGATGACGTGCAGCCGACGGTACTTCTCGCGGTCGGCATGGGGCTCGTCGCGGGTGTTGATGATCGAGCGATCGTTGGTCGTGGTGCCCGAGATCTTCTGATAGATGTGCTGCGCCCGCTGCGACACACAGTAGTGTACGCCGTCCTGGGTCTGGAACACCTTGCCGGCGCCGGCGTAGATCTGACGCGTCACCAGGAACGGGATCAGCTGCTCGGCCAGGTAGTAGAAATCGACGTCGCGATCGACGAGGTAGTTCTCGTGGCAGCCATAGCTGTTGCCGACGAAGTCCGTGTTGTTCTTGAAGATCGAGAGCTTCCCGGGAATGCGCTCTTCGCGAATCTTCTCTTCGGCGTAGTTCTGGAGTTCTTCCAGGATCCGCTCACCGGCCTTGTCGAACACGATCAGCTGGCGCGGCGAGGCGCACTCGGGCGTCGCGTACTCCGGATGGCAACCGGTGTCCTGGTAGAAACGCGCCCCGTTCTCGAGGAACACGTTCAGGAAGTGCTCGGTCGTGATCAGCTTCTCGAACAGGAAGCGGATCGCCTTCTCGACCGGCAGCGTCTTCCGCCCCTCAGGGGTGAAGATGATCCCGTATTCGGTCTCTACGCCGTAGATGCGCTTCTGCACAAGCCCCTCGCCCCGATCCGTCTGGCTAGAGTAGCGGTTGTCCCCTCTTCTATCGGCAGGCGTCCGGCGGAACTTGTGGATCGATCTGCACTTTCCGACATCGGGCCGAGGGAAATTCCCTTCGATTCCGGGCGGGTACCCGCCCCTTCGCGCACCACGGAATGTTCTCCGCGTGCGTCGGCGGCGGCCGGCTCTACGTCGTGGGACGCATCTCGTCGATATCCATCGACATTGCGAAATGGAAATGCTCGGTGTGCCCGAACTCGCCGACGAACAGATCGGGCCGTTGGCCCTCGCGCGGCCGGGCGCACTCGTTCAGGAAACCGAGTGCGGCCCAACGCATCGGCTGCGAGTAGTCGGCCGCGTCGTCGACGACCACGCGGAAGCGGCCGGCATGCGTCGGGTCCGCCGCGACGTGCCATTCGCCGCCGCGGTAGATGCTCGAAGAGAGCGTGAGTACCAGTCTCAGGTTACGCCCGAACGTGGCGATGGCCTGCTCGCCGCTGCGCCCGCGGGTTGCATCTTCCGCCCAGCGGTCGACGAACGCGAGCTGCTGGTAGAGGCCCGCTTCGAACAGGCGCTGGGCATTCTTCGCGCCGCGTTGCTCGAAGTAGCGCTCGCGATCGAGACCGGCGCCCTCGGTCGCGTAGAGCAACTCGAGGAGTCGGGTGTAGCTCGCCATTTCGTACCAACCCGATGCGGTCGGCTTGTCTTCGAGCATTTTCGCGTCGCTGGCTTCGAGGCTCGCGCCAACTTCGTCCTCGGAAAGACGCCCGGACCCGAGGTGGGCGAGTAGATCTTCCGCTACGCCCAGGATGATCGAGCCCTTTACCAATCCCGCCATGCCACACGCCCTTCCGACAGTTGGATGGACGTATCGGAACGTGTGGCCTCGAGCTTGAAGCTGGTGGTTCGGCGAGCGGCTAGCCCAGGAGCTGGGCCACCTCGTCGTCGCCGAGCCTTCGGAAGCGGCGGCCGGGCTTGGTGCGCTCGAGGATGGCGACTTCGAGGCTTTCCGGCGGAAGCTCCGGCGTGCCGTTCTCGGCGCGTTGCAGCGTCTCGCGACCGAGGCGAAGGGTTTCTCCGAGGTCGAGGCCCTCGCGGAAGTTCGATTCGAGATGGCTCGTCAGGCTGTCGACGCTGCCGCCGATGGCGCAGAAGCCCTTCTGGTCCTGGATCGTGCCGTCGAAACCGATCCTGTAGAGGGCGTTCTTCTCATGGCCCGAGAGTTCGTCGTCGCCGCATTCGGCGACCACGATTTCTACCTCGAACGGTTTCGGCGAACGCGTGAACTCCTCGCCCACCACCTGTGAGTACAGGTTCGCGAGTGCCTTGCCGCGCACGTCGTCGCGGCTGAAGCGATAGCCCTCGGTATCGGCCCATTGGACGCCGATCTTCCTGAGCCGGTCGAACTCGCTGAACTTGCCGACACCGGCGAAGGCGACGCGATCGTAGATCTCACCGAGCTTCTGCAGCTGCAGCGGATTCTCGGCGACCATCAACACACCACCGGCGTATTCGAGGGTGACGATGGATTTGCCGCGCGCGATGCCCTTGCGCGCGAACTCGGCCTTCTCCTGGGCCATCTGTTCCGGGTTGACGTAGAACGGGAATGACATGATCTACTCTCCGGGCTGCCGACGGGCAGACATGATGCCTTGATAGGCCTGGGCGATCTCTTCGTCGCCGACCTCTTCAATTCCGTTCGCCGTGCACATCTTCACGCGGGGATAGATGCCGCGGTGCACGTCGACGCCACCGGTCGCGCGGTCTTCGTCCGCAGCATCGGTCAGCGCCTCGATCGCGATCCTGATCGCGTCTTCGCGGCTGGCGGCCGTCTTGAAGCTCTTCTTCAACGATTCCCGGGCGAAGATCGAACCCGAGCCGACACTGTCGAACTCGGCTTCTTCGTAGCGCCCACCGGTGATCTCGTACTTCCAGACGCGGCCCATGCGGCGGCGCAGGTCGTAGCCGGCGAAGAGCGGGACCACGGCGAGGCCCTGCATCGCGGCCGGCAGGTTCTGGCGGATCAATTGGCCGAGAGAGTTGGCCTTGCCTTCGAGTTCGAGGGGTTCGCCCTCGATCTTCTCACGGTGCTCGAACTGCACACCGATCAAGCGCGCCATCTCGATGGCGGGACCGGCCGCGCCGGCGATCGCCATCAGCGAGTAGTCGTCGGTGGCGTAGACCTTCTCGATCTCGCGGGACGCGACCTGGTACCCCATCGTCGCGAGCCGGTCGGCGGCGACCAGGGCGCCGCCGGAAAAGATCATCGAGACACAGGTGGTACCGTGCGAAGTCTCCGGCAGTTGCCCGGTTTCGGCGAACCAATCGCCTGGGTTGGGTCGCAGCGACGGCGCCTCGGTTTCGAGGAGCTCCATGAAGCTCGAGCCCTTGTAGCCATCCCAGAACCGCACGAAATCCCCCCGATTCATTGCGGCGCGGCGTCTGCCGGTGGCAGACCGCGCGTTGTTATTCGCCGCCCCGCTGGACGTAGTTCTTCACGAATTCTTCAGCGTTCTCTTCGAGAACTTCGTCGATCTCGTCGAGGAGCGCATCGACGTCTTCTTTGATTGCCTCACCCTTCTTGGCCATCTTCTTGGCGCCGTCGCCACCCTTGGCCTCTCCGCCACCGTCACCACCACCGCCGCTCTTCTGCTTCTGACTGGACTCGGCGGCGAGGGCAACACCGAACGAATCGAGGTCGGCGGTGTTTCCGTAGAGTTTCTTCTGCATGCGTTTCTCCTGGGGCCTAGGCGCGTAGGTTCTTGACGAGTTCTGCGGCGGTCTTCGAGCGGTTCAACAGTTCGTCAACATGCGCCTTCGTACCCTTCAACGGTTCGGCCATCAGGATCCGCTTGATCGGTTCGTCTCCGATACCGAACGAGATCGAATCCCAATTGACGCCGAACACTTCGGCGCCGTATCGCTTCAGACACTGTCCTCGGAAGTACGCCCGTGTATCCGTCGGCGGTTCCGTCACAGCCCTGATGATCTCGGCGTCCGTAGTGATACGACGCATCCGGCCTTGACGTTCTAGAAGATAGTACAAGCCCTTGTCCGGCCGAAGGTCGTGATACTGCAGATCCATCATCGCGACCTGGGGCGATTGCCAATCCAGGCCCTTACGCTCCATCATGCGCTCGATCAGCACTTTTTTTGCCACCCAATCGATGCGATCGGCAAGCTCGTAGGGGTCGCGTTCGAGCGCGTCGAGAACTTCGCCCCAGTGTTCGAGAATCTCGGGCGCCCAGTCCGGGAGATCCCCTCTGGCTGCGTATTGGAGTGCCATCTCCAGATAATCGCGCTGGAGTTGGATCGCCGTGAGCTTGCGCCCGCTCGTCATCTCGATTTCGCGGCTCAAGCCACTGTCGTGACTCACTTCCTTGATGTTCTTGACCGGGTCACGCAGGGTGACTTCGCGATTGATGGCGCCGTCTTCGATCATCGAGAGCACGATGGCCGTCGCACCCTGGCGCAGCCAGATCGCGTACTCGGACATGTTCGAATCGCCCACGATCACGTGGAGACGCCGGTACTTCTCGCGGTCGGCGTGCGGCTCGTCGCGGGTATTGATGATCGGGCGCTTGACCATCGTATCGAGGGCGACTTCGGTCTCGAAGAAATCCGAGCGCTGCGCCAGTTGATAGTCGCACGGCATCGCCCGGTTCTCGCTACCGACCTTGCCGGCGCCGGAGTAGATCTGGCGGGACACGAAGAACGGAATCAGATACTCCACGATCTGTTTGAAGGACGTGCGGCGGTCCATCAGGTAGTTCTCATGGCAGCCGTAGCTGTTGCCTTTGTGGTCGCTGTTGTTCTTGTGAATCAACATCTGCGAGCCTTCCGGCAGCAGGGCGGTGGCCTCGCGACGCGAAACCTCGAGGATGCGCTCACCGGCGCGCTCGTGTACGACCACGTCATACGGGTTCGTGACTTCGGGGCACGAGTACTCGGGATGGGCGTGGTCGACGTAGTAACGCGCACCGTTCGAGAGCGTCTTGTTACGGGCGATATTTTCCTGCTGGTTCGGCGTGTATTTCTCGCCGTCTACCTGGAAGCCGCGCGCGTCGGCGAGCGGGTTCTCCTGATCGTAGTCCCAGAGGATCTTGGCTGCGTGCTCTTCCCGGTAGGCATTCACCAGCAGGACACAGGCCGAGATCGGATCGAAGTCGCGGTCACCCTTGACCGTGATCCCGAACTCGATCTCCGTCCCCATTGTCTTGGGAATGGCCATGCAACCCCTTTGACGGTCCTGTGGGGATGGGAGGTCTCCCCGCCTCTATCGAGCCGCCGAATCTCGGAGCCTAGACGTACTGTCCGGCGGAGTCGACGTTCTCGATCGACCGCTCCTTGCGGTTGATTCCCGTGATCAAGGTTCGGACGTTGATGATGCGCTCGCCCTTGCGACCGGAGATGCGTGCCCAATCGTCCGGGTTGGTCGTGTTCGGGAGATCTTCGTTCTCCTTGAACTCGTCCCGGTAGGCGTCCTCGAGGTCTTCGACCTTGATGCCGCGCTCCTCGTGATCGATGAATCGCTTCACCGCCATCTTCTTGGCGCGGGCCACGATGTTCTCGATCATGGCGCCGGAGAGGAAATCCTTGAAGTAGAAGATCTCACGCTCGCCCTTGGCGTAGGTGACTTCGAGGAACTTGTTCTCATCGCCCGTCGAGTACATCTGCGAGACGGTGTCACGGATCATGCCGTCGACGATCTTCGATCGATCACTCCCGTACTTCTCTTCCGATTCGGTGTGATACGGCAGCTCCGGCAGCAGGTACTTGGTGAAGATCTCTGCGGCGGCTTCCTTGTCCGGGCGATGCACCTTGACCTTGAGGTCGAGGCGGCCCGGCCGCAGCACCGCTGGATCGATCAGATCCTGGCGGTTCGAAGCACCGATCACGATCACGTTCTTGAGCGACTCGACGCCGTCGATCTCGGACAGGAACTGGGCGACCACGGTGGCTTCCATATCGGAGGAGATGCCGCTGCCGCGCATGCGGAACAGCGAATCCATCTCATCGAAGAAGATCACGACGGGGACATCGTCGTTGGCCTTCTCTCGCGCGCGCTTGAAGACTTCGCGGATCTTGTGCTCGGTCTCACCCACGTACTTGTTGAGGAGCTCCGGGCCCTTCACGTTGAGGAAGTACGCGGCGGTATCGCGCCCGGTCTTCTCTTCGATGCGCTTGGCCAGGCTGTTCGCCACCGCCTTTGCGATCAGGGTCTTGCCACAGCCCGGCGGGCCATAGAGCAGGATGCCCTTCGGCGGCGAGAGCTTGTGCTCGGCAAAGAGTTCGGCGTGCAGATAGGGCAGCTCGATGGCGTCGCGCAGCATCTCGACCTGTTCGCCGAGGCCGCCGATCTGGTCGTAGGTGACGTCGGGCACTTCCTCGAGCGCCACTTCCTCGACCGTCGAGCGCGGCATCTTCTCGAACGCGTACTGCGTACGCGCGTCGATCAGCACGTTGTCGCCGGCCTTGATCCTCTCGCGACGCATCGGCTCGGAAAGGGTGACGACGCGCTCGTCGTCCGTGTGCCCGAGCACGATTGCGCGGCCATCGCCTAGCAATTCGACCACCGCGGAGATCTCGCCACGCTGGGTGAAGCCTGCCCCTTCGACCACGTTGAAGGCCTCGTTCAGGACGACGAGCTGGCCTTCCTCGAAGTGCGAGATATCGAGGTTCGGATGGACGTTGACGCGCATGTGCTTGCCATCGACCACGATCTCGCAGGTACCGTCCTTGTTCGGACGCATGAACACGCCGTACGAGTTCGGCGGTGCGCACAGCTTGTCGACCTCCTCCTTGAGGAGTTCCATTTGCTGCTTCGCTTCCTGGAGCGTCGCGACGAGCTTTTCGTTCTGGCGCTCGGCGTCGGACATCTGCTCCCGCGTCAGGTGATAGCGGCGGCGCAGTGCCTCGTACTCGGCGAGCACGCGATCGAGGCGGCGGCGGAACTCGGCGGAATCGCCGCCGAAGAAGCGCATGGCCTCGCGAAGGTCTTCGATCTCGTCTTGAAGTGTTCGTCCTGCCATGGTCTGGTCGCGCTCCGGGGGGCTCGATTCTTCATCCTCTCCGGCCGGGGTGATTCGCCGCATGACGTCGTGGACGAACCCTCGTCTGCCAGAATCTGAATCGAACTCGCTCATTGCGCCCTCTCCTCTCGCTGGCCTCCGCGTGTGTCGCGGTGCCACTGGGCGATTTTGCAAGCCCCGTGCCGCCCGGACGAAACCCGGGGCCGAGCCCTATGCAGCTCGCGTGCACGGCCGCCGCGCGCGGCGTGCACCCGCCCTCGTCGGCGCAGCCAGCGCGCTTCGGCGCGAGGACGGAATCCCGCGCCTTCGCAATCGACCGATGCCTCGGAGCTGCCTGGCTCGGGCCCGCTCGCCGGGCCCCAATGAGCTTCCAACTCCCCGTCTTTACGGAGCTTTTCGATCTACCGAGGGTAGGGAGAGCCAGTCGGGGTGTCAACCGAACGGGGTTGTGCAATAGACCACGCAACTCCCCGGATTCTCGACCGATGCGCGCGGCCTGCGCCGCATCGGCGCGCCGACTGCCGGCGCTCGGGAGGCCTTGAATGAGTTGCCGGTCGGGTGCCGCCTCGCGATGCGAAGCTGCCGGAACCCTGCCGGTTCTTTGACGATGTGTCGGAGTTCCGATGGGGCGCGCCATCTTGCGGGGCGCGCAACGTTGGATCGCCAGGTTCATCATTTGGGGTCGTTCCGGTTCCTACGGCGCCAGCCGCATCACCCGCTCGTCGGGCGCGGGCTCGTAGCGAAAGCGATCGAGGGGCGGGCCTTGGTTCGCGACGAACTCGAGGAACGCCACGTGGGTGTGATTGCCGAGGAGATCGGCGATGTGCGTGCCCCGGACCTCGCCCGTTTCGGGCGAGACCTGCAGCTCCAGATACTCGTAGGTGGCCGCTTCCTTGGGATCGAGTCGCAACGCGACCACATCGTCGCCACATTCCTTCGAAGTCACGTCGAAGGCATCCGTGATCCGACCTTCGCCGAGCAGGAAGTGAATCCCCGTGCCGGACAGGAAGGCCTCGTCCACAGCCAATACCTGCACTTCCTTGGCCTCCGGATCGACGATCCAGAGCGTGGCGCCATCGCTCACCACCAGGGAGGGCTGCGGCTCGGAATAGGCCCAGCGCATGCGGCCGGGTTTTGCGAATTCGACCCGCCCACTGGCGAGCTGGGGTTCCGGGTACGCGGCGCTCTCGGTGCGCTGCTCGAAGCGCGCGGCGAGATCTTCGACATCGTCGTAGTGGGCCTGGACCCGCTCGACGACCGCCTCGACGCAATCCGCGCCCGACGTGGCCGACGCCGGATTCGCCGCGTCGGGTTCGCCACCTGCGAGTGCGGTGAACGGCAAGACCAACAGCAGCGCGGCGACCGGAAACCGCATGCTATTCGACACCGCCGTCGGCGTGGATCGCCTGCACGAAGACCTCGCGCTGCTTGGATCCGATCTGGGGCCCGACGATGCCCTCGTTCTCCATCTGCTCGATCATGCGCGCCGCCCGGTTGTATCCCACCTTGAGCCGACGCTGGATATACGAGATCGAGGCGTTGCGGGTTTCTGCAACGATCTGCACCGCCAGGTCGTAGTGCTCGTCGGTGTCCTCGCTGCGCAGTTCGCGTGCCTCGCTCTCCTCGCGGAGACGCGAAAGATCGTCGTCGAACTGCGGCTGCCCCTGCGTCTTCAGGTATTCGACGAGGTGGGTGACTTCGCGCTCGGTTACGAAGGAACCATGTGCGCGTTGTAGCTTCGAGGTGCCCGGCGGCAGGAACAACATGTCGCCCATACCGAGCAGGTTGTCGGCGCCGCCCTGATCGAGGATCGTGCGCGAGTCCGTACGCGACGATACCTGGAACGAGATCCGCGCCGGGAAGTTCGCCTTGATGATGCCGGTCAAGACGTCTACCGACGGACGCTGGGTCGCGAGCACGAGATGGATCCCGGCGGCACGGGCCATCTGCGCCAGACGTTGGAGACTCTCTTCTACATCGCGCGCGGAGACCAGCATCAGGTCCGCCAGCTCGTCGATCACCACGACGATGTACGGAATCCGGGCGTACTCGACCTCTTCTCCCTGCGCCTCGCCGGGCTTCGGTTTGAGGAAGAAGGTCTTCTCGCCTTCTGCCAGCGCCTCGTCCACGCGCTGGTTGTACTGCGAGATGTTTCGCACACCGAGCGCGGCCATCCGCTGATACCGATCTTCCATCTTCGCAACGATCCCCTGGAGCGCGGCCGCCGCGCGCTTCGGGTTCGTCACCACGTCCGCAATCAGGTGCGGAATGCCCTCGTAGATCGAAAGTTCGAGGAGTTTCGGATCGACCAACAAGAGCTTCACTTCGTCCGGCGTTGCACGACACAGGATCGAGCACAGCAAGGAGTTCAAGAACACGCTCTTGCCGGTGCCGGTGGCGCCGGCCACCAACAGGTGGGGCATCGCCGACAGATCCGCTTCGAGCGGATTGCCGAAGATGTCCTTGCCGAGGGCCAGCGTGAGCTTGGATCCACTCCCGCGGAACTTCTTCGATTCCAGCAGATCACGGATGTAGACCACCTCGCGGTCCGGGTTCGGAACTTCGATCCCGACCACGCTCTTGCCCGGGATCGGCGCAATGATGCGAATCGACAGCGCGCGCAGCGCGAGCGCCAGATCGTCCGACAGGTTCGTGATCTTGTTGACCTTGACGCCTGGCGCCGGTTCGAACTCGTACATCGTGATGACGGGGCCGGGATGGACCGTCACCACCTGCCCCATCACGCCGAAGTCGGCGAGCTTCTTCACCAGGATCCGCGAGTTCATCAGCAGGCTCTCGCGGTCGTACTTGCGCGACCCTTCCGGCGGCGCTTGGAAGATCGTGGCGACATCGGGCGCCGTATAGGGCCCGGTCGAGGTCTTCTCGCTGAAAGCGAAGGCTTCCTGTTCGGGCTCCTCGGCCGATCGATCCGCCGCGTGATCGACGATGTCGGGCCCATTCGAGCGGCGCAGCTTTGGAATCAGCTTGCTCGCCGGCTGGGATTTCAAGGCAGGGCCACGGATCGGCGAAGCCGGAAGGGCCTCGTCCTCCCGAACCGCCGCGACGCGTTCCCGCCGGGCGCGTTGCTCGCGCCAGACCGTGAAGGCAGCGCCACTTCGTGAGACCGCGTCCCGGGCCGCTCCGAGCACGCCAGAGAGGGAGCCCCAGACCGTCGTCGCTACCGAGGCCGCCAGCGCACCGGCGGCCGCCATCCCGCTTCCGAGCACGCCGAGCGCGGTTCCCGGCGCGACACCGAACAGTCCGAGCACGCCGACAGCAAGCGCGACCGCGTTCAGCAGCAGCGCGCCGGGCCCCGAAAGCAGGGTCTGTTGGGCAGCGGCGAGCGCGTCCCCGAAACGGCCGCCCGAGCTCCATGGGAGGCGGCCGGGCGCCAGCGAATCCAGCAGCGCGGGAATCGTCGAGAACGTGAGCAGCAGCAGCACGACGCCAACCCAGAAGCGCGGCGGAAAGCGCAGGCGTCCGCCGGTCAACATCTGGCTTCCGACGAAAACGGCGCCGGCAGCGGGCACCACCGCGCCCAGTCCGCCGACGGTGCGCACCAGCGAGGCCGCGATCGAGGCGCCCGCCACGCCGGCCGCGTTGGCAACCGGCGCCCAGACCCAGGCAGGATCTGACGGATCGAAACTCCAGAGCGCGAGTCCGGCGATCAGACCCAGCGAAATCAGCAGGAGACCGACGACCTCCTGGCCGATCAGCCAGCCGAAACCGAGCCGCTCGCTCCAAGAGCGGGCAGACGAGCTACCGCTTCGTCCGCTCCCCCCAGAGGAGGAACGGGCGCGTCCCTTCTTCTTGGCCATGTGGCTGCGTCCTCACCCCCGTGGGACGGGCAATGGAGCGAGGGTACCGGCGGCTTCTTCTCGTCGTCAAGCTGGAAGCGCATTCTCCCATGGGGAACGCCGCACTCAAGCCGACGGAACCGGCCCCCGGGCATCGGACGAGGAGGCCTGGGAGTCGGGTAACTGCTGGTAGTCCCAGTCGAATCCGGCCTCGATCGCCTGCTTGACCTGCGCCTTCAGTTCCTGGCGATCTTCGGTGCTGAGATCGGCCGTCGGGATCGGCACGCCGTAGGTCACCTTCATCGTGCCGCTCTCCACCCTGAACGAGTGCTTCGGCGTGAGTTGGATGCTGCCCGAAACCGTCACCGGCAGGATCGGAACGCCGGCGTCGATGGCCAGGTGGAAGCCGCCACTCTTGAATTCCCTGAGCGCGCCGGTGGGGCTGCGGGTGCCCTCGGGGAAGATCATCACGTTCACGCCGTCGCGGACCCGGTTGGCCGCCTTCCTCAAGCTGGCCACGGATTTCGCGCGATTTCCGCGATCGATCATGATCTGGTCCGAGAGCGCCATCACCCAACCGAAGAAGGGGATGTAGGCGATCTCGCGTTTGAACACGAAGCGCCACGGGTGGGGGTAGGTCAGCACGAGCGCGCCGATGTCGAGTGCGCTCTGGTGGTTTGACATCAACACCATCCCCTGACCGTCCGGGACGTTTTCGAGGCCCTCGACTTCGATCTTCAAACCGCAGGTCGCGAAGATCCAGCGGATCCAGCTGCGCCCGACCCAGACGACCAGGTCGCCGTTGATCAGAGCGAGCACGCAGCCCAGTACGCCCCAGAAGATCGTGTAGAGGGCGATCAGCAGATAGCGGATGACGTAGATCATGAGGTGGCTTCAAACGTAGCTTGACGCGGCGCGCACGGCCCCCGAACATGGCCGTACTCACCTCGCACCGACGGAGTGACCCCCATCATGGCAGGCGTCAACAAAGCGATTCTGATTGGAAACCTCGGCCGCGATCCGGAGCTGCGCTACACGGCGAACGGCCAACCGGTCGTGAACTTCTCGTTGGCAACGACCGAGAGCTGGGCGAAAAAGGACGGCACGGGCCGCGAAGAAAAGACCGAGTGGCACCGCATCGTCGTTTGGGGACGAATGGCGGAAAACTGCGCCCAGTACCTCTCGAAGGGCCGACAGGTCTACATCGAGGGACGGTTGCAGACCCGGGAGTGGGAAAACAAGGAAGGCCACAAGCAGCGCACGACCGAGATCGTGGCCAACACGGTGCAGTTCATCGGCGGACGTGGCGGCGCCGGTGGAGGCGGCGACACAGGCGGCGGCGGCAATACCGGTGGTGGTGACAACACTGGCGGCGGCGGCAATACCGGCGGCGGTGACAACACTGGCGGCGGCGGCAATACCGGCGGCGGTGGCAGCTTCGACTCCGGCTCCCAAGAGGCGCCGCCGGACGACAACATCCCCTTCTAGCTCGCCGCGCCGGTGCGTCGCACCGGCGCGCTTGCTCGGGGCTCCGGCCTAGCAGGCTGCGGAAAAACCCACTCCCGTCGCCGGGTACGCATCTTTCCGGCCCACTCTGCGTTGCGAAGCCTTGCTGGGGCTTGCCCCAGCGGCGGCTCCGCGGCTTGATTGGACCGAAAATCTGCGCACCGGGCTCGGTCCGGGGTTCTTCCGCAACCTGCTAGGCGTCGCTCTCTTCCGCGCTCTGCCGGATGCGAAGTTCGCGAATCAGTGCGTCGATGGCTTCGCGCGCGCTGGTATCGAGCTTCTCGAACTCGATGCCCATTCCCGTCGTCTCGATTCGAACCACGCGACCCCGCGCTTGAACCGGGACGTCGGCACCCGGCAGCGTGAACTGCAAGACGACGACCTCGTCCATCTCCAGGGCTTCATCGGTCTCGACGAACAGGCCGCCCTCGTTCACATTGCGCGTGAACTCCGAGAACATCGCATCGATCGTCGCGTACTGGACCCGAACCGTGACCGGCGCCCGCGCCGCGCGGCGCCGCTCGACCACAGTCTGGATATCGGCCGGATTCGCCATGTCGCTCTCATCGGAAGCCTGCGCGCCGGACTTGAACCCGAGGCATCCCTGGAGAAACCCGGCACAGGAGACCCCCTGCGCGCACTCTGGGCGGAGCTGTAGCGGCGCTGCCTCCGGCACCCGAGGGCTGTTGAGGGCATGGGGCGGGCAGATCCCGCTTCGAGGATGTGATGTCGGTCCCTCTCGAGCGGAGTCGGGTCCCGGAGGGGCTTTTGAGGGGGGGGTTCGCGTCGATGTTAGGTGTTCGGGTCCTGTTCGAGGGCGCAAGCGGGCGTGGGGCCACTCGAAGATCCGTGCAGCGGTTCCCTAGCCGCCCAGCCAGCCCAGCTCGCGGAGGCTGCTGAAGCCGGTTTCGGCTACCACCACGTGGTCGAGAACCGGAATGCCCAGGATCTCGCCCACCCGGACCAACCGTTCGGTCAGTTGGCGATCCTCGTCGCTCGGGGTGGGATCGCCGCTCGGGTGGTTGTGGACGAGCACGACGGCTGCGGCGGCCTCGCGAAGCGCATGGCGAAAGACCTCGCGCGGATGCACCAGACTCGCCGTCAGCGTTCCGCGGGTGACCAGTGCCACACGAATCAGCCGGTGCCGACCGTCGAGCAACAGCACGTGGAATTCCTCCTGGAGGGCGTCGCGCAGGTGGGCGTGGAAGTGGCGGTGAACGTCGTCGGGCCGCCGAACCGGCTCGCCACGCTCGAGCGGTTCCGCTGCGAGCCGGCGACCGATCTCCACGGCCGCGAGGAGTCGGGCGGCCTTGGCGAGACCGATCCCCGTTCGAGAACACAGTGCCGCGAGGGGCGCCGTTGCCAACATGCGCAGACCACCGTCGTCGATCAGTGCTTGTGCGAGCTCGCGCACGGTTTGGCGCTTCGCTCCAGTTCCCAACACGAGCGCCAGCAGCTCTTCGTCGCGCAAGGCCGTGAAACCGTGAAGCTGGGCACGCTCCCGTGGGCCCGCAGCTGCTGCGGGGAGCGGGCGTGCAGGCTGCCCATGAAACTCTGATTCGTCGAAGTCGGATCTCACGTCGCTCTCGCGGGGACCCGGGGCAGGCACGGGAAAGCTATCCCAGTCAGGCTGGGCCGCTAGTTTGGCGCTCGACACGAGCGCTCGACACGGCGCGCTTCGGCGATGACCTGGGCCACTTCGGCAGCGGGGAGATCTGGTGCGATCAGCGATGCCAGCACGCGATCGGTTTCGTGCGGTGTGGTGACCTGGCGGACGAACCCAGACAGGATGGCCAGATAGCCGCGGATCTCGCTGGCGCGTCCCATCGCGAGGTCCGCCTCGATGGGACGCATCGGATCGAAGCGAGTGCCATCGACGAGTTCGACCAGCCCGATTCGATCGAGTTCGGCGAGACGACGCAGGGTGGCCCGCTGGATGGCGTCGAGAAAACGTCCGGTCGGTGCCAAGGCGCGAGCCAGCGAGGTCGCGGGCATGGCCTGGCGAAGTTCCCGCTCGAACTGGCGTGCGCAGACATCGACGTCGTCTGCTCCCAGGCGTGCCAGGCCCGCCCGGGCACGCTCGGTCGCGGCAAGCCCGCCGTCGCGAGGAACCCACTCGATCACGATGCGCTCGAGCCCGCGCACCGGGTCACGTCCCTGGTGTGCACGCAGCTCTTGATGCGCTTGCCAGCCATCATCCAACGCGACCGCGACGAAGAGATCCTCGCCAACGTTCTCGATCGACAGATCGGGGCGTCCGGCCAGCTCCGATCGGGTTTCGGCGAGCACCACGTGCACGGCCCGGGCGGTTTCCTGTACGCGCACGTCGGCGCTCGACTGGGTCCACAGAACCAGCGAACGCCGACCGACCAGCCTTCGATGGGTCGCCGCGAGCAACGCGTTGGGCAGGGGCTCCAGCAGGATCTCGATCCGGGCAGGAATCTCGTTCGCCGGATAGCTCAGCTCACGCGTCCGGTAGCCTGGCCGCAGCGCGCGCAATACGACGACGTCACCTCCTGCCACCGAGGGAAGTCGCAGCAGCGTGGGCGCCTGCGTGCGTTCGTGGAGCCGCGTTCTTTGCTCGCGCACATAGCGCAGCTCGAGCCGGGCGTCGGTCGGCTGGGTCTCGACCCGAACCTCGCTGACGCGGTGCCTGGCGCGCTGCCAACGTTCGATGCCGCTCCGCTCGGTGTGCGCATCCGGATCGAGTACGACCTCGGACTCCGCGGCGGCTGCGCCGCCCGCGATTGTCCCGGCCAGCAGCCCTGCGAGAACGATCGGTGCGATGCGCGTCATATCGGCGCGGGAGACTAGCAGCCCTGGGGCTACCGCCGGCGTCGGATCTAGCGCACCGAAACCTGTTCGAAGTGCGGAGCCAGACGTTGGGCACGCGGGTCGCGGGTCGCGCGCAGGCGCTCGGCCACGCGCGGTGCCGAGCCCGAGTGGGCAGCGAAACGGGAGAGATCCACCAGCCAGCGGGTGCGGGCCGCGTCCGGCACGGCATCCACCTCCATGACGAAGGCGCGCGGTTCATCGACCGCCAGGCCGAGCAGCCAGGAGTGCCAGGCCGCGCAGGCGGCTGCGCCCGGCTGACGCAGACATTGCGTGCGCAGCGATGCGCCGGCCTCGAAATCGGCCGCCCTACGTTCCGGCGCGGCTACCGGAGCCGGGCCGCGCGCAACCAGCGTCGGAGCCTTCGACGAAGCGGTCCCGTCGGGAACAGCAGCTGCGGCCAGCGCTCGGGGTGCCGGGGTGGCGCCCGGCCAGCCAACCTCGATCTCGACGGTCTGGACCAGCAGCAACAAGGCCAGGCCCGCCATACCGGTGGCAAGGGGGGCGGTCCAGGCGCCGTTCCACCAGGCCGACCAACGTGCCCACGCCACCGGGCGGCCCTCACCGGCTTCGAGCCGGGCGAAGATCTTGGCGGCGAGATCCTCGGGCGGTTCCTCGGAGGCGAGGCTACGGAGTAAGTGGACCGTGTGGTCGAGCGCGTCTCGCTCCTCCCGGCATGCTGGACAGGCATCCAGGTGGGCCTCCAGCCGGGCTGCGGCGCGCACCGAAAGGCCGCCCTCGAGATGGGCGGAGAGACGGCGACGGACGGCGTCGTGATTCATGACATGCCCTCGCCGCGCTTGACGAGATCTGCCAGCCGTTCCCGCAGCACCCGGCGGCCGCGATGGATCCGCGATTTCACGGTGCCCTCGGCCACCTGGAGCACCTCGGCGATCTCCGAATAGGCGAGGCCTTCGAGATCGTAGAGAATCACCGGCGCCCGCAGATTCTTGGGCAGGGCCAGGATCTCCCGTTGGACCCTCAGCCGGATCTCGTTCCCGGCCGTCGCGGCCTCGGGCGAGACCGGTCCCTGGGGAATGGCTTCACCCACCGACTGTTCGAGCCCGAGTGCGTCCATGTGCGAACGACGCCGACCCAGGCTGCGCCGGCGGTTCAGCGCGGCATTCACGGCGACCCGATACACGAAGGTCGAGAAACGGGCTTCGCGTCGGAACCGGTGGCCATGGCGATGCAGGTTCAGGAAGGTGTCCTGAGCGGCATCCTCGGCTTCCTGCCGATTGCCGAGCATCCGCATCAGCAGCCCGAAGATGCGCCGCTCATGCCGTTTGACGAGCTGCTCGAAGGCCGCAGCATCCCCGTCGCGCCAGCGATCGACGAGTTCGAGGTCCGGATCGACGGTCGGCGTGGGGCGCTCGAAGTCGGCGGACAAGGGTTGGGGTTGTTCCAGGAGAGGTTGCGTCACGAAAGCCACGCCGGATTCGACACCGGGTTGTTGGATCGGTTCCCTACGGCCAGAGGAAATTCCTACCGCCCGTTGGATACGCCACGGCGCCGCATCCGGTTCGACGCCCGTATGAGCAGGAGATTCAGCGAGAGCCGGGCCGCTCCCAGACCCCGGTCTTGCCGCCCTGCTTTCGGATCAGCCGAACATCGGAAACGATCATTCCGCGATCGATGGCCTTGCACATATCGTAGATGGTGAGGCCGGCAGCAGCGACGGCGACCAGGGCCTCCATCTCGACGCCGGTTCGCGCGTGGGCCCGAACGGTGGCCTCGACCCTGACGCAGGGGCCCGCCGGGGCCGCCGTCAGCACCACCTCGATGGACTCGACCGGAAGTTGGTGGCAGAGCGGAATCCACTGGTCCGTGCGTTTCGAGGCCTGAATCCCCGCGATGCGGGCCGTCGCGAAGACGTCGCCCTTGGGCATCCGGCCCTCGGTGATCGCGGCCAGGGTCTCCGCGGCCATCTGGACCTCGCAGCCGGCGACGCATACCCGCTCGGTCACCGGCTTCTCGCCGACGTCCACCATACGGGCGCGACCCTGGTCATCGAGATGCGTGAGGCCGTCACTCATTGGCTGAGTTCCTTCCACCAGCCGAGGATGTCGGACCGGACCTGATCGCGCTCGGGCTCGTTCAAGATCTCGTGGCGAAGCTCCGGGTACGCATGGAACCGGCTTCCCGTCGTCGTGATCGGCGCCATGAAGGCGCGCGTCGCCTCAGCGTCGCAGATCGGGTCGGCCTCGCCGTGGAGCGCCAGCAGCGGCACCGCGACCTCGCTGGAAGCCGCTGCGGTCTGGGAAGCTGTCTGGCTCAGCTGATTTCCCAGCGATGCCGTGATGGTCCGCTCGACGAGCGGGTCGGCGAGGTAGCGCTGGCCGACTTCGGGATCGCGAGACAGGCCCGCTGCGTCCAGGTTCATCTTGATCGTGAAGGTGGGCCACAGCTTCGCCAGGACCCGCGCTGCCAGGAGTTGAAGCGTCGGGGCTCCACCCACGGAGAGCGCCGGACCGGTCACGACCGCACTGGCGACCACGGGCTTGCGCTTCGTCAGGTGCGTCAGCGTGATCAGTCCGCCCATGCTGTGGCCCATCAGGTGGATGGGAAGGCCCGCGTAGGTCTCGCGTGCGAGAGCCAGGACGCTGTCGAGATCGTCCAGGAACTGATCGAAGTGGTCGACGTGGCAGCGCGCGCCCTCGCTACGGCCGTGGCCGCGCAGATCGAAAGACTCTACGGCCAAGCCCTCGGCGGCGAAGGCGGCCGCCGTCTCGTCGTAGCGCCCGCTGTGCTCAGCATAGCCGTGGACCAGCACGACCACGTGGTGCGGGGCGTCGGGTTGCCAGGCCCGGCGGAACAGGCGAAGCCCGTCCTGGCTCTCGAGGTGGGATTCGATGCGGCGCAGTGCGCCCTCCCCCACGGACACGTCCGCTAGGAGCGAACGTCGCGAACCAGGGATTCCTGGGCCGCGCGAACCTTTTCCAGGTAGGCCGTGCCGCGAATGTTGGAGCCCCAGAAGTAGGTGGAGATTCCGTCGTCCTCACCGAGGCGCCGGATGTCGCTCGACAAGATCGTGCAGCTGGCTTCGATGTTGGCCTCGATCGTCGACGGATTCCCGGCGAGATCGAGCGGGCGAATCATGTATGGCATGACCTGCATCAGGCCCAACGCACCCTTCGGGCTCCGCACGTGGGGTCGGCCGGTGCTTTCGACCGTCATGATCGAAGCCACCAGCATCGGATCGAGGCCGTGGCGTTCGCTCGAACGCAGGATGGCCAGGCGGATCCGCTCGACCTGGCTGGCTTCGAGGTGCCGGTTGAGCTTGCGGAGCTTTTGATCGATCGCGGTCGCGGCATCGGGCTCGGCTTCGACGACGAGGGCCGGAGCCTCAGAAGCGGAAACGACGCCGGCCTCCGGCAGCTGGGAACCAGAGAGCAGGGCGGCACACAGGCCAATACACACCACTCGCATCGCGCTCAGATCTGCGTTCATCGTTCGTCTCCGATCCGCCCAGAGCCTGTCGCTCACCCTCGAGCCAGGCCTGGGTGCACGGGAACCCTCCGTACTTGGATCGGCTGGACGATTCCGGCGGCGAGCCAGGACGGGGGGCGTCCGTTGCAAAGAACTCCGGCGCCCCAGAGGGCTGCCAGAGACCCATCAAGCGTATCGGATCCCCGATCCCGCTGCCAAAGAACACAGGCGCCGGCAAGCCCTGCGGGGCAGTTTGGGGCTCACACATGGTGTTTCGCCGGGCTCGGTCTTTCCCGTGGGGAAAAAATAAAATCGAGGCCACCAAGGCGGCGTTGGTGGGAACACAGATCTACCAGGTTTCGCTCATCGCGCCGTGATAATGATCGCGGTTCAGCGTGGGGAAACCCTGGCGGGTGGTACGATTCCAATCCCGCCAGATTCCACAGGAGGCCCCGGTATTTCAGCCCTTGCATCCGGACAAGCAACGTTCGAACTCCAGGCGGCGGCATTGCCCATCGTCCAGGGCCTGGCCGGCCTCCATGAATGGGTGTTGGTGGCCGACCCCGAGGATCGCATCGTCTGGGTGTCCGATGCGCTGGCGTCAATGTGGGGCGGTGGCCACTCACTGAAGGGAAAGCCTTGGCTCGGCGAACGCGTTCTCCCCGACTTCCCTGATCGACTGCGAGAAACCCTCGAGAACACTGGCCTGCTAGGCAATGAGCCCGTCTTGCTCCAGAACCGTGACGAAGCCCCGCTCAAGGCGACCGTCTCCGCGGCGCAGATATGTAGCGGGTCGGGTGGCGCCTACACCGTCGCGATCTTCCGGGTGGGACAACCCGAGGAGCGCGAACTCCATGCCCAACTCGGTTACAGCAAGGCCATCCTCGACAGCGCGCCCGAGGGTGTGGTGGTGATCGATCGCAGTCGCTTCATCACCTATGCGAACCCGGCCATGGCGACGCTCACCGGCTACCGCATCGACGAAATCGTGGATCGGCCGCTCAGCGCCTTCATCAACGACCAACTCGATCAGACCCAGCTCTCCGAGGTGCTGTCGGAGGATCCGGAGCGGACGCATAGCGTCGACCTCGAGCTTCGTCGCCGAGACGACGCACCGCTGTCTGCCAACGTATCGATCAAGCTGCTCGCGCTCCCGGACGGTTCCCAGGTCGGCGCGGTGGCCTACGTCCGGGACGTGACCGAGATCCGACGCTTCCAGCGCGAACTCGAGCGCAAGAACGCCGAACTCGAACACACCGTGCACGCGGTGTCCCATGATCTGCGTTCCCCCCTGGTGGCGATTCTCGGCTTCTCACGCCTGCTTCGAGAAGACTACGGTGACGCCATCGACGAAAAGGGACTGCGCTTCGTGAGCCGGATCGAAGAAGCCGGGCGGACCATGGAAGGCTTGATTCACGATCTGCTCGAACTCGCTCGAATCGGCAAGACCGACCCGATGAGGGTCCCGGTCGATCCGCGCCAGGTGCTCCAGCAGATCCAGGCCGAGATGAAGCCGCGCCTCGACGAGATCGGCATCCGGCTACGGATACCCGTGGACCCGCCAATCCTCTACTGCGACCGCACGCATCTCTATCAGGTGCTCGGCAACCTGATCGGAAATGCCCTCGACCACATGGGCGCCTGTGATAGTCCCGAGATCTCGGTCGAGATCAGCGAAGAGCCTGGCCTGCAACGAATCTGCGTACGGGACAACGGTGCCGGCATCGCCGCCGAACATCATGAGCGGATCTTCGAGATCTTCCACAGCCTGTCGCCATGCAAGGGAAACCACGGCACGGGCATCGGCCTCGCCGTGGTGAGCAAGATCGCGGCGGCCCACGGTGGCCGCGCCTGGGTCGAGAGCGAGCCGGGCAAGGGTGCGGCCTTCCACGTCAGCTTCGCCAAGGCCTGAGCGAACGCTGGCCGCAATCTGAGCGGTACCGTAGGTTCCGCGGCCGGATGTACCCCGAACTCTTCCGGATTCCCTACTTCGACTTCCCCATCAGCTCCTTCGGCGTCCTGATGGCCTGCGGCTTTCTCGCCGCCTGGTGGATCGTTGGCAAGCGTTTCGAAGAGCACGGCCTGGATCCCGAACTCTCTTCGACCATCGTCCTGTACGCGGCGATCGGCGGAATCCTCGGCTCGAAGCTCTACTTCGCCATCGACGTCGGCCTGGTCCGTGGTCAGGGCGAGTTCCTGGACCTGCTGCTCGATCGCGGCGGCATCACCTGGTACGGCGGTCTGATCGGCGGGATCCTGGTCACCACGATCGGGACGCGCATCCACGAGATTCCGACCCGACTGGTGGCGAGTGCGGTGGCCGCCGCGGCGCCCTTCGGCCAGGCGCTCGGCCGGGTCGGTTGCTTCCTGGTCGGTGATGACTACGGGGTGCGCAGCGAAGGTTGGTGGGCGGTCGCCTTTCCGAAGGGCGCCCCACCGACCAGGGATTCGGTCACCGGTGAGGTCTTCTCGGTACACGCGACCCAGCTCTACGAAGTCGCCTGGCTGATTCCCGTCGGGCTCTTCCTCTGGTCGCGGCGCAAGAAGAGCAACTGCCTGTTCGGCGAGTACCTGATGCTGGCAGCCATCGGGCGCTTCGTCGTGGAATTCTGGCGGGTCAATCCGCAAGCCGGTCTCGGGCTGACTTCGGCGCAGTGGATCGCCGTCGGGCTCTTCGTTTCCGGCGCGGCCTTGTGCGCCTACTATCGCGACAAGCCCGAACCCGTGCCCAACCCCGCCTGAGGTTCCCCATGAGCGAGCGACGCAGTGCCGACACGCTCGACAAGATCCTCGAAGTCGCCGAAGCGGCCTTCGCCCGCGAAGGCTACGACGGTGCGCACCTCCAGCACATCGCCGGCCTGGTAGGCGTCCAGAAGACGGCGCTCTACTACTACTTCCCGAGCAAGGCGGCCCTCTACGAGGCGGTTCTCCAACGAATCCTGCTAGCGCTCGACGAGACCATCCGGAGCGCGATCGAAGCGCATGGCAGCCCGGCCGATCGCCTCTACCGGCTCAGTGATTCCATCAACGACCTGCTCGCCCAACGACGCAACTACGCGCAGATCCTGATCCGGATCTTCGTCGACCGACCGGAAGTGAACCAAGGCGAGATCCAACCCCTGGTCGAAACCGTCGTCGGGCGCTTGTTGCGCTTCTTCAAGGAAGGCATGGATGCCGGCGCTTTCCAACGCAGCTCGGCTCGCCACCTGTTCCAGTCGGCCATGGGAGCACTCGTGTTCCACTACGCCACCGGCGGGCTGGGCAGCGCCGTACTCGGTGTCGAGGACATCTATTCGAGCCAGGCGGTTTCCTGGCGTCGCCAAGAGATCCGTCGCACCCTGCTCCGCGGAATCCTCTCGGACCTCGACGCGGATCCCGGCGGCCACGATCCCGGAACGGGCTAGCCCAGCGCGCTACGGATCCGTTCCGAGAGTTCGGCCGCCTCGGGCAGCCCCGCCTCCCCCTCGACGAGTTGGCCCACACGACCGAGTGCAGAAACCGCCAGGGCAGCCAGGCCCGGATCGATGGTTCCTGCCGCGAGCCACCGGCCCAGCCGCTCGACGCAGTCCGCATAGCGTCCGTCCAGGTAGGCGGACATTCCCTCGGCGTACCACCTGAGCGAATTGGCGGACCCGACTGTGATATCGGCAAGTGCGCCGAGCGCCTGGTCGAAGAAGCCGCTGGAGAGGTACGACTCCGCGGCTCGAAGCCGCGCCGCCTCGACGGAACCGTAGAGATCGCTGAGCAGGCCCGCCTCGGAAGCACCCGTCAACTCGGCGACCTCGACGCCGTGTTCGACCAGGAAGCGCGCCAGCGAACCCTCATCGCCGTGCTCGTGAAGGAGCGACTGAAGCTGCCCAGAGATCCAGTCGAGCAGTACCTCGGTCTCCACCAACGAATCCTCGATGCGTAGGCGAGTCTGGTCGAGAATCTTCTCGAACTCGGCCAGCAGCTCCCGAGCCTCGGCGCGGTCGGTGTGCCTCAGCCTCTCGAGCTTCGGACCGTAGGCCGAGAGCTGATAGAAGCCCTCGCGAAACTTCATGGCTTCGTGAAATAGCGAGCCGACGGCGAGATCGAACAGCGCCCCGGAACCGATCTTGTCCTCGGGAACCGGAACCGCGCGGTACAGGTTGTGGCAGCGTTCCTTCAACCGATACAGAACCGAGCCCTCGCCTTCACCGACCAGGCTCTGGACTTCGGCGAAGCCGAGCTCGCCGGATCGGTAGGCGGCCGCGACGGCACGCAGCCGGTGATGGGCTTCGAGAAAATCGCGAATCAGATCGACGACACTGCTGTCGGGCGTCGGCATGGGCGGCAGGATAGCGGGCTCCGGTTACCTTCCGGAGCGGCCTTCGCGAATTAGGAGTGGCGCAGCCGTTGAGTTCCGACGAGTCGCAGACGGCGCAACCGGCAGACCCGGCAGCCGGAAAGGACCAGAAGCAGGGTCGCGCCACCCTGCTGGTCGTCTTCGCGACGATCCTGATCGATTTCATCGGCTTCAGCGTGCTGATCCCCGTGCTGCCGCTCTTCGCGGAACGGCTCGGCGCCACCTCCTTCCAGGTCGGCATGATCCTGTCGCTCTACGCGCTGGCCCAGTTGCTGTTCCTGCCGATGTGGGGCTGGACCTCGGACCGTTTGGGACGGCGGCCGGTCCTGCTCGTCTCCCTGCTCGGGACCTCTGGCTCCTTCGTGCTGCTCACCTTCGCCGAATCGATCGAGTGGATCTACGCAGCGCGCATCGCGGCCGGTTTTTTTGCCGCCAGCATCGGCACTGCCCAGGCCGTGGTCACCGACGTGACCGAGCCCTCTGAAAGGGCGAGTGGCATGGGCGTGATCGGGGCGGCCTTCGGCGCGGGCATGATCGTGGGCCCGGCCCTGGGTGGCGGCCTGGCAAGTTTTCACGAGCACGCGCCTTTCTATGGTGTCGCGGTGTTGGCCGCGGCGAGCTTCGTACTCGCCTGGTTCGCGTTGCCAGAGACACGACCGGCGGATCTGGACCCGCGTTGGCGCGATCTCGGCCGGAGCCTGATCCCGACGCCGATCTTGTTGTTCACGCAGGTCCACGATCGACGCATCGCGATCTATCTGGGTCTCTTCTTCATCTTGTTCACTTCGTTTGCGGTTCTCGAAGCGATGGCGACCTGGTTCATGGCGCGACGTTTCGAGAAGGACGAAGTAGACGCGGCCATCTTCTTCGCCTGGGTCGGACTCTTCCTGGTCCTGACCCAGGGCATCTTGCTGCGGCGGCTCGTCGATCGCATCGACGAATCGAAGCTCGTCATCGCAGGCTTGTCCCTGCTGGCCATCGGCATCGCGGGAATCGCTGTCGTACCGAACTATGAAACGTTCTTCCTGCTCGGCGCCGTTGTCGCGATCGGTCAGGGCCTCGCGTTCCCGCCCTTCACGAGCCTCTACACGAAAGTCTGCCGGTCGGAAGAAGCTGGCGAGTTGCTAGGCCACAGCAACTCCATGGCCACCGCCGGTCGGGTGGTCGCCGGAGCTGGCGGCGGTTGGCTGATGGGCCAATCGTTGGGCGCACCATTCCTGGCCTCCGGAGCGCTGATGGTCTTCGGCCTGGCCATCTTCCTGGCCTTCCGAAGCTACCTGCTACGCGGTATCGACTGAGCGGGGACGGACTCCTCACGTTTCAAGATTGCAAGTTCGGCGAACTGGCAATCTTGTAACGTGAGGAGTCCGGCCCCGCTCTTCTGCCGGAAGCGCGAGGTTTCGGCGGAGAGTTCGAAGGAGGCGGCCTGGCTCGAATGGATGGCCTTGGCGCGCTCGAACAGCGGCAGTTCGTCTTCCACATTGTTCGGGTCTGCGACACAGCAGTCGACCGGGCAGACCGCCGCGCACTGCTCGCTGTCGTGGAAGCCGACGCACTCGGTGCAGAGCTGCGGATCGATGATGAAGATCTCCTCACCTTCACTGATCGCGTCGTTGGGGCATTCGGGCTCACAGACGCCGCAGTTGATGCACTCCTCGGTGATCATCGTGGCCACGGCCGGGCTCCTTCAGGAAGGGTCCAATCACGGTCGGTCGGCGCGCGCGATGGACTCAGCCGGCGCAACATAGAGGACCCCCAGAACCGGGTCAACGTCCCGGGATTGCAAGGGATTTCCCGTCCCCCCGAGCGCGGATGGCGAGACGAAAACCGGTTGACCGGAGTGCCGCCTCGCCTAAAGTCGGTCCCTCGGAACCAGGAGATTTCCCATGAACGCCCCCATCGAACGCGAGGAAATGGAAGTCGACGTCCTCTACGTCGGCGCCGGCCCCGCCACGCTCGCTTCCGCCTACCACCTGATGCAGACCTGCGAGGAGCAGGGGCTCGAGCCGCCGGCAGTCCTCGTGATCGAGAAGGGCGCGGAAGTCGGCGATCACATGCTCTCGGGCGCGGTGGTGAATACCCGGGCGATCCGCGAACTGATCCCGGATTTCGAGGACCAGGGATTTCCCACCGAGTACGTCTGCGACAACGACGTGACCTATCTGTTCATGGGCGACAAGCACATCAAGCTTCCGATGAATCCGCCCTTCTTCAAGAAGCGTGGTTACCACGTCGCCTCGTTGAACCGGATTGCCAAGTGGCTCGCCGAGAAGTGCGAGGCCAAGGGCATCGACATCTATTCCGGCTTCGCCGGCGACGAGATCCTGACCGAAGACGGCAAGGTCGTTGGCGTACGCCTCGGCGACATGGGCGTCGATGCGGACGGCAAGCCGAAGGGCACCTACCAGGCCGGTATGGACATCAAGGCGAAGGTCACTGTGTTAGGCGAGGGTGTCCGCGGCAGTCTCACCAAACAACTCATCGCGCAGTTCGGCCTCGCGGGAAAAAACCCGGAAGTCTTCGAAACGGGCATCAAGGAGATCTGGCGCATCAAGCCGGAGAAGCACAAGCCCGGTCGCGTCATCCACGGGATGATCCCCGGTAACCTGCCCAAGTACTTCGGCGGCATGTGGCTCTACGACATGCAGGACAACCTCGTGTCCTACGGCATGGTGTGCGCCCTCGATGCCGAGGACCCCTTCCACGATCCGCACCTCGAAGCCCAGAAGTTCAAGACCCACCCCTTCATGCGCGATCTGCTCGATGGCGCCGAGCTCGTCCGCTACGGCGCCAAGACGATTCCGATCGGCGGTATGGACTCGATGCCCAAGCTCTACATGGATGGCGCCATGATCGTGGGCGATGCGGCTGGCTTCTGTAACGCCGAACGACTCTCGGGCATCCACATGGCGATGAAGTCGGGCATGATGGCGGCCGAGGCGATCGTCGACGCGGTGAAGGCCGACGACTTCTCGACGGTCACCTTGGGTGGCTATGCCGAGCGCTACCGCAAGAGCTGGTGTTGGGACGAGCATCGCCAGGCGCGCAACTTCCATGGCGCCTTCGATCAAGGTCTCCCCTTCTTCATGATGAACGAGCCCGTTCGCCTGTTCCTCTCCGGCGGTCGCGGCCTGATCGACAACCTGGAGTTCCATCCGGGCCACGAGAAGATGAAGAAGCTCTCGGAGCTTCCGCCGGAGAAGCGGACGAAGCCGGCCTTCGAGTTCGATGGCATACTGACCTTCACCAAGGAGCACCTGGTCGGGTTCTCGGGTACGGCCCACGAGGCCGACCAGCCCTCGCATCTGGTCGTTGCGGATCGCGAACTCTGCGCAACACAGTGTGCCGAGGAATACGGGAACCCGTGCGAGAGTTTCTGCCCCGCCGCCGTCTACGAAATGGTGGACGACACCGACAGGCCCGGGAAGAAGAAGCTCTTCATCCACCACGAAAACTGCGTGCACTGCAAGACCTGCGACATCGCGGACCCGTACCAGGTGATCACCTGGACCACGCCCGAAGGTGGAGAAGGACCGGACTACACGCAGATGTAGCTTCTAGCGGGGACGGACTCCTCGCTAGAAGGCGCGAGACAGTGCGGACTGGAGTGCTTCCAGGTCGCTTGGATCTGCCGCCAACGCCAGGCCCCGGGCCGGGGTTGCCAGGTCGTCCGGGAAGGGGTCTCCCGATTCGGTGGTGATCAGGGCGCCCGCTTCGCTGGCGATCAGCAGGCCGACGCGGCCGCGGATGCTGATGGTGTCCTTCGCGAGGCGGAGTCCGCCGCAGAAACCCCCCAGTAGCGGGGCCACCGAAATCGCACCGCCGCAGCCGAAGGCGACTTCGTAACCGACGGCCTCCAGTGCAGCGCAGACCGGCTTCGGCATTTCGTGGTGGACGAGAACCCGGCGCCCACGGTTCTCTGCTCGCCACGGCTTGGGGTTGGCGCGCGGGCGAGCGCGGCGTACGGGGCCGCCCCGAACGGCATCGAGAAAGATTCCCTCGCGCGGGAGCGCCACCAGCGCGGCCTCGTAACGGCCGTGGACGGCCAGGCCGACCATCGTCGCGTAGGGCCCGCGTCCCTCGAGGTAGGAATGCAGCGTACCGTCGATCGGATCGATCACGACGCGCGATTCACTCTCGACGGGGAAGAGATCGGCGGTCGGCGTGTCTTCCTCGGCGGAAAGTGCCACGTCGGGGAAATACTCCAGCAGGGGCACGAGCAGCGCTTCCTGGGAAGCAGTGTCCGCGATGGTCAGTGCCGCCTTCACCGGGCTTTCGGCGCCCTTGGGCTCGTTGGTGACCTGGCCTTCGAGCGCGCGCGCGATGGCCGCCGCCTGGCGGATCGCCGGCGAGAGGACTTCCACGAACTGCTGCGGCCGGTCGGCCATGATCGCGCGCTCCGTGCGTAGCCACCTCCGGCCAGCGCGCCGCATCCTAACGGTCGCGGGCAGAAGCAGCTAGCGTGCTCGAGCGCTGGCGCAGCGGAATGGCGCTGACGCGACCTCTCGTGCACGAGGTCTACTGAGCGAGCTTCTCCGCGTGCTTCACGATACGCGCCTCGGCAGCGAGGATCACGCCCTCGGCGATGTTGGTGGCGTGGTCGGCCACGCGCTCGAGGTTCTTGGCGACCATGATGAAATCCACCTCCTGGGAGGCGTACTCGGGGTGCGTCCGGATTTCCTCGATCGCGGCGCGAATCACGAGATCCTCGTCCTCGTCGACCTGATCGTCATCGTCCAACACCTCGGCGGCCTTGTTGGGGTCGCGCTCTGCGAAACAATCGAGAGACCGACGCAGGATGCGTTGGGCTTCGTCGGCGAGCGTCCGCAGCCGCGGCGGCGTGGGAACCTCCGGGTTGTCGGCCAGGCTGATCGCACTCTTGGCGACGTTCCGCGCGAGGTCTCCGACACGCTCCAGATCGATGGCGATCATCTTCGATGCGATGACCTCCCGAAGATCGTCCGCCACCGGCGCCTGGGTGGCCAGGAGTCGCAGCACGAGTTCGTCGATCTCGACATCGAGCCGATCGATCTCCAGATCGTCGGGCTTGACTTGCTCGGCGAGCACGGCGTTTCGCGTCCAGAGCGACTCGAGCGCTGTTTCGAGGATCGCCTCGCAAAGGCTCGCCATCCGCAGCAGCTTCTGGCGGAGTTCGGTCAGGTGGGACTCGACGAGACGTGACACGGCTACCCGAACCGGCCCGTGATGTAGTCACGAGTCCGGTCGTCGACGGGGTCGGTGAAGATCTTGGCGGTCTCGCCCTCTTCGACAACGATCCCCAGGTGGAAGAATGCGGTTCGTTCGCTCACCCGTGCCGCTTGTTGCATCGAGTGCGTGACGATCACGATCGTGTAGTTCTCGGTGAGCTCACCCATCAGCTCCTCGATCTTGGCCGTCGCGATCGGATCGAGTGCGGAGCAGGGCTCATCCATCAGGATCACTTCGGGGCTGACCGCGATGGCGCGAGCGATACACAGGCGCTGCTGCTGGCCGCCCGAGAGTCCGGTTCCGGGATCGTCCAGGCGATCCTTCACCTCGTCGATCAATCCGGCTCGCTCGAGACTGTTCATCACGATCTCATCCAGGTCCGTTGCGTTCGACGCGAGCCCGTGGATGCGAGGACCGTAGGCGACGTTCTCGTAGATCGTCTTCGGGAACGGATTCGGCTTCTGGAAGACCATTCCAACGCGTGCGCGCAACTGCACGGCATCGATGCCCTCGCGATAGATGTCATCGCCATCGAGGGTGATCTTGCCTTCGACCCGGCAGATGTCGATGACGTCGTTCATCCGGTTCACGCATCGCAAGAACGTCGACTTGCCGCAGCCGGAGGGCCCGATCAGCGCCGTGACCTGATTCTTCTGGACATCGAGGTTCACATCGAAGAGCGCCTGCTTGTCGCCGTAGTAGACGTTCAGGTCACGGGCCGTGATCTTGGTCAAGTACTGCATTCCTCGTGTTCTCTCTCGGTCGACTCGCACGCGCGGCTACCAGCGGTGCTCGAACCGATTGCGGAGCAGGACCGCAGTCAGGTTCATCAGCACGAGGAAAGTTAGCAAGACGAGGATCGCGGCCGACGTCTTGTAGACCCAGGCCCGCTCGGGACTGTCCGCCCAGAGGTAGACCTGGACCGGTAGCACTGTCGCCGAATCCAACGGCCCCGTCGGAATGTCGACGATGAAGGCGACCATTCCGATCATCAGGAGCGGCGCGGTCTCACCGAGCGCACGCGCCATTCCGATGATCGTTCCTGTCAGGATCCCGGGCATCGCGAGTGGCAACACGTGATGCATCACGACCTGGAGCGGCGAAGCTCCGATGCCGAGTGCGGCCTCTCGGATCGATGGCGGAACGGCCATGATCGCCGAGCGTCCAGCGATGATGACCGTCGGAAGCGTCATCAACGCCAGCACCACGCCACCGACCACAGGTGCGGACCGCGGCATACCGAACGTGTTCAGGAAGACCGCCAGCCCCAGCAGCCCGAAGACGATCGATGGCACTGCGGCGAGGTTGTTGATGTTGACCTCGATGAGATCGGTCCAGCGGTTCTTCGGCGCGAACTCTTCGAGGTAAACGGCTGCGGAGACGCCCAACGGGAAGGAGAGCGCGAGCGTCACGAGCAGGGTCCAGAAGGTTCCGGCCACGGCGCCCCAGACGCCGGCAAGTTCCGGTTCGCGGCTGTCGCCGCTCTGGAAGAAGTGGGTCCAGAACACCCGATCCACCTTCCCCGCCTCTACCCAGTGATCGACCCAGGCGATCTCCTGGTCGTCTAGTCTGCGGTCCGCTTCGGGAAGACTCCGATCGATCTCGCCCTTGAGCAGCAGATCCACATCGTCGTCGAGCGCGACCGTGAGTTCGAGCCGACGGCCGACCAGGCTCGGATCGGCGAGCACACGCTCGCGTAGATCGAATGCGGCTCCAACGCTGACCAGACCCTGCAGGGCTCGACGTTCACGGCGGCCGGTGACCTCGGGAAACTCGGCACGGATGGCGTTCTTCGCGATGCGACCGTAGTTGGCCGCGCCGAGCGCTTTTGGATCTGCCGTCCCGTCCGGGTCGATGAGTTTCGAATCGAGATCGAACTCGAGGGTCACCACGTGTTGGAACAGTGCCGGGATGCCCTGGAGTACGGTGGTGCCCAACAAGAAGAGCAACGCCAGCATGCCGACACCGATGGCGGCGACCCCGTAGAGCCGGAAGCGGCGCTCGGCAGCGTGCCGGCGGCGCAGATGCTGCTGCGTTGCCTCGACTGAGTGAACGTCGACGTCAGTCATACTGCTCCCGGTAGCGGCGAACCACGGCCAGCGCGAACACGTTCAACGACAGCGTCATGATGAATAACATCAGCCCGAGCGCAAAGGCCGACAGCGTCTTCGCGCTGTCGAACTCCTGGTCGCCCGTCAGCAATGTGACGATCTGAACCGTCACCGTGGTCACGGCTTCGAACGGGTTCGCGGTGAGATTCGCCCGCGTGCCAACGGCCATCACGACGATCATGGTCTCGCCGATGGCTCGGGAGATCGCAAGCAGCACGGCGCTGACCACCCCCGGGAGCGCCGCAGGAAGCACCACGCGACGAATCGTTTCCGAAGGCGTCGCGCCGAGCCCGAGGGAGCCCTCCCGGAGCGATTGGGGCACGGCGTTGATCACGTCGTCGGAAAGGGACGAGATGAAGGGAATGATCATCACGCCCATGATCAGGCCCGCGACGAGGGCACTCTCCGAGGCCACGTCGATACCCAACTCCTTGCCGAAGCCGCGAACGAGTGGAGCCACCGTCAGTGCGGCGAAGAATCCATAGACGACGGTCGGAATCCCAGCCAACACCTCCAGCAACGGCTTCACCCATCCGCGCACCGCGCTCGTCGCGTACTCCGACAGGTAGATCGCCGAGAGGAGACCAACCGGAACCGCAACGAACATCGCGATCGCGGTGATGAGCAACGTGCCCGCGAAGACTGGAAGCGCACCGAAGGCGCCGGAGGAGCCTACCTGATCCTCGCGGATCGCGGTCTGTGGGCTCCATTCGGTACCGAACAGGAAGTCCGCGATCGGAACCTGACCGAAGAACCGGGAGGCCTCGAACGCCAGTGATAGCACGATGCCGATCGTCACGAGAATCGCCACGGCGGACGATGTTGCCAGGATCGCGAGCACGGTTCGCTCGACGGCGTTGCGCGCGCGGAGTTCCGGAGTGATCCGCCCGCGCGACCACGCGAGTCCGGCTACCGCTGCCGCGAGGACGACTCCGAGCATCAGCGCCTCGCCGAAGCGGGATAGTCTGGCCCAGTGAGCGGCAGCAGCTTCGAGCGCCGGAGTCGGCGCCCCTGTGGTGATCGCTCCGCTCGCGAGAGCGGCAGCATCGGACAGGAAGCGTTCCACGCGCTCGGCCGGAAGATCTCGGAGCCCATCTGCCACGCCGTTCAGCACGAGTGCCTCGACGATTCGAGGTTCGAGGACGAGCCCCGCGAGCAGTAGCAACAAGGCCGGCAGCCCGCACCAGAGCGCGACGAATTGGCCGTGGTAAACCGGTCGCGAGTGGAGCTGTCGGGGGTCGCCGCCGGCTACCACGAGCGATCGCCGCCGCCCGGTGGTCCAGGCGGCGGCGATCAGCAGGAGCAGTAGGAGTGCGGAGATTCCGGTCACGATTCCAACTAACAGGTAGGGAGCCGCGACACCCGAGGGCGCCGCGGCGCTGCGGACTATTGCAGGCTGAGGAGCATCATGCCGAGCGCTTCGGCACGGACCACCGAGCGCGCTTCGTCGGAGAGGGGAATCAGGCCCTTGTCAGCGAGGTATCCTTCCTCTCCGGCGGCAGCCTCGCTGGTGAACTCGGCGATGTACTGCTCGATGCCGGGTACGACGCCCACATGGGCCTTCTTCACGTAGAAGTAGAGGCTTCGCGAGATGGCGTAGTCACCGCTCGAGATGTTCTCGAAGGTCGGCTCGATGCCACCGACGAGGCTTCCCTGGATACGGTCGGCATTCTGGTCGAGGAACGAAAAGCCGAAGACACCGAGCGCATCCGGGTTGGCGTCGAGCTTGCTGACGATCAGGTTGTCGTTCTCGCCCGCCTCGATGTAGGCGCCGTCCTCGCGCATCGCGTGAGCAACAGCCTGGAAGGCCTTCTTGTCCTCGCCCTTGAGCGCGGCCAGCATGGGGATCGCCTTGGCACCACCCTCCATGGCGAGTTCGACGAATGCGTCGCGAGTACCCGAGGTAGGCGGCGGACCAAGGACCTCGATTCGTCTCGCGGGAAGCGAGGCGCCGATGTCGGCCCAGGTGCGGTACGGGTTGTCGACGAGTTTTCCGTCGATCGGCACCTGCTTGGCGAGAGCACGGAAGATCTGCTCCTTCGTCAGCTCGAAGCGTGCCGCCTTCTTCGAGTTGGCCACCACGATGCCATCGAAGCCGACCTTTACCTCGACGACATCGCTCACGCCGTTCGTCGCGCACAGTTCGACTTCCGAAGCCTTGATGCGTCGCGAGGCGTTCGTGATGTCCGGGTGCTGGGTGCCGACGCCGGCGCAGAAGAGCTTGAGCCCGCCTCCGGAGCCGGTGCTCTCGACGACCGGGGTCCTGAAGTCTGTGGTCTTGCCGAACTGCTCCGCGACGGCGGTAGCGAACGGGAAGACCGTGGAGGATCCGACGATCTTGATCTGGTCGCGGGCCGCTGCCGGCACCGCGATCGCGAGGGCCGTGGCGAAGGCCATGACCGCATTCTGGAGGGAAACTCGCTTCACGATGAACTCCTTGTTGAGTGCGCCGGGAACCTAGATTCGCCCGGCGTCGCTTTCGTGGTCGACATGTGACATTCGTGTGACGAATGCCGAGGTCGGGAGACGAGCCCCGCGCCCTGATTGGCTGGGGACGACTCACGACGTCTCCGTGAATGTGCTAGCGCCGCCAGGGGCTAGTCCCTTGTATCGACTGATTGCGACCGTGGTGTCATTCTCTGCGAATCGCGCCCCCCGCAGCCGATCGGTCCCCGCCGTGTTGTGGGTCGATTCACGGGGAGCCCAGCATGTCGAAGAAGCGGTATCGGATCAGCCT
>JAJDAP010000030.1 GCA_029261795.1 Deltaproteobacteria bacterium
ATCACAGGCCTTCGCCCAGGAGCGTTCGAGTTCGCGTACGAGCTTCACGGTTCGAAGGGAGGGCACGCCATCGCGCACCTTCAGGGTGACGTGGCAGGGATACCGGGAAGCCAGTCCGGTTCGGCGGAGATGCGGAATGCCAGACCCCACTTGGGGCTTTCGCCCAGCTCCGGGCCGCTTCCCGCCCCACCCGGAGTGCCGTAGTTCGAGCTGGATTCCGGATGCCTTACGCCGCATGGTGTGGATTACAGCGATATATGAATGTCAATCAACAACAATCGACATCACATCTCCGAAACATCGTTCGAGCGGCCCCACGCCCGCTCGCACCCTCGACCCTGACCCGAACACCTAACATATATGCGAACCACCCCCTCAAAAGCCCTCCGGGACCCAACCCAGCTCGAGAGGCATCGGCGTCCCTCCTCGAGACACCGTTCGATTCGCCGCGCAGCGCCCCCTGGGCGGTTTCGGCTAGTGTCGCGCGATGTCACATGCCGTCTTCGTTCACGAAACCGGGGGGCCGGACGTGCTCCAATGGGAGCTGCGCGAAGTTCCGGCACCCGGGCCCGGCCAGGTTCGCGTCGCTCTCGCTGCGGCGGGTCTCAACTTCATCGACACCTACTTCCGGACCGGGCTGTATCCGCGGCCGCTGCCCTTCGTTTCGGGTCTCGAAGGCTCCGGCACCGTTGAGGCTGTCGCCGATGATGTCGAGCGGTTCGCTCCCGGCGACCGCGTCGCCTGGTCGTCCGTGCCCGGGTCCTATGCAGAGCATGTGGTGGGCGCGGCTGCGCAAATGGTCGCGGTCCCCGACGCCGTAGAACTCGATATCGCCGCCGCGGCCATGCTGCAGGGGATGACCGCGCACTACCTCGTGAAAGGGGTGCGCACGACGTCGCCCGGCGACGTCGCCCTGGTCCATGCCGGTGCCGGCGGTGTGGGTTTGATCCTGACCCAGCTGCTGAAGCAGGCCGGCGCCGTGGTGATCAGCACCTGCTCCACGGCCGAGAAACAGGTGCTCAGTGAAGCCGCCGGAGCCGACCACGTGATCCGCTACACCGAGCAGGATTTCGCCGAAGCGGTCCGCGAGTTCACGGGCGGTCTCGGCTGCCACGTGGTCTACGACGCGGTGGGCATCACGACCTTCGAGGGAAGTCTCGCCTCCTTGCGCCCGCGGGGTCTGATGGCGTTGTATGGCCAATCGAGCGGCCCGCCGCCGGCCTTCGATCTTCAGCGTCTCAACAACCAGGGCTCGTTGTTCGTGACGCGACCCTCCCTCGCGCACTACACGGCGACCCGAGAGGAGCTCGAAATGCGAGCCGGTGAGGTGCTCGGCGCCGTCGCGGCCGGCCGGCTCGAGATTCGCATCGGTGCGCGCTTCGGGCTCGACGCCGCCGCCGATGCCCATCGGGCACTGGAGGGCAGGGCGACCACGGGCAAGGTCTTGCTGGTTCCGCCCCCGCGCTGATTCGAGGTCGCTAGCCTGAGGCCATGCGCATCCCGCGTCCGCCGCTTCGCCTCGTCGCAGCCGTACTCGGCGGATTGTTCCTGATCGAGTTCGTCGCGCTCGCGATCGATCCGGTGGATCGCGGGGCGTGGTTGCTCGAGAACGTACTGGTGATCCTGTCGGTGGGTGTCCTGGTCGCGACGGGCCGTCGCTTCCCGTTGTCGCGCCTCTCCTATACGCTGATCTTCCTCTTCTTGTGCTTTCACGAGATCGGCTCGCACTACACCTACTCGTTGGTTCCCTACGACGCCTGGAGTCGTTCGCTGTTGGGTTTCTCGATCGACGAGAGTCTAGGATTCGAGCGCAACCACTTCGACCGATCGTTGCACTTCGCGTACGGCCTGCTCCTGGCCTATCCGGTTCGCGAGTTCTATGTCCGCGTGGTCGACGCCCGGGGTGCCTGGGGTTATGTGCTCCCACTCGGCTTCGTGATGTCCACCTCGATGATCTACGAGCTGATCGAGTGGTGGGCCGCCGTCATCTTCGGTGGAGAGTTGGGAGCCGCTTACCTGGGTACCCAGGGCGATATCTGGGACGCCCACTGGGACATGTCGTTGGCGTCGCTTGGCGCGATCATGGCGATGGCGACGACGCTGGCGATCAACGCCTCGCTGCGTCGCGATTTTGCTCGCGAATGGCATGAGAGCCTGTCCGTGAAGAGCGACAAGCCCCTCGGCGAAGAGGCATTGGCGGAGCTGCTGGAGCCCGATCCGCCGCCAGGCCAATAGGCCTTCGGGCAGAAGAATCTCGGAGCCCCGCATTTCCCTGTAAGAACCTGTCTCGCCACTCGTAGTACTCTCTGAGATGCAGGGAAGATGGACGACGCTTTGGGCCACCGGTCCTGGGACCGGGGCCCTGCCCAGCGGCTGGGCGCAGACCCTCGGAGAAGCTTTGAACGGCGAGCGGGATTCGGGAAGCGGAGAATCGCTCGACGCGATCCTCGACCGGGCGTCGCTGGGTGATCGCGGTGCATTCGCCGAGCTCTACGCCAAGCACTCGGCGGACGTGACCCGGCTCTGCCGACGCATGCTGGACTCTGCCGAAGACGCCGAGGAGGCTCGGAACGAGGTCTTCCTACGCGCACAACAATCGTTCTCGTCGTACCAGCGCGGCCGGTCGTTCCGGTCCTGGCTGCTCGCGGTGGCAGCCCATCATTGCGTCGATCGGTTGCGCCGGCGCCACTCGGAGCGTCGCCTTTTCGAACCCTCGGAGTTCGAGGAAGAGGGGCTGCCCGCGCGGGGCCCGAGCCCGCTCGGCGCGGTGCTGGCCCGGGAGCAGACGGAACTCCTGACCACGGCGCTCGACGCCATGCCCGCACGCTTTCGCGCGGTCCTGGCCATGAGATATTTCGCCGAGCTGTCCTACGCCGAAATTGCCGACGCCGCAGAGATTCGCGTCGAGCACGTGGGCGTCTTGTTGTTCCGGGGCAAAGCGCGTCTGCGCGAAGCCCTGGCCGGAAAGGGAGAGCGCCGATGAGCAGCTTTACACCCGAGTGCGTGCCCGAGTGGCAGCTCGGCGCCTACGTCGATGAGGGCCTCGAGCCCGCGCGGGTGCGCGGCATCGAAACACATCTGGTGGGTTGTGAGGATTGCCGTCGCGTGGTGGTGGCACTGCGCGAGGAAGCCGGTGTGCTGGCGAAGGCGCTTCACGGAGACGCGCGCCCCCGTAGCGACGCCATCGCCCTCGAAGCCCCTGCGCGCGGCGTCATGACCGGGCTTCCGCTCGGCATCGCCGCGGCGGTTGCCGTTGCTACCGCGATCTCACTGATATTCGAAGCCCGGATGTCGGCAGATTTTGATTGGCTCCGCCCCGCCCGACTCCTGGGAGTAAGTGACATGGCCTGGAATCTTGTTTTCATGCTGAGGGACGACGCCCCGGGCTTCGTCGAGTTCGCCGTCGGCGTCGGGGCACTCGCGAGTGTGGCGACCCTGGGCGCATTCGTGGCGGGCGCCCTGTCGAAGCGTCTCACCGGGACCGCTGCCGGGTTCCTGCTGCTCGGCATCGGTCTGTCCGCGGGAATCGCCGTGCCCTCTGAAGCCGCGTTGGACTTTCGGAACCACGAAGAGCTGATCCACATTCGGCCCGGCGAAACCGTTGATGGCGTTCTGTTCGCGAGCGGGCGCACCGTCATCATCGAAGGCACGATCGACGGTGATGCCGTGGTCTGGGCGGAACGGGTCCAGGTCAGCGGCGTCGTGCTCGGGAACCTCGTCACGGGCGGCGAAGAGGTGGAGATCACGGGCACGGTCAAGGGGAGCCTCATTGGCGGGGGTGATGCACTTCGTCTCGATGGCATCATCGAGGGAAGCGCCTCGGTCGGAACCGGCAGTTTCACGATGGGATCGGACGCGAAGATCGCCCGGGATCTCTCGGTAGGTGCCGGCCGAGTCACTCTCGGCGGGCACGTCGCACGGGACGCCAACGTTGGAGCGCCAGATCTCCAGGTCACCGGCACGATCGGGCGAGATCTGCTGTTCGGCGGCGAGTCCATCGTCGTGACTGGCAGCGTCGGCGGGAATATCGCCGCCCACGTGCTCGACGAAGACAACGTTCGCATCGACGGGGCGGATCTGGGTGGCGAACTAACCGTGTTCTCGGACCCGCCCGAGATGCGTTCTCGTTGGGCGCGCTACAGCGAGGGTCCCTTCTGGTTCTGGCGCGTCGTGATGTTGGCGGGTGCCTTCGCGGTGGGAATGCTGCTCTACTGGACCGTTCCGGCGGTGTTCCGGATCGGGGTCCGGACCGGAGGCGAGTTCGGGCTCGCACTCGGGATCGGCGTCGTCTCGGCACCCGTCGTCGCGATCACGGTGATGCTGCTCGGCATCTCGATCGTGGGTCTACCCCTCGCCGTGATCCTTGCCGTGCTCTACGGCACCGCCACCTATCTGGCGTTCATCGTGATGTCGGTGTTGATCGGTCGGCATCTGACCCGGCCGGACGACGAGGGACTGCGTGAGTTCGGGCTCTCGCTGCTGGTTGGCCTCGGGCTCGTGATGGTGATCGTCCACCTGCCCTTCGTGGGGATGGCGGCGCGCTGGGTGCTGCTGTTCTCGGGCATCGGGCTGTTGCTGATGCGAGCCCGGGAGGCTTGGCTCCTCCGCGAGGCGCCGCGCGCCTAACGATCGTTCTCCGTACCTTCGAGCACGGCTCGTCGCGACGCTGTGTACGCCGCCATGATCTCGTCGTCCGCCCGGGTGGTGCTGACGACGGGGCGCAGGCGACGGACCGCCTCTTCGTGCATGCCCGCGCGATGGGCGGCGAGTCCGGCACCCTGGATCGCCGTGAGCCAACGCGGGTGGAGCGCGAGGGCACTGTCATAAGCGACCAGCGCCTCCTGTACGCGACCCTGGCGTGCGCGTAGCTCCGCCAACTGCAGCCAGGCCTGGGGATGCGGGCGAAGGGCAAGGCTTCGTTCGAGCTGCGGGCCCGCCGCGTCATCGCGCCCCTGTTCGGCGTAGGCCGTCGCGAGTGCCAGACGGTCGCCCCCGGAATCCCGTCCGACCCAGTTCATCAGGTCGAGGGCCCGAGCAGCGGTGTCGGTACGGCCGGCACGAATGTTCAGGTCGACGCCATTCACACCGACGACCACGGTCGAAACGGCACTCACCACCAATGCAGCGGCAACCACGACGAGCAGCGGCTTCCGCCATGCTGGGGGCGTCCGAGTGGGTATCGGAGCTTCACCCGTTTTCCCGCGCAGCAGGATGTCGGCGATCCTTCCGGTTCGAAGCTTCCAGATCGCGCCGTCCAGGATGAAGTGGTGCAGGTTGAGCGCAGAGATGACGAGGGCCGCGGTTCCCGCATCGAAGGAAACGCCTGCCAGCGGTGTCTTCACCGCCAGCAGGGTCGGGATCAGGACCGCGGCATGTCCGAAGGCCAGTGCTTTCAACCAGTAGCGGCCGTAGCCCTGCCAGCCACTCGACTTCCGCGCGAAGTAGCTCGTGATCCACAGGTATTGGGCAGCATGGGTAATCGCGATGAAGGTGAACTGGACGTCCCGCGCGCCCAGATCGATGAATCGGGTGCCAGTCGTTAGTCGGAAGTGGTTGACGGCGAGCGGCAAGGTGAACCAGATCGTCTGAAGCGAGATCAGCAGGACGGGCGCGACCCATTGCCGCAACGAGATCTGCCGACGCATCAACCAGACGGAGCCGGCGATGCATGCGATGACGCCGGCCAGACAGATCGGCACACCAATGGTGGTGAGTAGCTCGGGAAGTCCGGCGGATTGGAACTGGAACCCGCCGAAGTAGCGGGCCTCGGTCGGGTAGTCGATCTGGCGCCCATAGGCGCCATGGAGCGACAGCGCCACGATTCCATAGGACAGCCAGAAGCTCGCCTGAAGCATCGTTCGCGCCATCGGATGGATTTCTGCGCCGCTTCGCCGCAAGAACGTCATCGTCACGCCGAAATTCTGTCCCGCGAAATGCCAGGGGGCCCAGGTCAGGTAGACCGTGAACATGGCCGCGCCGAACCAGGGCAGATTCAAGCCGAGGAAGAGACCGCCGTAGATCAGCAGTGCCGCCCAGACCGCGAACAAGCGGTAGCGCGCGCGGTCCTCGCGGTGCTCGTAGACTCGGAGCAGCGTGGCGCCATAGTGGGGCACGCTGAAGACGAGCACGAGGTAGGGACCCACGACCAGGTCGATGTTCTCGCCAAGAGAAACGGTGCCAGACCAGGTCAACGCGAACAGGATCAGATAAGCGCCACCGCAGCCGAACAACAGATCCCGCATCGGACCGAAAAGCCAACCGGGTTGATCGGATGGGGCGCTAGCGGGGCCTTGGCCCGCTGTGGCACTCGACATCGCTGGATTCTATCAAACGGTCCCCAAGGGTCCGTTGCGCTGCCGCCGTCGAGGCACGTAACCGTGTGACGAGGTCCCGCGTATTCCGTACGGCACGAGGCGGCACTCAGGGTGGGTGCTCCGATCGCTGGACCGCGTGTATTCGGACGATTCCCGGTCTGTTGCCGGCTGCGCGGATGAGAATGGATCGCTCCAGGCGATGCTTGACGGGGCTACCCAATATGGATCTCAGCTCGCAGGGCGCGAATTCCAAGTACCTCGAGTCTGTAGGGCTGGCGAGGACTGCGGCTGGGGCCCATGATTCCGAGCCTGCTCTTCGGGCTGCCGATGCATGCTTCGCGCGCATCGGCGATCCGCTGGTTTCGCCTTCGGAGTGTGATGAACGCGGCAGAGAGTCAAGACGAACGAGCCGAGCGTTGGCGCGGCTGGATGGCCGCGGCGCAATCAGGCGATGGCGAAACCTACGCACGATTGCTGACAGAGCTATTCCCGTTCGTGCGTGGTCTGGTTCGCGCACGCCTGGGCGATGACGCGGCGCTGGACGATGTGGCCCAGGAGGTGCTGATGCGAATTCACACGGCTCGACATACCTACCGTTCCGAGCGGCCGCTGCTCCCGTGGGTGCGTACCATTACGCGCAACGCCGTGATCGATCAGGCTCGAAGGCGCACGCGCGCGTTGAGCCGCAGCTCCAGCATCGAACCGGAATCGATCGCGGTGGATCCGCCGGAGCCGCCGGGCTCCGACCGTCTATCGCCGACCCTCGAGCGGGCACTCGAATCACTTCCGAACAATCAACGCGAGGCGGTCTGGCTCCTCAAGGTCGAGGGCTTGAGTGTGGCAGAGGCGGCCGAGCGGATCGGTGTGAGCGTCGGCGCTTTGAAGCTGCGAGCCCATCGCGGCTACCGTGGGCTGCGAGATCTGCTCGGGAGGGAACTCCTGTGACCGAAGGACCCACGGACGTGCAGCCCGACGAGGCACGTTCGAACCTGCTCATCGCCGAACTGGTGGCGGATCTCCGACCGGTGCGTCCGATTCCGTCGTTGCGAACCGCCGTGGGCGGGATCCTGGGGGTCTGGCTTGCAGCGGCCGCCGTCAGTCTCTTCTTGAACGACTTCAGCCCGGAGCGTATCGGCGGGTTCGCCGGCTGGATCGGCCCCGGCGGGGTCTTCACGGGGCTCGGAATGATGGGCCTCGGTGGCGTGGTGGCCGCGCTCGCGCTCGCGGCACCGGGCCGTGAGCGGGCGGCCCGCGGGGGTGCCCTGTTCGCGATGCTAGGCCTGGGGCTCTCCGCTGGAATCGGGACCTATCTGGTCATCAACGGTCAGAACGGCGTCCTGCAGAATGGCAGTGGCATTGCGGACCTGACGTGTCTACTGATCGCTTGTGCCGTGGCGGCCGTCCCGGCGGTGGGCGTTACGATGCTGGCAGGTCGAGCCGCGCCTTTCCGTCCCCTGGTCCTGGTGATCGCGGCCGCCGCCGGAACCGCGGCATGGGGTGCTGTCACGGCGCAGGCCACCTGCCCGTATGGAGGGTTGCGTCACCTGATGGTCGGCCACCTGATGGCCCCGGCGATCGGGGCGCTCCTGCTCTCGCTACCGCTCCTCTTCGTGCTCCGCCGAAGCGACAGGGCCTGAGCGTTTCGCGGCGCCGAGGCGTGGCAGCAAGACGCCCTCGGCAAAGTCGATGATCTCGTCGGCCAGGTTCATCCCGGTGAAGAGCGCTGGGTCCGGGCCGAACGCGGCTGTCTCTTCCCGATGCGAGATCATCTGCGGGTAGAATGCGCGGCGCGGGCCGTAGCTGACAGCGGCCGGCGCCGGATGCAGGGTCAGGCTGCCCTCGAACACCGAGTAGGCCAGCGCTCGGGCCATCGCATTGGATGCAGAGTCGAAGGCGGTTGCCAGCGCCTGGGCCGCGGCATCGATCCGTCGGCTTTCCTCATGGTGGCTCCCGATCCAGGGCTCGAGTTCCTCGCGCAGCACCGTATCGGCCAGGTTCTGGCGAAGTACCTCGGCGATGCCACGCCGTTCGCCGAGCGCGGCGCGCAGGCTGGAAAGGGTCGCGGCCGGGTCGTTCCCTGCTGCGATGGATCGTTCGACGGCGCGGAAGCAGGCTTCGAGCGCATCGTCCCGGGATGCCGGCGTGGCGGGCGAGAAGCGATGGGCCGCGGCAAAGGTTCGGAAGGCGGTTTCGGCACCTGCGCCGAGGGTGGCCGTGGCTTCCTGCCAGGCACGCTCAGGATCGTACCCTGAGGGATCTTCCAGGTAGGCGGCGGCGCAGGCCACCAGCACGAAAGAACTCCGAGGCTGCGCCATCGGGTTCAACAGGATTCCACTGGCGTGGCTCGGCAGTGCGCGGTCGCGGCCCGCATAACATCCGAGGTGGAGCAGGCGGCGCATGGGACCGTCCGCCACCGGTACGTTGTCCCATAGCAGGAGACGACGGCGCAGGGTCTTCGATCGCTCGGCCGCTTCGCTCGCCGGGATCGAGGGTGCGATCGTGCTACGACCCGTCCACGCCACCTCGATCGCTGGGTCAAGCGCTTCTCCCAACTCTTCGAGATAGTCGGTAGCGGCGACGCCCGTGTAGTCGTTCGGAACCAACCAGAGCGTCGCATCGGGGAACGCGGCCGCGACCGCGTGGGCGAGGTGGATATGAGCCGCCGCGAGCGAGTGGAAGGCCTGTCGATCCTGTGAATGTTCGAGCCGACTCGGGACGTCGTCGAGGGCCAGGGTCAGGAACCGACTGCCGAGGGAGTGGAAGCCAGCGAGCTTCCGGATCAGGGCCGCGACGTCCGCGGGATCCGAGGCGCGGATCGAAAGGCCTGGAGAGGCGCCGAAACCGACGGATACGCCGCTCTGCAGACCGGCTTCGACGAGTTCGGAGAATTCGCCGAGCGCTTTCGCCGAATAGGGCTCGCGCCAATGGTCGCGATGGAGTGGGTCGCTCTTCGGCGCAACGACATAGCGATTCATGCCGAGACGGCCGAGCTTCTCGACCCACCAGAGCCGTGTGTCGGCCGAGTACGGTTCCCCGTAGAAGCCTTCGACGATCCCGCGATGTTCGAATCCGGGCGTTGTGGTCACGCCTCGGATTCGATCGTCACACGATCAGCGTAGAAGGCGATGTGGTCGCGGATCGCCTCGACCTGATCGAACGGATCTTGGTAGACCCACACCGCGTTCTCGTCGAGGTCGTCGCCTGACCGCAGCGAGTAGTAGCTGGCGTCTCCCTTGAAGGGACAATGCGTCGAGTGCGCCGTTCGCTGCAGGAGCGCCGGATTCGCGTCGCGGATCGGGAGGTAGAAGACGGGCGGGTAGGAACCTTCGAGCAGTTTCATGGCACGCTGGCTCTCGGCGACCGTGTGCCCATGCCAGACCACGCGAACCGGGCGCTCGGCCGGCTCGATCTCGATGGTGTGGTTCGGATGCTGGTCGAATGCGGTAGAACGGGCCATGGTCACCTCCGACGGCGCCCTTTCGCAGCAGGTGCCGGCGCGTCACCATGAGGATACCGGCCGGTTCAGCAGGAGGGGCGATGAAATTTCTCAAGATCCTCGGTGGCGTGATCGCCGCGATCGTCGTCCTGGCTGCGATCGCCTATCCGTTCCGGCGCGATCCGATCCAGATGCTCGCCGGCAAGGAGCTGACCGGAGCTGAAGCCGCCTACCCGTCGGACTGGTCATTCAGCGATGAAACGCCGCTCTGCGCGGTCGAGGTGCGCCCGGAGGATCCGCACTCCGTCACCACCGTCTGTTTCGTCCATGATGGTGTGCTCCACGTGCCGGCCCAGGACGGCAGCAAGAAGGCCTGGACGGCCATGGTGCTGGATGACCCCCGCGTCCGAGTGAAGGTTGGCGATACCCTCTACCCGGCGCGCGCCGTTCGCGTGGTCGTGGACGACGTCACGCCGATTCTCGAGTCCGCTGCAGCCAAGTACAGCCAGATGGCAGACCGCGAACCGCCGCCCGATGTCTGGCTGTTCCGGATCGAGCCCCGGGAAGGTTAGGTCGTGCGCTGGGTCGGAGCCGTCATCGGTGCACTGCTGATCCTCTTCGTCGGCGGAGCCTGCGTCCGCTACGTGACCGGCATCTTCTTGGACCCGATGTGGGAGGCCCCGCTCGAGGAATAGGGCCGTCTTCCGCGTGAGGCTACACGCTCACGTGCCGGCCTCCCGAGCACCCCGCAGTTCAGTCCTGGCGAGCCGCTGCCGCGCCCGAAGGTCTTGATGGATGGGGTGCTCTCGGCCCGGTGAGGAGGGCTCGCAGGTTGCCCTGTGGGCGGGCTTCTTGGGTCGAGCACGTGCGGACTAGCTATAGCTAGCGGTGCCTGCGCGCGGGAATGCCGGTCGGGGCAGTGGGGACGGTTCAGCCCGGAGCGGCAGCGGGGTCCAGGAGAGGGCCGGCTCTCTTCCAGCCCTCGTTGAGGAGCCAGGTGTGCGTGAACGCGACCGCCCGGGTTCCGGTCGTTCCTCTTGCCGCGGCCACGAGGTCGCGCGCTGAACGCTTCCACCCCCCGAACCAGCGACCTGACGAGGCTGGATCGATTCGCACGACGCTGGACGGGCGCTTCATGTGCCGTCTGGCGTTCATCAGGACGTAGCGCAGTGCATTGCGCACCGGAAGTCCCCGCGATCACAGGCCTTTGCCCAGGATCGCTCGAGTTCTCGTACGAGCTTCACGGTTCGAAGGGAGGGAACGCCATCGCGCACCTTCAGGGTGACGTGGCAGGGAAACCGGGAAGCCAGTCCCGTTCGGCGGAGATGCGGAATGCCGGAACCCGCCTGCGGCTTTCGCCCAGCACCGGGCCGTTTCCCGCCCCACCCGGAGTGTCGCAGTTCGAGCTGGATTCCAGATGCCTTACGCCGCATGCATTGAATACAGCGATCTTAGATAAACAAGCAAGAGAAATCGTCATCACGCCTCCGAGACACCGTTCGATCCGCCCCACGCCCGCTCGCGCCCTCGACCCTGACCCGAACACCTAACATCCGCGCGCGCCACCCCCCTCAAGAGCCCTCCGGGACCCAAGCCCGCTCGAGAGGGACCGGGATCCCGACTCGAAACGTCGTTGGATCCACCCTACGCCCGCTGGCGGGACGACGCGCAGCAGCCTTCCGGTCCTCGGCTGTACTCGTGCGGGTTTCGTCGTCGCACCGCCCTCCTGATGTGGAGGTCGCGGATGGTGCGGGGCTACTGCTTGCGTGCGTTCTCGAGGTAGGCGAACCCTGCCCGGGCGGTTTCGAGCGGCTGGGACGTGGTGTCGATCTCGGCGACAGCAGCGAGCGTTCCAGGGAAGTCGGAGGCCAGCAGGTCGCGAACCGTGTAGAGCTGCAAGCCCGGTTCGATCGGCTTTCCCTCGGTCGTGGGTTCTGCGTCCGCAACCAAGCCGACACTCAACGTCGCAGCAGCGGCTGCCGCATCGCGCATGAATTCCCTTCGGGTTCGCGGCATCGCGAACTCAGTAGGCCTTCGGCTCGGGATAGAGGTGGACCTTGTCCGGGCCGAAGACCGGTCCCTCCATGTAGAGATTCGAGAGCGTGCGGGCCGCGATCTGCCAACCCGCGTCGCCACGCGTCCAATCGTCGCTGTAGATCGTGTGGTGCCGCATCACCGTGGAGCTGTCGTCCTTGTGGTGTTGCACGTGGATCAGATGCCCGTAGGTGGTCGAATGGGCCGTGTCGCCAGCGAACGTCACGAGTGGATTCGACATGTTGTGCTGGGTGACGCGGAACAACTGCAAGCCGTTCGGGAGCCAGTCCTTCATCTCGTTCCAGGGCTTCTTGGCACCCCCGGGCAGGTCGTAGTGGATGATGGCGCCCTCGACGAAGAGGTCGTCGAGCTCGTCGAAGGTCCGGTGGTCGATGCACCAACCGTAGCGGTAGATCTTCTGTTGGATCTCGGCGAGGTCCGCGCTGCGTTCGGCGCCGAAACTCACGAGAGGGTCCCGCCATCGACGCGGATCTCTTCGCCGTTGATATGCGCGCCATCGGCGCTGGCCAGCATGGCGATGACACTTGCGATCACCTCCGGTCCCCGCGCCTTGTCGATCGGCATGGCTCGCATGACCAGTTGCATGTCGGGATCCTCCGGCAGATTCCCGCCGCTGCCCATCGCGGTCTTGATCGAGCCGGGGTTGATGGCGTTGCAACGGACGCCCTGCTTGCCGAACTCGACGGCGAGGGTGCGGGTCAGCGCCGAGACGCCGCCCTTGCTCGTGCCGTAGGCTGCACCGTAGGGCATGCCGGAGAGCGCCGATGTCGACGAAGTGTTCACGATGTTGCCACCGCTCTCGATCAGATGAGGGAGCGCCGCCTGGCATAGCATGAAGGTTCCGACGAGGTTGACTTCGAGCACCCGGCGGAACTTCTCGACCGGGATCTTCTCGAAGCGTTCGAGCAACAGGATCCCGGCGATGTTGCAGAGCACGTCGAGCTGACCGAAGCGATCGACGCAAGCTTTGACGGTGGCCTTCACTTCGCCTTCGTCGGAGACGTCACACGTTGCGAACTCGACGCTGCCGCCCGCCTCGGAGATCAGCTTGACGGTCTCCTCGAGCCCGTCCCGGGCGACATCCACGATGTAGACGCTGCACCCTTCGTTTGCGAGGCGCTCTGCCGTTGCTCGCCCGATCCCGGCCGCCGCCCCGGTGACCAACGCCACCTTGCCATCAAACCGATTCATCGCTTCTCCCATTCAACGCAGCCTCGACCTCGCCATCAAGCGGGATCGAGGAATTCCTTGAAGCCGTAGGGCGCGTGGGGCCCGATATGGATCTGCTCGAGCACACCCACACCCCGCTTGTTGCCGCTGCGGGCCATCACCACCTGTTGGATGTGCAGGTTCTCGATCGCCATCTCGTCGAGGTCGGCGGTCTTCCACTTCTCTCCGCCGATCGCGAGTTCTCCCTTCCAGCGGCCGTGGCCCCATTCCGGGTGCGAATAACCGATCCCCTTCATGCGGAAGCAGAGCACCGGGTCGAGCTGGATCTCCTCGCGCTCGCCGCTGTTGCGGACGAGCGTGATCTCGGCGCTCTCGGCACGTCGCGTACCGGGAATCATCTTGACCCGATTCTCACCGCTCGCGAGGAACTCGACGTCGGGATCTTCGGTTCCCGGAATCTCGTCTGGGCTGCCGTAGACCGGACAGATCATGCCGTCGAAGTGCCAGGGTGTGCCGAACGGATCTTCGAAGACGCCCATGTGAGTGCAGCGGTCCTCCCAATGGAGTGGCGCCCACAGGAACGAGATGCCACCGGGCTTCGTCGCCGGTGCGCCGGGCGGCGCGGGGTCGCCGACCGGGCGGATGCCCCAGCTTCGATCCTTGGTTCCGTAGACACGCGCGGGATCGATCGTGAGCGACTTGCCGTCGTAGCGGATCTCGCCTTCCCAGTGCCCGAACTGGTTGAAGCGCGTCGCCTCCATGCGGCCGACCCGCCGCCGGGAAAGCTGGTGGCCTTCTTCGATGTTGGCCGTGCGCGGGATCCACTGGAGCTCGCCTGCGATGCCGGTCTCGTTGTCGTCGAGCGTCACTTTCAAACGCTTCATCGGTTCCTGGATCTCGAGGTTCCAGGGTCCGACGGAGAGATCCGTCGGTTCCGAGGGTGCCCGCCGCGAGCCGTGGAACGCGTGCTGCTCGCCATCGATCACGAGCGACAAACCGCAGTCCATGATCTCCAGGTTCGGGTAGAGGGCCGCGCCAATCCCGAAGTAGAAGGCGCCGTCGTCCTGGTAGCCGTTGAACCAGTAGCGGTCGTAGACGTGGCGGTCGCTCGAGGCCGGGTGCGCTAGCGGCTCCGAGGTCTGGTGAATCGGGTAGTCGTCCATCGTGGAGAGCATCGGAACCTCCTTGGGTCGGGGACGGACGAGGATACCGGGTGCCTCCCGCTGTCGCCGGGCCGCGCTCGCCTGGGCTGTCGGCAGGGTGCTCGTTACCCTCGGAGGCGCGCCACGAGGACGATTCATGACGATCGCATTCAAGCTGAACGGAGAGGCCGTCAGCCTCGACGTCGAGCCCGAGCTGCCACTGCTTTGGGCGATTCGGGACGAGCTGGGCCTCACCGGCACCAAATTCGGCTGTGGCATCGGCCAATGTGGTGCCTGCACCGTTCAACTCGACGGACGCCCCGTCCGCGGTTGCCTCACGCCGATCTCGTCCGCGGAAGGCCGCGCCGTCCGCACGATCGAAGGCCTCGACCCGAACGGCCGCCACGCCCTGCAGCGCGCCTGGGTCGAACTGAGCGTTCCCCAATGCGGTTACTGCCAATCGGGCCAGTTGATGTCGGCGGCGTCGCTGCTCGGTGCGAACCCCGAACCGAGCGATCTGGACATCGATGCCGCGATGTCCGGAAACATCTGCCGCTGCGGAACCTACGGGCGGATTCGCGCCGCGATCCATCGCGCCGCAGAGATCGTGCGTGAAGAGGAGGGCGTGTCATGAGCGGCCTCACCCGGCGCGAGTTCCTGGGTAGCTCGGCTGCCGCTGCGGCCGCGGCGGCCGCGACCAGCGGCGGCTTGCTCGTCGGCTGTACTTCGGCACCTGCGGCGGAGTCGTCCGTTCCCGGCGGCGCCGCTCTCGGCCCGTGGATCCAGATCACGCCCGATGGCCGCGTGCTCGTGTGGGCCGACAAGGTCGAGATGGGCCAGGGCACGATGACAGGCTATGCGACATTGGTCGGCGAAGAGCTCGACCTGGATCCCGCGCGCATCGAGATGATTCATCCCGGCGTGGATGCCCGCTTCGGCTTCCAGAACACTGGCGGAAGCGACAGCCTGGCCTCCAGCTGGTTGCCGCTGCGCGAAAGCGCGGCCAAGGCGCGCGCGCGGCTCGAGGTCGCTGCTGCGAATCGCCTCGGTGTCTCGCGGGACGAGCTCTCGGTGGACGATGGTCGCGTGGTCCACGCGGGATCCGGACGCAGCTTGGGGTTCGGAGAGCTCGCGAACGAGGCGGCCGCATTGGCCGAGCCTCGCGACGTCGTTCTCAAGTCGCCGGACCAGTTCCGCTTCATCGGACGGGAAAGGCCTCGCGTCGATGCCGCTCCCAAGGTTCGCGGGGCCGCCAAATACGGACTCGATGTACGTGTCCCGGGAATGCGGCACGCGGCCATCGTTCGACCTCCGCGTCGCGGCGATCGTGTCGAGCGGTTCGACGCCGCCGCGGTACTCGGGATGCCCGGCGTGACCGACGTGTTCGAGATCTCGAGCGGTGTCGCGATCGTGGCCACGGGCACCTGGCAGGCGCGGCGCGCCGCCGCGGCGTTGCCGATCACGTTTGCGCGGGGTGAGGGTCCGCGTCCCGATAGCGTGGAGATCCGTCGCGAACAGGATCGCCTGCTGAGCGAAGAATCCGGTCGGGCTGCGCGGGATGAGGGCGATGTCGAGGACGCACTCGCTAGTTCCGAGCAGCGTCTCGACGTTCGTTATTTCACGCCGCACCAGGCCCACGCGGCGATGGAACCGCTCAACTGCACGATCATCCCGCAGTCGGATCGGGTCGACGTCCACCTGGGAACGCAAGGACCGACCGCGGCACAGGACATCGCCGCGCACATCCTTGGGCGCAGTCGCGAGGATGTGTTCGTGCACACCGCGTTCCTCGGCGGCGGCTTCGGGCGCCGCGTCTTCCCCGACGTCGTGGTCGAATGCGCCGAGGTCGTCAAACACACCAACGCACCGATCCAACTGGTGTGGTCCCGCGAAGACGACACCGGCCACGATTTCTACCGGCCGGCGACGGGTCATCGCTTCCGGGCCGGGCTCGCCGCCGATGGCGCCATCACGGCCTGGGACCACACGCTGGTCGCGCCGTCGCTGATCCCCTCGATGGGCGAGGATATCGCCGGCGCCTTCGGGCCGGAGTGGATGCGCGGCTTCTTGAATGCAGCCGGCGGCGGGTTGGCGAAAGTGCTCCCGCGTCTCGTCGGGCCGATCATGGCACTCGAAGGCGCCTCGGATCAGCCCTATGCGGCGGGCAGCGTTCGCGTCGCGAGCGTTCTCCACGATCCGGGCGTGCGCGTCGGAATCTGGCGCTCCGTGGGCCATTCGAACAACGGCTTCGTCGTCGAGAGCTTCGTCGATGAACTGGCCCATGCGGCCGGCGACGACCCGCTCGAGTTCCGTCGGGGGCGCCTCTCGGAGCACCCGCGTCACCTGGCCTGTCTCGCTCTGGTCGAGAACAAGGCCAACTGGGGAGCGCCCGCGCCCGGCCGCCATCAGGGCGTAGCCGTCTACGAATCGTTCGGGACGGTAGTGGCCCACGTGGCCGAAGTTTCGGTCGCGGGCTCGCGCATCCGCGTCGAGCGAGTCACGGCTGCCGTCGATTGTGGACGCGCCGTGAATCCCGACATCGTTCGGGCCCAGATCGAAGGCGGCACCAACTTCGGCCTGACGGCCGCCCTCAAGAGTGCCGTGACGTTTCGGGACGGCGCCGTGGTCGAGAGCAACTTCCACGACTATGCGATGTTGCGCATGAACGAGGCGCCCGAGATCGAAGTGCACATCATCGAGAGCGATGCGGCGCCGTCCGGGGTCGGCGAGCCCGGCACGCCCGGCATCGCGGCCGCCGTCGCGAACGCGGTGTTCGCGGCCACGGGCAAGCGCCTGCGCGAGCTACCGCTCCGCCTCGACGCCTAGCATCGACTGGCGGTCGGCGGCTACCAGGTCTCCCCGAAAGGCCGGATGTCGGCTTCGAAGGTCCAGGCGCTGCGCGGCTGATGCGCCAGGGTCCACACCATTTCGGCGAGATCGTCCGGCATCGCGAAGTAGTCGTCCGGTGCGTCAGGCCAGCGCTCACGCGTCCACGGGACGCTGATCACCGCGTCGATCACCAGGTAACAGACGTGGATCCCCTTCGGGCCGAGCCCGCGGGCCATGCTCTCGGCGAGGATTCGTTGGGCAGCCTTGGTCGGGGCAAAGCCCGCGTAGTTGGCCTTTCCGCGACGCGCGCTGGTGTTGCCGGTAACCACGATCGCCCCGGCGCCACTTTCGAGCATGTCCGCTGCCGCCTGCTGGCCGGTATGCAGGAGCCCCATCGTGTTGATGTGGAAGTTCCGTTCGAGCACGTCGGGATCCAGCTCCATGAACTCGGAGAATGCGCCCATCGCGGCGTTGTAGACCAGCACATCGACCGGGCCGAGCCGCTCGCGGATCTCGGAGAAGGCGGCCGCCACGTTGTCGCGATCCGTGATGTCGCAACGGATCCCCGTCGTCCCCGGAATCTCCTTCTCCCACTCGGCCAGGCGCTCGGCCCGACGCGCGAGCATCCCCACCCGGTAGCCCTCGCGCGCGAAGCGCCGCACGCAGGCGAGCCCGGTTCCCGGGCCCACGCCGGCCACCACGCATACCTTGTCGCTCACGGGCTCGTCTCCTGACGGATGATCTCGATGGCACGGCCGAGGGTGTCGAGGCGTTGCGAAGCGTCGCCGCCGGCCGGGTCGACACGCAGCACGTTGATGCCGGCGTCGCGGTACTTGCGGATTCGCCCGCGCACGTGCGCTTCGTCCCCGAAGATCGTCGTCTGCTGGATCATCTCGTCCGGCACGGCCTTGGCGGCTTCTTCGCGCTTGCCATCGACCCAGAGCTTCTGCACGCGGACAGCATCTTCCTCGAAGCCCGCGCGCTTGAAGGCGTCGTTGTAGAAGTTCGTGGTGGGCGATCCCATCGCGCCCAACGTGAACGCCATCGCCGGTTTCGAGGCCTGGATGAGTCGCTCCGGGTCATCGGTGAACGCCAACGCCGCGCCCGCGACCAGTGTCAGATCCTTCCGGCTGCGGCCCGCCCTGGCGAGTCCCCGGTCCAGGTGTTCGAGATGCGCCTCCGGGCACTCGGGCGTGAAGGACGTGCCCAGCCAGCCATCGGCCAGCTCGCCGGTCAGCTCGTTGCCCCGGGGCGTCAGCGTTGCCAGATAGATCGGGACGTGAGCCGGGGGCTGCGAGAGGCGAAGCGCCTTCCCTTGACCACCGGGTCGCGGCAGCACGTAGTGCTCGCCCTGGTATTCGAGCTTCTCGCCCCGGCACGCCATGCGCACGATCTCGATCACTTCCCGCATGCGCGTCATGGGCTTGCGGAACGCCTGCCCCTGGAGTCCTTCGACCACCTGCGGCCCACTCGCGCCCAGCCCCAATATGAAGCGATCGCCCGAGATCGCCGCCATGCTGAGCGCGGTCATCGCCGTCATCGACGGGGTTCGCGCACTGATCTGCATGATGCCGGTGATGAGTTCCATCCGTTCGGTTCGCGCGGCCAGGTAGGCCAGCGTCGAGACGGCATCGAGCCCCCAGGCCTCGGCGGTTCCGACCTGGTCGACGCCGAGTTTCTCGGCCTCGACCACATAGGAGACGAGGTTCTCGAAATCGCGCCGGGTTCCCGAGGCGGCGCCTCCTGCCGCGATGGCGGTCCTCACGATGCCACCCGCTCGACCGCGCAGAGGGTGTACTTGTGGTGGGGACAGCCGCTGATCGGATCGCGATCGCGGGCGTCGGACAGCTCGTTCGGATTGGCCCCCTGGACCACGAGTTTCCCGCTCGCGTCGGGATAGGCCATCCCGAAGCCGTTCGGCATCCACACGTGGCCCTCGCGGAGTTTGCTGTCGACCGCCGCGGGCAGCTCGATCTGGCCGCGTTTGGTGCGGATTCGAAGCGGGTCGCCGGAGCTGACGCCTAACGTGTCGGCGTCGGACTCCGACAGATGCAGCGCGCAGTGCGGCCCCCGCCCCTTTCGCCATTTCGGGTCGCGCTGGATCGTGTTCGCGTTCCACTGCGTGCGCAATCCACTCGCGAGAACGAACGGATAGTCGGGATCCGTTGGCAGATCGTTCTCGATGGCGCGCGCGATCTCGCTCAGCATCTCCTCCGGTGCCAGGCGTGCTCGTTTGTCCTCGTAGCCGACGTTCGTGTCGAAGTTCTCTGTCACGGGCCGGGTGCGCGCGATCTCGAGACCTTCCGGGTGATCGAGAATCCGTTGGAAGAGTTCCATGCCGAGTGCGAAGGAATCGGCTTCCTGCCACTCGTCGCCGAGCGTTCGCAGCACCGACTCGCGCCGGGCAAAGGCGTTCTGCAGTGCCAGCACCCAGATGGCCACAAGGGAAGGCGCCGGCAGTTGTTGGCCGATCGTGCGGTAGCCCCAGAAGAGAATCTCCGCACGGTTCGTTGCCAGTTCCTGGACCTTGGCGAAGATCGCGGCAGCACCGGGCCCGGTCGTCGCGCTCGGCGCGAGGGCGTGAAGCTCCTCGGGAACCGGCCCGACCAGGCCCATCGCCTCGGCCAGGCGCACGTAGATCTCGGGCTCCGGCAGGCCCTCCTCGAGGGCCGGGATCACCGGGGGGCGGAGCTGAAGGTGGATCTCGGGTTGCTTCTTCGGGAAGCCCGCGATCTCCCATTTCTCGTAACCCACCGGGGTCGGCAGCACGTAGTCGGCGAGTTCGGCGGTCTCGGTCATGGCGGGATCAATCACCACGAGCAGCTCGAGTTTCTCCCGTGCCGCCCGGAAGGCGTTCGCGTCCGAGTAGGAGAGCACCGGATTCGCCGCTTCGACGATCAGGGCGCGCAAGGCCTCGGGGTGGTCGACTTCGATCTCCTCGGGGATCAAGTTCGGCGACCACATCGGGAAGCCCCCGATTGCCCGGATCCCGCGGATGTCGGCGGCCCGCGTTCGCTCGGTGTCGGCCCAACGGTTGGCGTGCCATTCCGGCGGCGAATGGGTTTCGACGAAGATATTGCCGCCGGGCTGCGCGGCGTTTCCGGTGAGCGCAGAGATGACCCGAATCAGATACGAGATCAGCGTCGAGAAGGGCAGCTGCTCGACGGCCAGGTCGTACATGATGGCGGCGGAGTCGGCACGCGCGATCGCGCTCGCGGCATCCTGGAGCCGTTCCAGCGTGATTCCGGAGCGCCTGGCCATTTCGGCCACGTCCACTTCGGCGAGCGATTTCTGGAGTACCTCGAAATCGCGCGTGTGGTTCTGGATGAACTCGGCGTTGGCAAGTCCTTCCGTCGAAGCGATCGAGGCCGCGATGCCCAGCAACAGGTAGGCGTCACTTCCCGGTTTCGTCTGGAGGTGATGGTCTGCCTGCCGGGTGGTCTCGGTTTCGCGCGGGTCGACGACCCAGAGTGCCTGGTTCGGGTTCTCCGAGAGCCGTTTGAAGGTGTCGTTGGCGGCATGGCCGCGGTTCGAGACGCGCGGATTCGTTCCCATCGCGAAGAGCAGGCTCGTGTTCTCGATGTCCGGATGGAACCAGGATTGTGGCGGCGCGTCGAAGACCCACTGGTCGATCAGGAAGTGCTGGGTCTTTTCCTGGGCGAGGGCGTTGAACCACCAGGGAGAACCCAAAGCGTCGAGGAACGTCAACGCATAGTTGCCGTCCATGTGGTTGCCCTGGCCGCCGACGCCGGCGAGCCCGACACTTCGCGGCGAGTGCTCGGCGACGATGCTGCCGAGCTTCTCGGCGATCTCGCGAATTGCCGTATCCCAATCGATACACTCGAAGCCGCCGCCCGGCTTGCGACGCAACGGGAAGCGGGTGCGTTGCTCGTGATGCGCATAACGTCCGATGCTGAAGCCCTTGTTGCACACGTAGCCGTCGGTGATCGGATTGCTCGCGTCGGCACGCACCTTCGAGATCTTCCCATCCGCTACGTCGACGCGCAGGCCGCAGTTGTGGCTGCACAGGACGCAGACCGTCGGGAGGTCCTTGGCCTCGAGCGGAATCGGCGTCTTCGAGATGGAAGTATCGACATTTATCGAGCTCATGCATTCTCCTCGAGGGCTTCTTCCAGGAAGGTCAGGTGGTCGGCGCCGAAGAACATCTCGTCGCCGAGGAAACAGGTGGGCGCGCCGAAGGCGCCGCGGGAAACGGCTTCTTCCGTGTTGGCGCGCAGTTCGGCCTTCACCTCGTCCTTGGCCGCGCGCTCGAGAAGCTGGGTCGCTTCGAGCCCGCCGGCTTCGAGGACCGACCGGATCACTTCGGGATCACCCAGGTCTTCCCCATCCACCCAGAAGGCCGGGTACACCGTCCGGTGGAACGCGTCGAAGACCCCTTCCTTCTGGGCTGCGACGGCTAGCCGCATCAGCGGCAGGGTGTTGATCGGGAAGTGGGGGTTGCTGGCGAAGGGTACGTCGTAGCGGGCCACCCAGCGGCGCATGGTGGCGCCCCCGTAGGCGCGTTTGGCGTCGATGCTCTCCATTGCGGGCGATTGATTCCCCGTGGCCTTGAATACGCCTCCGAGCAGGAAGGGTCGGGGTACCAGGGCGGCGGCGTGCCGGGTCGCCAGGGCCGGGAGCCGGGTATCGGCCAGGTACGAATACGGGCTGCCGTAGTCGAAGAAGAACTCGATCCGACGGGTCATGGAGGGGCTGGCTCTCGAGGGGCGCGATGTGAGTTGCGAAATGAAACCATCTCTGGTTTCCTTTTGCAACCATGAAATGGTCCGAAATCGACGGTCAGACCTGCTCGATCGCCCGCGCCTTGTCCGAGGTCGGCGATCGCTGGACGATGCTCCTGCTCCGCGAAGCCTTCCTGCGCACGCGCCGCTTCGGCGATTTCGTCGAGCGAACCGGCGCCGCACGAAATCTGGTGGCCGACCGCCTCCAGAAACTCGTCGATGCCGAGATCCTCGAACGGCGCGCCTATCAGCAGAACCCGGAGCGCCACGAGTATCGGTTGACCGAGAAGGGCCGCGACCTCTACCCGGTGATGATGTCCCTGGTCCGCTGGGGGGATCGCTGGCACGACGATGGAAGCGGGCGCCCGGTCGAACACATCCACCGCGGCTGCGGGCACGTGATGCACGCGGAACCGGTCTGCAGCGAGTGCGGCGAATCCCTCGACCCGCATGAGGTCGAAGTTCGCGCGGGCCCGGGGATGGACCCGACGAGTTTCGCGCGGCGCTAGCCCAATCGGGAGTCCCCCGGCTCTACCGGGGTGGCAGGAACAGTTTAACGAGTCCGGGAGTCGCGAACGCTGCTCGGGCCCATCGGCCTGCTGCTCTACGCCCTGATCCGAGTCGGGCTTCGCCGCAGCCTCGAGTTCCAGTCCAGCGGAGCATTAGTCGAGAACGGACGCGAGCTCTGCGCGGTACGCCTCCATCCGCTCGGCCCAACGATCGGAGCCCTGCTCGATCTTGCCCCCGTCCAGGTAGGTGTCCAGGTCTTCGAGCCAGGCATGCCAGCCCGAAACGATGCCGGCCTCGTCATCGACCTGGCCCGGGCTTTGACAGTGATGCACGAACTCGAAGCGACAGCCATTGCCATCGGCCTCGAGCATCCACTCGACCACACTGGTGCCCCAGACATATGCGATGGATCGCTCGGTTTCGAAGCGCACGATCACGCCGTCGAGCTGTCCCTTGCCGTCGGGGAACTCGACGTAGTAGTCGCCGCCCACACGAAGGTCGATCTTCGCCGGGAGCTCCATCCAGCCCGAAACCTGGTCGGGCTCCGTGATCGCGCGCCACAGCCGTGCGACCGAGTGCTTGCTCGTCCGCTTGAAGCGCATCGTGTAGCAGCGTTCGATTTCGCCCAGGTCGCTCATTCCGAATCCTCCTGGTCCATGTGGCGTTCGAGCGCGTCGAGCTTGCTGGCCCAGAAGCGCCGGTAGCGGTCGAGCCAGCGGTCGATCTCGCGCAGCGGCGCGACGTCGAGCTGGTACTCGCGGCTGCGGCCGCGGGCTTCCACGCGGACCAGCCCGGCCTCGCGCAGCACACGCAGGTGGCGCGAGATCGAGGGTTGGCTGATCGAGAACAGCTCGACGATCTCGTTCACGGTGCGCGGCCCCTGGGCCAACGCATCCACGATTCCAGCCCGGGTGGGGTCCGCCAGCGCTCCGAAGGCCTGCATGATTTTTTATATAGACAAGTTGCTATATATAGTCAAGTCGGTAGATCGACGCCGTCGGCAAGAGGAATCGAAGCCGCGGTCGAAGGAGTCAAGGGAGTCGGAGGGCTGCACAGGAGCGTTGACGCCGGGGAACTCGTTGGCAACTCGGACCCGGTCGCGCAAAGGCGGCCCGTGTTGATGTGAACTTCAGGAGGGAGCCATGACCAACGCATCGACGTTGGAGAACATGTCACCGGAACTGTTGAGGGTAGTGGAACGAGCGCAGCAAGAACCCGAAGGACGCTTCCCCTCACTTGCGCATCTCATGGATGTGCCTGTCTTGGAACGAGCCCATCCATCCGGATATCGCGAGGCCGCTCGGCTCGCGGATTTCTACGGGCCGAACGATGCGAAGCTCATCTTCGCAAAGACCCCGGATGGGTCGGGCACCAAGCTGCGTTAGTCGAACGGGGGCGCTCGCAATCGAGCGAACCTAAGTCCGATTTCCGATTCCTCTCGACTGCATCCGGATGAGTGTCTGCGTGACGACGGCCAGGGCACTCGCGGTCGGGTCGGTGGTCGTTTCCGTGGTCGTTTCGGAGATCAACGTTCCAACGCGCGCGATGATCGAAGCGCTCTGCGACAAGAAGTCGTCGACCGCGCGGACTGGATCTTCCGGTCGGAGCGCCAGCGCCTGATTCGTCAGATTGCGTTGCAGCGAGAGCATCTCCGTCCGCAGGTCCATGAGCACGATGCGGTCCCAGACGTTCTCCGCGCGCGCGCCCGGCAGGCTCTGGTAGACCCAGTTGATTCCGGTGCGATCCCCGAGCGTTGCGTAGATGGCGGCGATTTCGCCGGGTCGTCGATTCGTCCCCTCGACCAGGCGAATGATGTTCAGGCCGCGGTCCGCGAGTGGGGCGCCGGCGAGGATTCGCGCAAGCGGCTGCGGAAGACCCCGCGACACGAGCTGCGCTTCGCGCTCTCCGTGGCGGGTCGCTTCGCCTTCCGACAGGAAACCCTCGAGCTGGGCGCTGAGCCCGAACAGACCTTCACGCCAGGCCGTCGTTCGCGCCTTCGGTTGAAGACCAAGGCCCTCGGACATCAGGTAACGCGCGACCTGTTGCACCGCGTCATCGAGCTCGATCAAAGCGTCATAGATCACATCGAGCTGAACCGCACCACGCAACGCGAGCAACGCGCCTCGGTACTGCGCAGCGTCGAGTATCGCGTCCGCCGTTTGCCACGCGGCCGCCGCGACGGGCAAGCCAATCCCTCGTTTCGCCACCAGATTCGTGATCGCAGTGACGCCACCCAGATCGATGATTCGATTGGCCGCTTCGAGTGCCGTGATCTCGCGTCGCAACCGATGATCGGCGAGCGCCGAACCGCAGAGCTCGCTCAGCGCCTTTGGATAGTAGTCGTTGTGAAGCGAGGCCATGTCCTCTGCGTCGACGAAGGCATCCGTGGCCAGCGCCAGCCGCAAGTCGAGCTTGGCGAGCCCCAGCAAGACCGAGAGCTCCGGCCGCGTGAGCCCCTCGATCTGACTCTTGCGCTGATGCAGCATCGATTCGTCCGGTAGCCCGAGCTCGTGGGCTGGAATGCGCTGCGACTTGCAGAGCACGTCGATCGCGACCTTGAAGCTTTCGAGATCGACTCGGGATCGGCGCTCATCGAGCGAGATGGCGAGCGACTGCGCGCGATTATGTGCCAGCACGGAATCACAAGCATCGTCGGCGAACGCGGCCAGATGCGCAGCGCGGTCCGCTTCATCGAGGGCCCCCGCGCGCACCGCAGGCGCGAGTAGGATCTTGTAGTTCACCTCGTGATCGGAGAGATCCACCCCCGCGGAGTTGTGGATCGCGTCCGAGTCGAGTCGAACGCCGGCGAGCGCGGCTTCCACGCGCGCGGCTTGCGTGAGTCCGAGGTTGCCGCCCTCGCCGATCACGCGCGCGCGGAGTGCATCGGCATCGATCCGGACCGAATCGTTCGCCCGATCCCCGACCTCGGTGTGGCTCTGATGGGATGCCTTGACGTAGGTACCGATTCCGCCGTTCCAGAGCAGGTCGACGGGAGCGCCGAGAATGGCGCGTACCAGCTCCGGTCCGTTCAACGTTTCGGCGCTGATTCCGAGACTCGCTCGCACTTCCGGCGCGAGCTCGATCTTCTTGGCCGAACGCGGGTAGATGCCGCCGCCGGAAGACAGAAGTGTCGAGTCGTAGTCGGCCCAGCTCGAGCCGCGCAGATCGAAGAGGCGCTTGCGCTCGCTCCAGGCGCGTGCGGGATCCGGATTCGGGTCGAGGAAGACATGCCGATGATCGAAGGCCGCGATCAGTCGCGCGTTCTTCATGAGCAGCAGCCCGTTTCCGAAGACATCGCCCGACATGTCGCCAATTCCCGCAACGGAGTAGCAGTCGACATCTGGATCGATCGCGAGTTCGGAAAAGAGATGCCGGACGCATTCCCAGGCACCCCGGGCCGTGATCGCGTATTTCTTGTGGTCGTAGCCGACGGATCCGCCCGACGCGAAGGCATCGCCGAGCCAGAAGCCCCGGGAGATGGCGATGGCGTTGGCCGTATCCGAGAGATGTGCGGTGCCCTTGTCGGCGGCTACCACGAGATAGGGATCGTCCGCGTCGCGACAAACGACAGCGTCCGGATGGACGACGTTTCCGTCGGTGTCGATGTTGTCCGTCACGTCGAGCAGCGCGGCAATGAAGACCGCGTACTTCCGATCGGCCTCGGCGCGGGCTTCGTGGTAGGCCAGATTCATCTTGCGCAACACGAACCCGCCCTTGGCTCCGACTGGGACGATCAAGCCGTTCTTGAGCTGTTGGGTCCGCATGAGTCCCTGGACTTCCATCCGGAAATCATCGAGGCGATCACTGAACCGGAGCCCACCCCGCGCCACGGGACCTCCGCGCAAATGGATCCCATACATCCCAGGAGCGTGCACGAATATCTCTCGGTAGGCATAGGGAGGGCGGATGTCCGAGACACGGGACGGGTCGATCTTGCTGGCGATGCGATGTGATTCCATGTTAGGCACGTAGAAATTCGTGCGCAGCGTCGCGTCGATCATCTCGAAGATTGCACTGAGCGCCCGATCTTCGTTGAGGTTGTCGATGCGATCGAGATAGGATTTGAAGTCGGCGCGGAGTCCTTCCTCTTTCGCCTCGCGCGCCGTAGCGTCGACCTTCGGCCCGAGTCGCGCTTCGTGATAGTGGACGAGCAGCCGCGCTGCGACGGGGTTCTGCAACAGGACTTCACTCATGAAGCGGCGTGTGAGGCTCGTCTGGATCTGATTGTAGTACTCGACATAATTCCGAAGCAGGTCGACTCGCCGCCAGTCGAGGCCAGCGAGCAGGACGAGCGCATTCAACAGGTCGCTCTGCATCACCTCACCGAGCACGGCGCGGAGTGCGTCGCGGAGTCGGCCCTCGATCTCGTCGAGATCGCGCTGATCGGCGCCAACGGGCTCGATTCGCAGGGTGTGGAGATAGGCGGGCGGGCGATCGAGTGCACAGATACGGACCTGACGTGCATCGACGACCCTGATTCCCATGTCGTCGATCAGGGGCAGCAGGTCGCTCAGCAGCTTCTCCTGCGGCAAATACAACCGAAGCAGCTGGTTCGACTCGTTCGGTCGCACGCGATCGACCCCGAGCGCACTCTGGGGCGCACCGGTTGCATGCAGCGCTTCGAGCCGCTCGATGTCGCGGACGGCGTCGGCCGGATGGGTCGTGACGTGGAGGCCTTCGGGAAACGCATCAACATAACGTGCGGCGAGTTCGCCTCCAGCGGTCGAGCCGTGTGCCATGACCAATGCGTCCGTGAGACGGTCGTCCCAGCTGAGAGCGAGATGACGAATCTCGCGCTCGAGTCGCGTGCCATCCGGAATCTGGTCGGAATTCATCGTGCAGAAAAAATGCAGGAGCGCGCTGCCCTCTTCCAGGAACGACACGCGATCATCGACGTACCCGACGGAATCGTCGTTCTCGAAGAGTCGTCGCACGTCGCTGCGCAGTGCCTCCCCGTATCGTTCGCGCGGCACGATGACGGCGGCGTAGAACGCGCGCCCGCTCGATTCGGTGCGCAACACGACGCTCGGCTCCTCGGCTCCTTCGGCGTTGACGATTTCGCTGATCAGCTCGGCGTTGTCATCGACACTAGCACCGAGCAGGAACTCCATCGGGGCTGAATCGAAGGCCGCGATGATCGCCTTGTACCGATGCGTGCCAACGGGCGCCCCGTCCTCCTCGAGGATCTGAGCGAGCCGTTCCGCGAGCAGTGGCAGTTCCGAACTCGGTGTGCGTAGGGCGGCGAAAGTGAAGAGTCCGGAAATGATCTGGAAGCCGCAGACTCGACCCTGATCGTCGTGTTCCTTCAAGAGGATGCGGTCGAGCCGCCCGGCGCGATGGATCCGAGATTCGATCCACCCCTTCGAGATCTGGATGATCCTTGGATCATCGAGGGTGGTGCGGAGTCCAATGGGAATGTCATCGCCCAGGAGAGGATGGGCAAACCGGCTCGCGTGTTCGCCGCGCCACATCCCGAGCCCCTCGCTCGCGCGAATGGTCACTTGCCAACCGGCGTCCGTTCGTCTCGCGTCGTAGCGGCGCACGCCCATCAGGACGAAATGCCCCGCCACCAGCCATTCGAGAAAACGACCGATCTTGTCCGAGCGACCCGCCTCGACATCGAGCGTCTGGCCAGCGAATTCGACATTCTCCTGGATGTCGCGGACAGCGCGAATCATGCGGGGATGGTCGTCGGTCACGTTTGCGACCCGCTCCATCACTGTCCTCAGCTCCTCTTCGAAGGTCCGTGACCGTTCGTGATCGAGTCGCGGAAAGATTTCGATATAGATGAAAGACTCACGCCGCGTCCCGGCCGTGGGGGAAGCATCGGTTTCGAGTACCCGTACGAGGCGCCCGGCGGCGTCGCGCTCGACGTTCAGCGTCGGATGCAACAACCATTGCTCTCGCAAGCGACATCGATGCAGCAGGAGTCGCAACGTATCGACCAGGAAGGGGCGATCGTCTTGCAAGATCTCGATCACCGAGCGACCCGGGAGTTCGTCGGGCTGCCGCAGACGGATCTTCGGTTGACCCACGTCGCGAGTCGAGCTGAATTCGAAGGCCGCCCGCGTCGTCCGACGCAAGGTATCGACCTGATGGGTCAGAAAGGCGCGCATTCCCGCACGCCCCAGGAAGGCCCGCGCAAAATCGAGGAACAACGCATCGGAGTCGCCGGCGGAGTCCGCTCCCGCGTGTCCCTCGTCGGATTGCTCTCGAGACCACTTCTCGAGCAGTCGCTCGAGTCTATTCTCCGGCTGATCGCTCACGACGATTCCGTTCTGCCACGCGGGGGAGGCGAGCAGGCTGGCAGTGTACCGTTCGCGCCACGCGCTGCGCTACACCGCGTCGGCATCGGCAGACCATGCACCGCCTGGACGGGCGTCGTCGCGTTCGCGGAAGACGAACTCGAGGACCGGATCGTGACGGCCGCGGAACCCTTCTTCGAGCCCCAATACTGGAGGCCCCAAAAGCGCCTCGATGAGTTCGGACTCGAAGGGGACGTCGACCGGGTCGTCGAGGCCTACCGGGAAATCGGATACTTCGAGGCCACCGCCGAGGTACGCGTCGCGCACCTCTCGGCAGATCGCGCCGCGGTCGAGTTCATCATTGACGAGGGTGATCTCGTTCGACTCGATGCGGATAACGAGGAGGGCGTTGTCGCAGGCACGCGAGCGTGTGGGCCGTCGGCAAGAGGAATCGAAGCCGCCGCGAAGGAGTCAAGGGAGTCGGAGGGCTGCATAGGAGCGTTGACGCCGGGGAACTTGTTGGCAACTCGGACCCGGTCGAGCAAAGGCGGCCCGTGTTGATGTGAACTTCAGGAGGGAACCATGACCAACGCAGTTCAAGGTGGCTCCTCTTCCGGTCGGAATCTGGCACGTTGAATTCGCTGGAACACGCTAGATCTCGAGCTCGGGCTTGACCGTGAGCGTGTGGTGCAGGGCCGCGAGGCTGCGTGCCAGCCGAGCCGGATTCGGATCCGGAAACAGGTAGGCGGAGACCATCAACCGGGTCACCCAGTCCACCACGTCGATGACCTTGACGGCGCCGGACTCGACGAGCGGCGTGCTCTCGAGGGATTTTCGCAGCATCCTGTCGAGCCCGCGCCGGATCTCGGGGAGTTGCTCGCGGAGGGATTCGATCACGAGGGCGGGGTCGGTCTCGAGTAGCCGCAGCAGGATCGGGTGCTCGCGGGTGAGGCGTACCGCGTGCTCCAGCGCCAGGCGGATGCGCTCGTTTGCTTCAGGCGACGCGCGCTCCACCTCGTCGCGAAGCCGCCGCTGGAAGCGCTGACCTTCTCGTTGAGCGAGTTGCCGGAGCAGGTCTTCGCGGTTCGGGAAATAGCGGTAGACCGTCCCGCGCGAGAGGCCGGCGCTGTGGCTGACGTCGGCCATCCCCAGTTTCGAAAGCCCATGCCGGGCCACGGCGTCGAGAGCCCCGTCCAGGATCCGGTCGCGCGTCGACCGTTTCGCAGCTTCAGCGCCGGGCGGCAGCGCGCGTCCGGGGCTCCTCGCCGGATTCGTGGCCAAATGGTCTCCCTCGCAGCGGTGGGGTGGATCCATCATAGTCATCCGAGACAAAAAACGTCATTTTGTTCCAAAAAGTTTTTGACGGATCGTCAATTACGCCCCTGGGCGCGCTAGAATGGCAGTTCTGGCGAGGAGGATGCCATGCACGATCTCGGCTACCCGGTCTACGACGCGGACAACCACTTCTACGAAACGGAGGATTCCTTCACGCGGCATCTGCCCAGGAAGTACGCCAAGGATGTGCAGTACGTAGAAGTGAAGGGACGCAAGAAGCTGGCCCTGTGTGGCCACTTCTCCGAGTACATCCCCAACCCCACCTTCGAGGTGGTCGCGCGTCCAGGCTCCCATGAAGCCTGGTTCCGGGCCCAGAACAGCGAGGGAAAGACGCTCCGGGAACTCACCGGTCCCCCGGAGCGCTGCCGCGACGAGTACCGCGACCCGGAGAAGCGGTTGGCGCTGATGGACGAGCAGGGCATCCAGGCGACGGTCCTGTTTCCAACCCTGGCGAGCGCGATCGAGGAGCGCACCCAACACGATCACGAGCTGCTCTACGCCACGATGCGTTCCTTCCTCCAGTGGATGCACGAGACCTGGAGCTTCAACACCGCCGACCGCATCCTCGCGGTTCCGATCCTGAGCCTGATGGACGTCGAGATGGCCTGTCAGGATCTGGAGTGGTGCCTCGAGCGCGGTGCCAAGACCATCGGCATCCGGCCCGCTCCGGTTCCCGGCTACCGCGGCAGTCGCTCGTTCGGATTCGAGGAGTTCGATCCGTTCTGGGCCCGGGTGAACGAGGCCGGCATTCCCGTGATGATGCACGCCTCCGACTCGGGCTACACCCGCTACGTGAACGATTGGACGGGGCCCGGCGACTTCCTTCCGTTCGAGCCCGATCCCTTCCGCTCGGTCGTGATGTCCGGTCGGCCGATCTACGACTCGGTGGCCGCGCTGATCGTGCACGGCGTCTTCCGCCGACATCCGAACGTGCGCGTGGCGTGCATCGAGAACGGCTGCAAGTGGATGAGCTGGCTCGCAGCCTCGCTCACGACCGCCTACGGCCAGATGCCCGGTTCGTTTCACGAGCACCCGCTCGAGACGCTCAGGCGCCACGTCTCCGTGTCCCCGTTCTACGAGGAGGATCTCGACGAGCTCGCACGGGTGGTGGGCGTCAGCCAGATCCTGTTCGGTTCGGACTACCCCCACCCCGAAGGTCTCGCCGACCCCGTGAGCTTCGTGAACGAACTCGGCTCCTTCTCCAAGGCGGACCAGCAGAAGGTGATGAGCACGAACCTGCAGGCGCTGTTGACCCCGCTCCACTGACATCCGCGCGCGAAGGAGCGTCGCAGTGACTGCCTCGATCGACTACCCGCTGATCTCGACCGACGATCACATCATCGAGCCTCCCGATGTCTGGGAAGGTCGGCTCGAGCAGCGCTTCCAGGACCGGGCGCCGCGCGTGGTCGAGGCCGACGGCAACGAGCTGTGGCAGTTCGAGGACAACCGCATCCCCAACATCGGGCTCTCGGTCATGGCGGGAAGGAAGGTCGAGGACTACTCCCCCAAGGCGGTTCGTTTCAGCGAGATGCGCCAGGGCTGCTTCGATCCCAAGGCGCGGCTTCGCGACATGGATCGCGATGGCATCGAAGTGGAAGTGTTGTTTCCAACGGTGCCAGGCATGGCCGGCACGACCTTCGCACGGGCGAAGGACAAGGAGCTGGCGCTTCGCTGCCTGCAGTCGTACAACGACTGGCTCGCCGACACCTGGTGCGCGGCGGATCGGCGTCGCCTGGTCGGCCAGATGATCGTTCCGCTCTGGGACGTGAGGCTCGCCGTCGAGGAGTTCCAGCGTGGAGCGGCGCTGGGCCACAAGGCGCTCTCCTTTCCCAACGCCCCGGAGAGTCTGGGCCTGCCCGGGCTTGCGGACGCGCACTGGGAGCCCCTCTGGTCTGCGGTCGAGGAGGCCGGGCTTCCGGTGAGCCTGCACATCGCTTCGGGAGCACTCGGCGGAGCGCTGCCGCTTTCGCCGGCGGCTGGAGCGCCGGCCGAGGTCTTCATCACGGTGGCACCTAGCACCAACTTCACGACGATCGCGACGTTGTTGTGGAGCGGGGTCCTCGAACGACACCCGAAGCTGCGCTTCGTGTCGGTGGAGGGCGGCATCGGTTGGCTCGGTTACCTCTCCCAGCGGGCGGACGATGTCTGGGAGAAGCACCGCCATTGGACGCGGCCCGCGATCAAGCAGCCGCCGAGCTTCTACTTCCGGCGCCAGATCTTTGCGAACTTTATGGACGATCCCGTCGGGCTGACTTCGCGCCACCACATCGGTGTCGACAACATCATGTTCGAAACGGACTACCCACATAGCGACACCACCTTCCCCCGCTCCGAGCAGCTGGTTTCCGAGCGCTTTGCCGAAATTCCGCCGGACGAGACCCGCAAGATCCTGCGCGACAATGCGATCCAGCTCTACGGGCTCGAAGTCGCCTCGTGAGCGCTGTGTTCCACGACTTCCGCAGCATCGACTATCCGGTGATCGATGCCGATGCCCACGTCAACGAACCCCCCGACCTGTGGCAGGAGCGGGTTCCTGCCAGGTGGAAGGAGCGCGCGCCGCGCGTTGAACGCAGCGAGCGCGGGGACCTCTGGCTCTTCGACGGGGGCCGTGAGAAGTGGCCGGTCGGCTTGACCGCGACGGCCGGCCAGAGCTTCTTCCAGTTCTCGCCCACCGGTGGTCGCTACGAGGAGATGAGGCCCGCCAGCTTCGAATCGGGGCCCCGTCTCACCGAGATGGACGCAGACGGCGTCTTCGCCCAGATCCTCTACCCGAGCGTCACCCTCAAGGGAGCCAAGATCTATTCCGAGGAGCGGGGGCTGCAGCTGGCCTGCGTCCGCGCCTACAACGAGTGGCTGCTCGAGTTCTGTGCCGAGTCCGGGGGCAGACTGATCGCCCAGGCCATCCTCCCGACTACCGGAGTCGAGGACGCAGTGAGCGAACTCGAGTGGGCGATGAAGAACGGCCACCGCGGCGCGGTGCTCTCTTCGTTTCCGAACGGCACGCACGACCCGAAGCAGGAGGACGATCGCTTCTGGGCGCTGGCCGAAGAGGCCGAGATCCCGCTCGCGATCCACATCGGGAGCTTCCTGCCCGACGCGCCGGTACCCAGGGGCAATCCAGGAGCCCAGTGGACGGGGTTGCGCTTCGTGGGTCGCGCGGCCTGGACGAAGGCCGGAGGGCAGACGTTGAGTGTCGTCTGCGACGTGCTCTTCTCGGGAATCTTCCAGCGATTCTCCCGCTTGGAGATGGTGTTCGTGGAGGCCAACATCGGCTGGATCCCCACGCTTCTCGAACAGGCCGACGACATGTTCCGGCGCTACCGCTGGTACACGGACTCCCACGATGAGATGTCGATGCCGAGCGAGGTCTTCCACCGGAACTTCTTCGCGACCTTCATGGTCGATGTCGTCGGCGTCGAGATGCGCCACCACATGAACCTGGAACATCTGATGTGGTCCAGTGACTATCCCCATAGCGGAAGCGACTGGCCCGATTCGCGCCTCACGATCGAGCGGGTCTTCCGCGGCGTGCCCGCCGACGAGGTCAAGGCAATGCTCCACGGCAATTGCAAGCGGCTCTACAAACTCGACGAGATCCCGGATCGTTGGTCCGGCGCCGAAGGAGGCGCGCGATGACGGCGGGCGACCAGGATCGCGAGCCGATCGCCTTCGATCCTTCCGATCCCGAGCTGGCCCGGTGTCCCCAGCGCCGGTACGCGGCTCTTCATGCAGAGGGGTCTTCTCACCGCTTGGCTCTCGCCGGAAGTCCCGTGATCTCGCGCTACGAGGACGCGCTCTGGGCGCTACGCCACCCCGAAGTCTTCTCTTCGGAGTTGGACATCCAGCTCGCTCTCGGGACCGAGCGCCCGATGATCCCGCAGCAGATCGATCCGCCGCGCCAGACCCGCTTCCGCAAGATCCTCGATCCGCTCTTCTCACGGAAGCGGATGCTCGAGATCGAGCCCGACCTGCGGAGCCACGCCGCCGCCCTGATCGATGGATTCGTCGGAGCCGGAAGCTGCGAGTTCAACCGCGCCTTCGCGATCCCCTACCCATGCATCACCTTCCTGCGGCTGATGGGCCTGCCCCGCGAAGATCTGGACCTGTTCCTCGAGATGAAGGACGGGATCATCCGGCCCCCGACGCCTGCGGGCGATCTCGAGGCTGCGGCACTTCACCGCGCCCAGGCCGGTAAGCGAATCTACGCCTACTTCGAGACCGCGATCGAAGCGCGTCGAAGCGATCCCCGGGACGACGTCATCAGCGATCTCCTCCGAGCGAATATCAATGAAGAGCCGCTCACGCATAACGAGATGCTGGACATCTGTTTCCTCTTCCTGCTCGGGGGCCTGGATACGGTGACGGCCACGCTCGGTTGCAGCATGCTGTATCTGGCCGGCAACCCACAGCAGCGTCGAAAGCTGGTCGCATCCCCGGGGTTGATCCCCGAGGCCGTGGAGGAGCTCTTGCGTTGGGAAACGCCGGTCACGGGCGTGCCGCGCCTGATCAAGCGCAACGTGCGCCTCGGCGGCGTGGAATTCTCGGAAGGCGACCTGGTCCTGATCCTGCTCGGCGCTGCCAACGTGGACGAGGCGGAGTTCCCAGAAGCGGCTCGCGTGGATTTCGAACGCGAACGGAAGCGACACCTGGCCTTCGGCAGCGGGCCGCACCGTTGCCTCGGCTCCCATCTCGCCCGACTCGAGCTGCGCGTTGCGCTGGAAGAGCTGCATCGCCGGATCCCGGACTACGGCGTCGAGCCGGGCAAGTCCCCGCTCGTTAGCCCGGGGATCCGCGAAGTCACCTACCTTCCGCTGGTGTGGGACGAGGGCGGACGGGCAGCGCCCGGGAATTGACCTCGACGGAGGGAGAAGGCCTGGAGAGCGAGGATCACGGTAAGAATCTCATGGCCAAGGGCGCAGGATTTGCCGGCATCCTCGATGGACCTCCCGAGATCATCATGCTCGAAGAAGTCTGGTCCACGCGAAACCAAGGAGAATCGAAACCCTGTCTGAAAACCTGTAGTCGCCCTTGGTGGACCGCTTCCGTGGCGTGATCTTCTGGCGCCGGCAGCGATCAATCTTGCTCATGTGCTGTTCTTCGCCGGGCTGAGCAGCTTCGCCGCGTCGTCAGCCGGTCATCAGGAGAACGAATGAGGAGAGGAGGCCGCGGCCCTGAATGACATCCCAGTGTTCGGCAATCTTGCCCTCCTCGATCCGAAACAAATCCATGGCCTCGAATTTCAAGTTCAGCCTGCCTTCCATGCGGGTCTCGCCGTAGATCACGACGTGGTCGGCCTCGGCCATGAGGTGCTGGATCGTGAAGCTCGAACTCACACGCATACGTTTCTTCGTGCTTTCGAGGTCCGTGAAATATTTCTTGAACCCTTCGATTCCCTGGCCTGCCGAAGGATTGTGTTGGATGTAGTCGGGCCGCAATAGTTGGTCGGCCAGATTCAAGTCGCCACCGTCGATGACATCCTCGAAAAGGCGACGGACCAGGGACTTGTTGGCCTCGAGATCGGATAGGGAGTTCATGAGTCGGGGCATAGAAAGAACAAGCTGTGTTTTCGCCCGTGTTTAGAGCCCGAGTACGGGCGTTATGTCAAACTCAGTGTCAGTGAGGAGCAGCTCATTCGCCGAGTGGTCGGATTGCTACCCGAAGGAAATCGTGTGCGGCCTTCATGAGCATGAGCTGATGAAGGCGACGACTCACCGCTCGCCGTTGATAGGCGCCCTCGGCTACGCCACCGCCGTCGCGTCGATCTCGATCATCAATTGCGGTAGCGCGAGCCTGTCGACGCCGATCATCGTCTGGGCGCCGAGGATCCCGGCTTCGCTCAAACGTGTCGCCACGGTCGAGTCGCGCATCAAGCCGTCGATGTCGGTGGTGTAGAGCGTCAGCTTCACGATGTTCGCGAGCGTCATGCCCGCTTCCTCGAGAGTGGCGGCCACGTTGTCCATG
>JAJDAP010000031.1 GCA_029261795.1 Deltaproteobacteria bacterium
AAATGAAGCTCGCAAGGCATTACTCGCTTACGGCGAGGCCATCAGTTCAGGCGATATCGATCTAGCCGCATCTTATTATGATCGCGATCCAGATTTTCATTGGATCGAACGTGGCGGGGTTCAATATGAAAGCGGCGATGCAGCGGCGGCATCCTTACAAGGACTAATCGTTCCTGGCTCTTCGGCAACTTTAACGTTCGATAATGTAAAGGTCGCGGACCTAGCGGCAGATGCTGCGTTTGTTTCAGCACACTTCACTTATGAAATGAGTTACGAAGGTGATCAACCCGGGTTTTCATTCGATGGCTGGATGAGCGTCGCCATGGTGAAGCGTGATGATGGCTGGCGCATCGCTGCAGGCCAAGTCGGCCCAGGCCCCGACACGTCACCACGTCAAGAGTGAATTGCCACATGGAAGATGATATGTTGGCCTTCCGTGGTAAATTCCGCAAAAAATGAACTGACGGCTAGCAATCTCGACTTACGGTAGCTGTCGTGCATTCAAAAATTACGAGGCTAAAACGGATGGACAGCAAGACGCATCTTTCAAACTACGCAGCCTTAGCATTCTCGCTGGGTGCTCTGGCAATCGCAGCTTGGCCATACCTTGGCGGTAAGTCGTCTCAGCCAAGGGAAGCCGCGGACTTGGCTACGTTCAAGACGATCTCAGCAGAGCGGATAAACATCGTCGATCCGGACGGAACACTGCGGATCGCAATTGCAAACAGGGCATTTCCTCCTGACGTGATCTATCGAGGTGAAGCTTACCCCAAACGAAGCATTGATGATCTCGCCGGACTCGTATTCTACGAATCGGATGGAGATGAAACCGGCGGGATCGTTATGGCGCGACTTCGTGACGATAACCAACGCGCTTTCATCTTCGATTACACCCATCAACTCACAGATGGCATTGGCATCATTATGAGAGAAAGCGAAGATGGCGAAAGCTGGAAATCCGGTTTCTTCGTAAGTGATCGCCGACCTTTCGAGCCGGGAACTATTGCAAGTAGTCAGGGCGTCGAACGTATCTGGTTATCCAACGAGACCAGGGATGCTGCTCTTGTCATCTCAGACCCGGAGGGCCGTCAGCGCATTCGTATTGGCGTTGATGCCAGCGGTGAACCGTCAATCCAGGTTTTTGATGAGAACGGTACCGCAGTGTTCGACGCAATCAATCCGGTTCAATAATTACAGAGTTTCTGTGCTTCGCCAGTAGTAAACACCAAACAAAAGAGACTGGCTTAAACCTAAAGCATATTTTTCGCTTAGGGAGTGACTGCCTCTGACCCGCTGGAGACAGAACACCAGCGTCCTATTCGGGGCCGTTTTAAGACTATGCATCCGTCTAAAATGAGGAAGTGCCGCAAAGCCGCAAAATGCCCTGATAGAAAATCCCACGAAAATTGCGCCGCGAATAGTTGCAAACAATCCAAAAACGAGACCAATGCCAAAAATGACTACGAGCTCTCCGGGGATTCCCGGTGAGTTGTCATCGTCGTCAATCATATATCAATTAAAGCAACTCTCGTTGAGCATATCGTAAAAACACTGGTCAAAATTGATTGCGCGCAACGGTGTCGAAGCAGAGCTTTTTGTATTGCAGTGTGAGTACCCAGCTAAGATCCTTCAATGTTCACTTGGCAATAGCCTTGATCGGCGATGGATTGCAATGCATGCTTAGCGCGCGTTATCTGTCCAGATAGGCATTTTTTCTTCTCGCACATCCTTAAGAACCGAGTGTAGACGTCAATTGACTGGCAATCCCAAGACAAGGCGAGTGATTTTGCATAACCGTAATGATAGGCTGGCTTGGATGATTTGTGCTCAGTAAGGAAGAAAAAATCCGCTTCGGCGTCTTTATGGCGGTCGAGATTGTACAAAAGGAGATTGGCGCGCGTTTTCCGAACACGTTCATGATTTCCGCCAAACTTCATCGCCTTGTTTATCTCTACAAGCGCTACTTTATATAGAGTACGCGCTTCGTCCGGATGAGATATTTTTAATTTCTTGGCTTTTCCTATGATCGCGCGAGAAAGATCAGTGAGCAATACTGGATGCGCAGGATCGAAAAACAACGCCGACTCGAGAGTGGTAATCGCTTCGTCATACTGGCTCGCTTCACGTAAGAGGTCCGCTCTGTCCTCAAGAAGGTCGATAGCATCCGGTGACAAGGAAAACGCGTGATTAAGCGCTTCCAAAGCCTCCTCGTCACGGTCGACAGCATCCAGAACATTACTCATGCGCCGCCAAGCCCACCAGCGTACTTCGGGATGATTGGTGGTTTTTACAAAATGGGCAAGCGCCGTTCCACGCTTTCCATTATATGCTGCGATCTCGCCATCGATGTAAGGGGAAAACCCTGCCGGTGCGCCAGCGCGATCACCTCCAAGAAAACGTGCTAATAAATTTGCGACTATAATTTCACCTTTTACGATAAGATCGCGATCTTTCCGGTCTCCATACCATTGCGGCGTTAGCGTAAAGAAATATCGCCAACGAACAGTTTGCGAGTCCGGAACATTGTGCATTGCGCGCCGATAAGCAAAACCTCTGGCGTTATGCTCACCAGTTGCCGTATAGGCGCTGACTAAATATCCATGCGCCATCGGCAACCGCGGCATAAGATCCCGCGCTGATTTAAAATCGGCGATAGCTTCCTGAAATGCCTTGCGAAGTTCGGGGTCGCTTTTGCGCAGTTTTCGGATGGCTCCGCGACGATGCCAACCGACCCGCATGTTATGAACACCGCGGGCAGTCAGGGCAAAAGCAGAATTCGGGCGTGCGGCGACCCATTCATTTATTGCAGCCGCAGTTACATCATCTGTTCGTCGAAATGTCTCGAATGCATGATCCAGATATTGGTCATCATGCGTTAATTCAAATTCCCTTTGTAGAGCAGCAAGATTTCTCTCAAGGCGATCAAAATCGTGCGCGATCAACCAATTGATAATGCCGCGCCGATCAAGAAATTCGGCGGCCTCAACGTTGATGGGCAAGCTTACGGCCCACAGCAATGAGATGAAGGCAATAAGCTGAGAGCACCGTCCAATCATGCTGCCTCCTCATGTTCTTCGTCCGTACTTGCATATTTGATGGCGTTCAAAATATGGGCGCGCAGCAATGCCTCACCGGCGTTGTCAAAAATGATAATTTTGATTTTCGCGGAGCGGTGTCTAAGTATCCAACGGTTGCCATCCCCGCCAACCTCAAGCTCATCAAAAAGTTTCCAATCAATGTGCCGCCGCCCGCCGCGTTTGTGGAACGCTGTTAGACCGTCGCTGTCCAATCGCACTGTATCGGGGGCTAATCGTTTGAAGAACGATAAGCCGATCATCCGAACTGCAAAGCCCAACGTGGTTATCGCAAGCAGCATACCGGCAGGTCCAAATTGTCGGTAGTAAAGTATGTATCCTGTCGCAATAGTTACAGCGGCAAAGATGCTGATCGAGAGTTTTCGCATAAGCTGTCGTTGGCGCAGAGTGTCCTCACGCGGCGGAAAATTAAGCCCGACCCGTTGAATATGGGTCCACGCATCGGCGTAAGGATTTTTTCGTAGATTGATCGATTTGTACAGCCACGACACACTTTGAATGACGCTGTCCAGCGTCTTTTTATTTTCTATTGCAGCTCCATAAGCAAAATAGTTTTCGCCGGTGCGGTCATACAATCTTCGCGCACCGGTCCATGTTATTTTCAGGTCTGAAATTTCATGCCACATACGACGGATCTCAGTCCCGCCATGTTCGGTGATTATAATGCCTTTTGCATCAAGGGTGATATTGCGAACGGTCTTAAAGTGACGATTAGCATTAGCTATGATCTGGACCACACTCAATGCGAACAGTGTCGCACCAATGGCTATCAGCCAGGTTGAATTAGGACTAAATAATTCCTTGGCTCCAAACCCGGCCCCCGCGATAAGGACGGCTGCCATAAGTACACGGAAAATAACATTGCTGGTTAACCGGGTACGAATCCTTGACGGGGGCCCAAAGGTAATGGGTCCGTTTGAAATTTCTCGAATTGCTTCAAACTCACTGCCAGCAAAATTACTGGCCCTGCCAAATATTGTTTTCGCCATTAGTTGCTTCCGTCTCTGATGTCATAGATGCACAGGCTAGAACGAAATTTCTAATGGTGGATTAACTCTTTTGTGAAAGCAGGACTGACACCGCTGATCTGATTAGTCTTCAAGCCCATATCGCCGAATAGCTGTACACGTCCATTGATTGCCGTCCTTACAGCCTTGGCGTAGAAGCTGTTCGCCGCGATATTTGTCTTGAGTAGCTCCTAGTCCGCGATAAAGCATATCTCCGACATAACCGCAGGCAAATTTATATCCATTGCCACAAGCTCGCCTGTAAAGCGCCAACGCCTTGCGGTCATCTTGCGGTACACCGGTTCCATGTCGGTATTGAACGCCAAGATTAACACATGCGCGCATGTCGCCGTTATCACAGGCTGACTTAAGGTTGTGTATATTTGCATGTGCATCAGTCATGACGCTTGATAGCCAAACGCCCATAACGATTAGCGCAGTCAAGAATTTTGTCTGCATTTATCTACCTCCAACAAGAGGAAAAGATACGGTCTGTCAGTGAAAATGGCTTAAATAATTGAGTATAAATTGTCTCGAATGGTACCGTAGCCGCTTGCACCATGTCATATTGAAGCTCTACCCATCTTTGGGCCTCTACGCGTTCGATACCAATTCGTGCGCATGAATGAGCATTTGGTCGCTACTATGTGTTTCACTCCAAACCCGCCACTCACAAACGACAGCCAGTATGCACGTCTGGCGGAGATTGGCCTGCCGCGGCATTTTATTCGAAATGCCTGTTACGCGAGCAAAACCGGACATTAGGTTTCGAGTGGCGATTGATCATTTTGGCCCTTAGTCGCCGATCAGACTTATAAATTTCTACGGCGGCATTCGGTGCCAAAACAGGCGTTACAAAATTTTCGAAATGCTGTAGCTTTAAATGATCATGGAAACGGAATTGCACGGCTTTAGCTACAGCGTATACACATGGATTGTGAGATTTGCGCTCTTAGAAAAAAGTGTAGAATATCACTCTATCGAAGTGAACCCATTTTCTGACTCGGGCCATCCGGCTCACCCATTTGGGAAGGTCCCGCTGCTAATACACAAAGGCTTTCGTCTATACGAAACGAGTGCAATCAATCGATATGTTGATTTGGCTTTTCCCGGCCCATCACTCCAACCGGCGGATGCTCGAGACCGCGCCCGCGCGGATCAAATAATAAGTATCGTTGATAGCTACGCATATTGGCCGCTGGTTAGGCAGGTTTCTAGTCACGGCTATTTCAATAAGGCGTTCGACTTGGAAGTAGACTATTCCGTGTTAATGGCGGGGTTGGATAGCGCTCCGAAAGTTCTTTCTGCGCTTGACGGTTTGGTCGCCGAACAAGGACTGATCAAAACTGGACAACTATCCCTAGCCGACATTCATTTGGGTCCAATAATCTCGTATTTCAACATGGCTCCTGAAGGCGCAAAACAACTCAAGTCCTACCGACAACTCTCACGATGGTGGGAGGCCATCTCCAAACAGCAGGGAGCTGAAAAAACCATGCCGAAGCTGCCGCGCTTGAAGTGAATCCAATGTCCACTCCGCGCCCCAGTGCAGTCATAAGAGCGCATCGCCCGCTCCAATTTCATAAAGTCAGTGTTTCCCGTCAGCGTATGGGGAACATTTTAGGGTTATCGTTTTAGGAGAATTTTGGATCATCGCCGCCTTTTAAGGGAGCGAAGATGAGCCATAAATCCAGGCCGCGAGAGACGGCCAAACAACACGTAAAAAATATCCACCGTACGACACGGCGTAAATATTCCACAGAAGAAAAGGTCAGGATCGTCCTGTCGAGTCTTCGGGGTGAATATTCACTTGCCAAGCTTTGCCGTCGCGAAAGCATCGCGCAGAGCCTGTCAACAACTCCACAGATTGGCGGTGGCACTTAATCTTTCTTCTCACCCTAGCAGCACCCTTTTTCTTTTAACATTCCTTCAAACCGACATATATGTTTGCATTAGAAAACTACAATTGGAGGGTTTTCATGCTCCTACGCCGTATTAATGAACACGTAAAAGCCCAAAACTGGGTCGCCGTGGGAATCGACTTCTTCATCGTCGTTTTTGGCGTGTACATGGGGTTGCAGGTACAGGAATGGAATCAGCAACGTTCGGATATCAACAAGGAACGGGCCTATCTTGAACGATTGTCATCAGATTTTGCGGCGATTGACCAACAACTTCTGCGATGCCTTACAGTCTATAAAGATAGCATTGAGGCCATTAATTTTGTTTCAGATATTGTTGGCGCACACACCAAGTCGGACCAGACAATTGTGCCAAATTCTGATTCCTTCACTGCAGCGCTTATACGCCTAACTGCAGGAACGATACCTGCGGGCCGATCTGCAACTTTCGTTGAGATGATTTCTTCTGGTGACTTGAGTATTCTACACAACAGTGCACTTCGAAACGCACTCATAGCCTATGATGAGCGCGCTCAAATTAACCGGGAAATCTGGCGGTCCATACGAGACGAAGTCGGTGAATATCAACGCCCCCTCTATGAGAATGTAGACCTTCAAATCGACCTTGAGAAAAAAAGTTACGCAGCCATTAGTAACTACAATTTTGAAATGATGGCTAGTGACCGCAATTTCCATACTATGCTTAATGTGCTCGCCGGATCGAAGGGGAATAATTATGAGCTGTGCCAGCATCAACTTACCCTCACTGCCACAGTGCAAATGAGGATCAAAGAAAAATAGCATTGAGCCACTGAATATCATTTTCTTTATATGCGTGCCGTTTGGTAATTTCAAACAATGCCATTATTCTGTATCAAGAGTAAGTAATCGCCGCTTAACTGGTGAGGACTGGACGATAGATGTGTTGGTCATGGAATATGGTATGAGTTTATCAATGAGGGCTTCCAATTCCGATTGTGTTCCCACATGCGCGAGCGCGATAAAACAATCGCCCCCTGTGATGCGATCACATTGGACGATCTCTGGCAAAAATTGAATAATGTCGGCGACGCGGCGAAGTTCACCGGGCATCGGACGTATTCTGAGCCATGCGGCAACCGGGATTCCAAGCACTTCATAATTTATGGTCACCGTGAAGTTTTCAATGACACCAGTCTCTTCCAGACGCTTAATCCTCTCTGAAATTGTTGGCGCCGAAAGGTCTAGCAGCCTTGCGAGTTCAGCAAGGCTGGCACGCGCATTTTCCGATAGTATCTCAATGATTCGGCGGTCAATTCGATCAATATCGCCATTTTCATATCGAAGTTTTTTCAAGTGATTTACCTTTATAAAGAATGGTATATTCGAATTATGCCGCTGTTTATCTATATATTACATCTAATACTCTGAATAATCTTAGGGCATGTCAATTGCCACTCAATTCACATTCACCAAAGCAGCAGAAACGGTCCCGCCGCAAGGATGGTTTGTGGGCAGCGCCGTGTTTCACTATCTCGGACCTGCCTTCGCCGTGCTGTTGTTTCCGGCAGTCGGTGTGCTCGGTGTGGCATGGTTTCGGATCACCACCGCCGCACTGATCTTCGCCCCGATAACAAAACCCTGGCGCACATTTAGACAGGCTAACCGCAACACTAGAACGCTTTTGATATCATTGGGCGTATGCCTGGCGATTATGAACACATCATTTTACTTAGCGCTTGATCGCTTACCGATGAGTTTGGTTGCGGCCATGGAATTCGTTGGCTCAATGCTCATCGCACTTTACGGCATTCGGGCGTGGCGAAATTTTCTGGCTGTTGGGCTGGTAATTATTGGCGTCACTATTTTGATCGATATCAAATGGTCATCTGATGGCATCGGCTTACTCTGGGCCGCACTGAATGCCTCATTATTTTCTCTTTATGTAATTTTAGGCCACAAGGCGGCTGAAGGCGGCGCCAGTCGTGGGGTGGAGCAGCTAGGCGCCGCGATGGCGATTGCTTTCATTATACTCATGCCGATTGGTCTGGCTGAAGCTATCAAAGCGTTCGGAGTTCCTGTCCTCATCCTTGCTGGCGCAGGCGTGGGCATCTGTTCATCTGTCATTCCATATATATGCGATCAACTCGCCATGTCGCGGCTTCCCCGATCTAGCTTTGCACTGATGCTTGCGCTTTTACCCGCAATTGCAACAATCATCGCGGCAATCGTTTTAGCTCAGATTCCTACACCGAAAGACATTATCGGCATCGCTCTCGTGATGGCGGGTGTATCCATCCACATTCCAAAAGGCGTGATGCCATCCTCGTCGGTAGTTGCAAGAGAGAAAAATGAAATTTAAGAGTCTTGGAAAAACCGATTTACAAATTGCTTCCCTCGGTCTCGGCACCATGACGTTTGGGGATGGCGCAGATGAAAGCGAAAGCCGCGATATTTATACCCTGGCTCGAGATAAAGGTATAAATTTATTCGATTGCGCCAACGTCTACGCGCAAGGAGAGTCTGAACGAATTTTAGGTCATCTCGTTAAACCACACCGTTCAGAGGTGGTGCTAACTTCAAAAGCTTATTACCCGATGAGTGATGACCCGAAAGACAGCGGTCTTGGTCAGCGCCATCTTACGCAATCCCTTGATGCAAGCCTGAAACGTCTTCAAACTGATTATCTGGATATTTTTTTCTTACATAGCTTCGATACAAAAACGCCGCTTGAAGAAACAATAATGGCGCTCGAAAGCTTTATTAGAGCGGGTAAAATTATTTACGCTGGCGTCAGCAATTTTGCGGCATGGCAAGTTGTCAAAGCACTACAAATTTCTGAACGGTTGAAGGCGTCCCCAATCCATTGCGTTCAACCTATGTACAATCTGCTGAAACGTCAGGCAGAAACCGAATTATTTCCAATGGCAATGCATGAAGGTCTTGGTGTGCTGACCTACAGCCCTCTCGCTGGTGGGTTACTCACTGGAAAGTATCAGCAAGCCCAACCGAAACAGGGACGTTTTAATGAAAGTGAAATGTATCGAAACAGGTATCGCGGCGCAAACATTGAAGAAACTACAGCTGAGTTTTTAAAGTTTGCTGCACGCTACAAGCTCGACCCGGTTGCTCTAGCGATTGCATGGACCAGTTTACATCCCGCCGTCACAGCGCCGCTTATAGGGGCAAGGACGGTAGATCAGCTAAAAAATGCGCTGAGTAGTATAGACATTGAATTGGCACCCAGCATGCGGGCTGAACTCGAACACATCGTTCCCGCGCCCTCGTTGGCTACAGACCGGGAAGAAGAAAGGACGTCTTTATAATGACAGCTGCGTCCGTGATGTCAGAGCCAAATTACAAGGCGCATTTGACTGGCCTTCAAGTGCTCTTTTCCGGATTAAACAATATCATTGGGGAAATTATTCGATCGTTCGACTTGATCATAGCACCAACACTTGGCCGGAAATGCCTTCTAAACCCTTGAGCCTGGCAGATATTCCTCATCCTCGTTTGATGCTCAAAGTACAGGAGACGGTGTTTGTTTTCTTGAATTGTGATGCCGTATCAGAAGAAAGCAATGTACCAGGATTAATCGCGCTTCTGCGAAATCTGGCGGATAAAGCGAACCGCCCAGTATTAACTTTGCAAGCTGAAGTGAACCCACTCTCCGATCCGCAACTTCGCGCCTGTTTTTCTGAACCTACGTCCCGTCAATTCCTTCTTGTGGGCGCTCCAGATCATCCAGCGTTTGCATCATTGGCATTTATGGCCCTTGAGGTTGGGTTTGATGTCTTTGCCACAAGCGGCACCTTTGCTGGAAATATGCCTATGGGCGTTACGCTTTATCGCCTGATAACAGCCGGCGTTGTGTTACTCCCTCCACACGCTGCGCTCTATGAACTCGAAATATCCTTGTCCCATGAAACTAAAACATCAAAACTATAAGTATAGTGTTGAGCCGAAGAGCGAAAAGAGGAGCGTCTCGCGGCAAGCCGCGACCACGCTCGCGTGAATGGAGCCGCTTGAAGATAATAGCATCTCAACCCTGCGGGCTTTGATCGCTGACGCTTGCGCAGCGCTACTGCGCCGAAGGGCACCGCTACGCAGTGGCTTGTTAAATAGTTTCCTCCTCAGGGCGGGTGTTGGGGGGACGGCCACTCTGACGCCGGGCGGTCCATGGGCAAGGGCTTTGGCATTAAGTTCGTATAGTTCGACAAAGTGATCCTACCAAAACCCTTGCCCACCGGCTTACGCCTTGGCCCTTGTGCCCGACGCCGAAGAGGCCTCTTCGCCCCCCACCCCCGCCCTTGCGGGGGAAACATGGGAAAGGGCGAGGAGACGAGACATGAGCACCCAAACCGCAAACCAAGCACCTCTTGGAACAACTTCCGCACCCCAACCAAGGAATGACATCAGAATCTATGTTGCTTGTCTGGCCGCTTATAATTCAGGGCACCTGCATGGGCGCTGGGTAGATGCGACCCAAGGCGTAGACCATATTTGGGACGAGACGAAAGCCATGCTTGCGGCGTCACCAATCGAAGATGCAGAAGAACATACAATTCATGATTATGAGGGTTTCGAGGGTGCGCCCGTAGAAGAATATAGCAGTTTTGAAACTGTTTTTGCGTTGGCAGAGTTTATTGAGGAACACGGCCCGCTAGGCGGAAAGGTTCTCGAACATTTTAGCGGCGATATTG
>JAJDAP010000032.1 GCA_029261795.1 Deltaproteobacteria bacterium
TGGACTACACCAGCGAGTGTCGCCGGCTAAGCACTATCCGCAAGAGGCCGCTTCGCCCCAAGGCCCACGAAAACGGTCCCGAATCCTAGGATTCGAGGCCGTTTTCATTTGCGCGCAAGGTCGCGCAACAGGAACTAGCTACCAGGTCGGCTCGCCGATACCCTGTGTGCTCAGCGGAGGTCTGACATGAGACGCTTCATCTCACACGAAGAACTCGCTCGGGACAAACGATTCATCCGGGCCCAGAATACGACGGTGGGCGCCGAGGGGCTTCCGGACGACGTCGACACGGTGGTCGCGATATTCGAGAAGATGGCACCCGAGATCGAGCGCAGGATCCGGGGAACCAAGCTCGAAGCGATCTACGACCAGGCCGGACCCGGCTTCCAGATCCTCTCGCAGCTGGGTCGCCTCGGTGTCGATCCGGAGAGCACCAAGGTGCAGATGGCTTCCCGCATGCACGGCATCCTCGTCGGCGAGATGCAGGCACTCGAAGCGGCCGGCCGCACGACCTGGGATTTCCCGGATCTCGAGTGGGGCTTCAAGATGAACATGGCGCGCCAATGCTGGGACGAGGCGCGCCACGTGCAGATCTACGAGAAGCTGCTCCACCACTACGATGGCGAAGTCGGCGACTATCCCGAGAACACCTTCCTGTTCGAGACGGGCTGCGCCGACGACCCGGTGCTGCGCGTAACCGGCGTGAACCGCTGCATCGAAGGCCTCGCCTGCGACGTGTTCCGCGATCTCGTCGAAACCGGCAGACGCACCGGCGACACGATCCTCGAACAGGCCGTCGATTATGTACTCGCCGACGAACTCACCCACGTGCGCTTCGGCAGTGACTGGTCGAAGGAGTGCACCAAGGACGATCCGGAACGGCGGGAGCGCACCAAGACGTTCCAGCGGGAAACGGAGCGGAACTTCGCGTTCGGGGGCCGGCGCAAGATCGCTCATCAGGACCGCCGCGAAGCCGGCTTCTCCGAGGAGGAACTCGAAGAACTCGAGCACATCTTCCAGGACGTACGCGAGAACGGGCCGAGTACCGAAACGCTGATCACGGCGGCCGAACGCATGCGCGAACGCCACCAGGCCCGAAAGCGCGGCGAAGCGGTCGCACCGATCGAGGTCCCAGCGGCCAGCTAGTTGCCGCCCTCGCTGCCATCGACTTCGATCTCGATGGCGCGGGTCGCGCCACTCGCCTCCGCGCGGGCTCGCCTGGCTTCGCGAATCTGGCTCGCCAATTCGATGGCTTTCGTCCGCGCCTTCATCCGCTCGAGTAGCGCGAGGGCTTCCGCGTGGTGGGCCTGTGTCGGAGCGAGCGGGCGCTCGTAGAAGATCCGACGCTCCGCGCGCAAGGGTTCACTCTCCGCGACTTCAGCGATGATCTCGATGAGATTCTCTCCGGGTTCGAGTTCCACGAAACCGCTGAAGCTCCCGTCCGGCCCCACACTCACGGCGCGACCGGGCTTTCGGTTGCGCAGGTTGCGGATGGAGACCGCGTCGAGGCCACTCAATCGGAGTTCGGAGAGCTCGTGCTCGATGTCGCCCGGGGTCCGAACCGGAATGAAGCGGCCGCCGGTAAGGTTCGCGATCTCCCGGTAGCTCTCGATCCCCTCGAGCGCCTCGGGACCGAGTGCGTAGGCATCGACGCGAATACCGAACCCTCCCACGATCTTGGCTACTTTCGCGGCGTGCCTGCGCGCCGCCGGAACCGAGGGCATCGTCGAGATCCCGTCCGAGAGCAGCACGATCGTCCGTTGGCGACGCTGGCCGGGGTCGCGGTTCTCGCGGATCTCGGCGAGCGCCGCCGCCATGGCGTTTCCATGGCTGGTGCCCGTAAGATCGAGCACGGGCTCGTACTCATCGAGGATCGCCATCGCCGCCTCAGGCGTCCCGAATGAAGCGGCCACGCGAGCCCTGCCGGCAAAGAAAATGAGAGCGACCCTCGTCGTCTCTGGATCGATCCGCTCGAGAAGCTCGCGCGCAGCTGCGAGTTCGGCCATCAGGATCGAATCGTCCTTGTCGGACGTGGCGATGATCTGTCGAATCTCCCGGTGCGGACGCTTCGTGCCCAACCGCCCGTCGCCGTCGACGTCACGGCCGGAAGGCGCCAGTGTGCTGTTGGACTCGTCGATCGCGAGGATGAGGTCATGAAACAGCGCCTCGCTCGAGCCGGCGCGGCCAACGACCTCGGACAGGCCGGCCGTGGTGGTGATCGTCTCGCCGGCTGCCGGTGTCAGCACGTCCATCCGAGCTACGAGGTGCCGACGCGCGATCGGGATCTCGTTGATTCCGGTGAGTTTGGCCAGTTCTGCGAGATCGGCGGAGTCGGGAAAACTCGGCTCGAGCGTGTGCGGAGTGTTCGCCAGGGCGTTGATCAACGGGCGCGCGCGTTCCTTCGAGTCGGCGGCGAGGTAGCGGCGCGCGAGAGCTGCCGAGATCGCGGTCGCATCCGGCTGGCCTCGCCGGGCCCGCTCCAGTAGCTCGATCGCTCGCGCGTTGTCGTCCGGTCCGAAGCCGAGCGTGGATGCGAGACCGGTCAGTGCGGCGACTCGTTCGGGCTCCTGCTCCAGGCTGCTGCGATAGAGGTCGCGGGCCGCTGCCATGCGCCGCTGAGAGGTTGCGGGTTCTGGGGTCGTTAGGGCGAGGTATCGCCAAGCATCGCCGCTGCGCTGAAGGGTGAGAGGGTCAGTGTCCGCGAAGGCCGCAAGCCGAGAAACCGCTTCGACCGCATCCGGCGCCCCGGCCCGGGCCAGCACCCGCGCAAGCGAGGCAGCCGCCTGTGCGGATCCGGGTTCACTTGCTGCCGCCTCGCGATACAACTCTTCGGCCTGCGCTTCACGCTCCTCCCCGAAGGTCGCTGCGAGATCAGCGAGGAGGCCCAGTTTTCGATGTGGTGCGAGCGCAAGGATCTCGATTCGGGTGTGCGCAGGATCCGGAGGAAAGGCCAACGAGACGGTCGAGAATCTGCCCACCGCGACGTGTCGAAGGAACTCGGCCTCCAACACCTCGTAGCTCTCTCCGAATGCCTGCTCGAAGGCAACGTCCCACTGCGTGCCCGAGAGCCCGCGCCGGAGATAGTCCACGAGCTGATCGATGTGACGCTCGCCACCCGCGAGATGGCTGGTGTGGAGGAAGTGCGTGAGCGCCCACGCTTCGGCGTAGAACATCGAGAGCGCCTGGTCCGACCAGTGCATGACGTTCCGGGCAGTCATGATGCGGCGCAATCCGAGCGAGGTCCCGAACACCAGAACGGCTGCGCGGGCTTCTGGGATGCGTCCGATCGTGGCGGTCCCGCTCGAGAACTGGGCCGTGCTCAGCACTTCCGCGAGCCCCTCGTCGAACCAGGCGGGATACCGGGAGCCGCTCTGGTTGTGGAGGATCAGATGGATGTACTCGTGAAAGGTGGTCTGGATCGCCTGGTCGAGTTCGCCCGCATTGATGGCGAGGTAGTTGCGCTCGTCGCTCGGCACCATGTAGCCCTGAACGTTCCGGCGCGGGCGAAAGTCGCCGAACGTCGCGGTATCGCCGAACAGGTAGACCAGACTCGGCATCGACGGCTCGAATTTCTTGATCGGGAGTATCATCTGCGCGAGTGATCGGAATCGTTCGAGATCCGCCGCAACCTGACGCGTGGTCGCGGGACTCGCGCTGCTCACGATCTCGAAGTGGGCGGTGCGCGCTCTCAGCCAGCGTTGCTGTGCAAGGGGCGTCGCGCAACCCGTTGCGAGAAGAGCCACGGCGAGGGCACCCCAACCCCAGGCGCGCCGCTGGCGCGCTCGCGGCGGCTCGATCTTGGGAGTCTCGAGGGCGGCCTTCACTGGCACCTCGGGGATCGTCAGGGCGTGTAGGAAACCAGGCCAGGGATCTCGTCCTCGTCCTGGAGCCGGCCCCGCAGCTCGAGCACGGTCCGATCGGGATCGCGCACGAAGATCGAGACGTGGCCGTCGCCGAACGTCACCGGACCCTCGGACGGCTCGATCCCGGCGGCTTCGAGAGCCGCCAGCGTATCGAGCACCGAGCCCACGCGTAGCGCGACGTGGGTGTGCCCGGTGTGCTTCTCGGGAACGTCCATCAGCACGTTCTTGCCAGCCGTGGTGTCGACCCCGTTGCGGATCAGGTTGAGCTCCAATCCGGCGTCGTTCTCGAGGATGGTCACCGCATCGAACTCGACCCTGGCCATCACCTTGAAGCCGAGCACTTGATAGAACGCGACCGACCGGGCCTCGTCCGTGATGCGGATGCCCAGGTGGTCGACCTGTTCGATTTCGATCACAGCACCGAGGCGAGCAGTAGTGCGCCCACGGCGCCCCCGATGGCACCGGACTGGATCGTCGCTGCGCTGATCTTGCCGAGCGATTCTGTCGGGGCCATGCCGCCGGCGACCCGGGACATCACCGGCAACTCGACGATAAGCGCGAAGATCGAAGAGCCGACCACTGAACTGACGAGAGCGATGCGCCCCGGGGCGTCGAGCGGCAGCGTCGTCGCCAACAGCAACGCAAAGCCCCAGGTGGGCAGGTTGCCACCGATACTCATGGCCTGGAACTGGGACGTCTCGCTCTTGGCGAAATCGAAGTTGAAAAGCGGCAGGAAGCCCTTCGCCGGAGCCAGTGGTGCCGTGGCCCCCGATAGCCGCGCACCGGTGAGGTGTCCCCACTCGTGGAGCAAGCCCGTGATGGCAGCACCGACCAGGATGCCGTTGAGCACGGAAACCCAGGCCGCGAGTCCGAGCCCGGTCACCGCGTACCAGGTGTCCGCGGCCGCCCAGATCGAAAGCGCTGCCAGCGCGATGCCGAGATCGCGGACCCCGACGAATGCCAGGTTCGGTTCCTTCAGGGCGGCGGCACTAGCCTCTTGCGGTTCTTCGGTTGCGGTGGATGCGGTCTCTGCGGACATGGGCTCACCTCACATTCGGGCGGCCCGAGGTGGCCGCACGCCTCAGCCTAGCTCGCGCGCCAGCTGCCGGCCCAGCGCCTGGCCCGGGCTAGCCGATCACGCTCAGGTCCGGCACATAGCGCCGTACCAACCACTCGAACTGCACGGGCCCGGCGCCGGGTTGGCGCAGATCGGATCGCGCGTAGCGCGCCGCTGCCGGCGAGATCGGCTTTGCCTCGCGCGCCTTCATGTGCGCCTCGCAAACCCGCTCCATCATCACGAAGGATGCAACCGCGTCCGCGACGCTCTCGCCGACGGTCAACAGCCCATGGTTGCGCAGGATCACCGCGCGTTTGCTGCCAAGCGCCTCGGCGATGCGCTTGCCGCCATCGGCGTCCTGGACCTGCACCTCTTCGTCATCGAACAGCGCGTGGTCCTCGTAGAACGCACACGCCTCCTGGGTAATCGGCTCGAGCATGCGGACTTCGGCCGAGAACGGCGTGCCCCACTGGGTGTGGACGTGTACCGCGCTCACGGCGTCGGGCCGTGCCATCAGGATCGGATGATGGATGTAGTAGGCGGCCGGGTTCGAAAAGCCCTCGCCTTCCGCCAGCTGACCATCGGGCCCGACCAGGACCAGATCGTCCACCGTGGCTTCGTTGTACGGCACCAGATAGCGGAGCAACCAGAAGCAGTCGGTCCGCTCGGGATCCCGCGCTGAAATGTGGCCATCCCCGATGTCGCCCCAGCGTTGGGACGCGAAGATCCGGTAGCCGAGCGCCACCTGTCGCTTTCGACGCTCTCGCTCCTCTGCTGCGACTGTCGCTTCCATCGGGTCTCCTCCGGCTAGGGGTTGCAGGACCCGGGAAGCGACGAGATCCACGCTCCCAGGAGTTCGACGCCCGCTTCGTGCACCAGGCTCTTCTCGAGTTCAGGCATCTTGATTGCGGGCCGCACATCGTTGGCCCGCGCCCAGAGGATCGACGTTTCCGGGGAGCCCGGCTCGATATCGTAGTCGAGACCCAGGGCTGCAGCACCAGCTGCAACCGGCTGCTTGCACAGGCCCGTCGGGGTTCCGAGCGGACGGCCGTAGTCCAGCCACAGCCCCGTGAAGCTGGCACGTCCTGCCGGGTTGTGGCAGTGCGCACAGTTGGCCTCGAGGTAGGCGCGAGCGCGCCCGTCGAGGCTCACCTCGGTATCCGTCCAGACCGGGATGCGGGGCGCATGGTCGACACCCGGGAAGCCCGCCATCAACCCGGCCTCACCCCAACTAGCCAGCTGGTTGTCGCCGGTTACCGGATGCGGGCGGTTCAACAAACCCGCCTGCGGGCCGATCGGAACGTCGCCCGGTGTACCGAAGTGGCAGCTGCCACAGTCGGTGCGTGCCGGGACCGAATAATCCGTCACGAACGGACGATCCCGATCGCCGAGCCCCTCGACGGTAACGGTGGCACCCTGGGGTGTGTAGACGGCCGCGGTCTGCTCGTCGTTCCACACATAGGGCAGCCCGTGCCAGCCATCCGGGCGATGGATCAGCAGTCGCGTCTCGACCATCACTTTCCGGAACGAGAAGGTCTTGGCGATGATCGTGCCTACCGGGAACTCGAGCGGGCCCAGGTCGCGGTACTCGATCTGGCCCCCCGGTGGCAGATACACCACCCGGTGCTTGCTCGCGTAGTCGGAGAAGAGGGGCGTCGTGAGGTCGTAGTGCAGCCCGCCCGTCGTCGAGGGTTCTCGGGGATCGTCCGTGAACAGGCGATAGCTCGCGAGATCCGGACAGTTGACCATCGTCGCCATCCAGTTGACTCCGTTTCCCGGAAAACTGCAGGCGGCCGCGATCTCGGCCGGTGTGAAGCCGGTCGTCGTCGGCGGTGCGGGTACCGGCGCCAGGACCACGGCGGGAAGAGCCGGCTGCGTACAATCGTGCTGGGAGAGATCCGGCGCAGGGATCTGGGGCAGGAAGCCGTTCACACTGCCGAAACTTGCTGCTCCGTTGTCGTGGATGCAGATTTTGTTAGGCGCGGTGACCTGGATCGTATGCGGCATGATCGCGGGGTCGAAGCCGGGGATCTTGCTGGAATCCACGAAGCCGCCGATTCCGATGTCCGGGATCGGTACGCCGATGAAATTGGAGACCAGGTTCCCAAGAAGATCCAGCGGGGCGAAACCGCCGTTGGCGATGACGTTGTCGAAGACGTCGATGCCCTCGGCGTAAGGGTCATAGTTGGGATCCCGCAGCGGTTCGACGGTGATGAAGTAGCTGGAAATGAACAGGTTCGTCGTCTGATTGCCCGTGATGGTGTTGTCATGGACCTCGGTCTCGTCGTTGGCGAGAACCAGCACACCCGAGCCGCCGGGAACCGAGGCCACCAGGCCCCCCGAAGCGAAGTTGGGCGTATTGTTGTCAGTGACGATGTTGTTGAAGACGCGTGAGCGGCGCCCGTTCTTGATCTGGAGGTTCGGCAGGTTGAAGATGCCGATTCCGAGCGAGTTGGCGGTGGCAACATTGTCGTAGACGTCGGCGTCGATGGAATTCTCGACCTCGATACCGATGACGTTTCCCTCGGCATGGTTGCGCCGCACGATGATGTTGCTCGATTGGCCCACGTAGACGCCGGCGTCGCGTGCCCCGATCACGATGCAGTCTTCGATCAAGACGTTGCTCGATTGATTGGGATAGAAGCCATAGGCGCCGTTCGAGACCGACGGCCCACCGGTCCACTCGACCCGAACCCGTTGATAGGTCGCGCCATCGATGAATTCGGTCTTGATGCCGTTACCCGCCGGGGCGAGGATCGTGAAATCCTGGACGGTGAAGTGATCGCCGCGGGCCAGGAAACCCTGGCTGCCGTTCGTCTGGCCCGAGAAGTCGAGGATCGTCTGGTCGATCCCCTGGCCACGAATGATCAGATGGGAAACATCGAAGGTGATGTCGGCATTGAAGCTGTAGGTACCAGCGGGAAGTTCGAAGATCGTTCCCGGCTCGGCGAACTGGGCTGCGATGCGCAGCTGGTCCTCGAGATCCGGGGCCGGCGGGAAGACCTTCACCGCATAGGTCGAGGGGTCGGCGATCGCCGGGGCTCCGGACGCGCCATTGACCACGGTTCCACAATTCGAGCCGGTCAACAGGAATGGAGAGAGCAGGAGAGCGAGAACGAGCAGGCGCGGCTTCATATGGGAGACTCTCAGAAGAACGGGATTCAGTGTGGAACCGGGACACCGTGCGTCATGTGGCGGGCCCATGTCAACCGGTACGCGGGGTTCCCTCGTGCCGGCGCTAGAGTCCGGCGCCATGTCACGCATCGCGTTTCCGAAGGCGTTCCGTTGGGGGTGCGCGACCGCCGCCTACCAGATCGAAGGCGGTGTCCACGAGGGCGGCCGCGGCGAGTCGATCTGGGACCGATTCAGCCACACGCAGGGCAAGATCCGAACCGGTGAGACCGGCGACATCGCCTGCGATTCCTACCACCGCTTTCCGGATGATGTCGCCCTGCTCCGGGAGATGGGCTGCAACAGCTACCGTTTCTCGATCTCCTGGCCGCGCATCCAGCCCGACGGGAAGGGCCGGCCGAACCGGGAAGGCATCGCCTACTACGAGCGGCTGGTCGACGCGCTGCTGGCGGCCGGGATCCGGCCGCTTCCGACCCTCTATCATTGGGACCTGCCGCAGGCCCTCGAAGATCGCGGAGGTTGGCCGGCGCGCGACACCGCCCATCGCTTTGCCGAGTACGCCCAACAGATCGTGCGTTCGTTAGGCGACCGTGTCCGCGACTGGATGATCTTCAACGAGCCGGGAATCTTCACGTTCTTCGGCTACGGCATCGGGATCCACGCGCCCGGCATCGCCAACCGCCAGGCAATGTTGCGCGCGACGCACGTCGTGAACCTGGCCCAGGGCGAGGCGTTTCGTGCCATGCGGGAAGAGTCCGGGGAATTCCGCATTGGCAGTGCCTTCAGCTTCCAGGCGATGGAACCGGCCAGCGATTCCTCCGTCGACGCGGACGCGGCCGAGCGCATGCACGCCTGGACCAACGAGTGGTTCTTGCGGCCGACGCTTCGCGGCGCCTACCCGGAGAATGCCTTCGAGGCCGGCGTGCCCGAAGCCCTCGACATCCGCGAGGGCGATCTCGAACGCATCCAGGTGCCGCTGGACCTGATCGGCGTGAATCTCTATTCGCGCGGATTGGTACGCGCAGCGTCGAACGATCCGTGGGGATGGGGCGCGCGCGTGCTCGGGATGGGCGGCAGCACCGGACCGAAGACCGACTTCGGTTGGGAAGTCTGGCCCGACTCGCTCCACGATCTGCTGCTTCGGCTCTCGGCCGATTACGATGCTCCAGCCTTCGAGATCACCGAAAACGGTTGTTCCTACGCAGACGCACCCGGCGCCGACGGCAAGATCGCCGACTTGCGCCGAATCGCGTTCTTCCGCGGCTACCTGAGCGCCCTCCACCGCGCCATCGAAGCCGGCGTCGACGTGCGTGGCTATCACGCCTGGACGCTGCTCGACAACTTCGAGTGGGCCGAGGGAACGGGCCAACGCTTCGGTCTCGCCTTCACCGACTTCACGAGCCGCGACCGCACCCTCAAACAAAGCGGCCACTGGTTCGCACATGTCATCGCCCAGAACGGATTCGACCCCGACAGCGAAGCCGACCAAGCCTGACACCGGCAAGAGCGGGGACGGACTCCTCAAGTTTCAAGTCTGCAAGTTTCCCTGCGGGGAAACTTGCAGACTTGAAACTTGAGGAGTCCGTCCCCGCTCAGCCGAGGGCGGCGTTGGCGATGGCGTCTCCGAGGCGATCGTTGCCCCAGTAGAGTTCGTCGCCAACGAGGAAGCTGGGCGCTCCGAAGATGCCGAGTTCGATGGCGCGTTCGGTCTGCGTGCGAAGCCGTTGTTTGTTGGACACCTGGTCGGCTGCCGCCAGGACCCGCCCCGGATCCTGGTCCAGCGTCTCCAGCAGACCAGCGAGCAGGGCCGGATCGCCGATGTCGAGGTCTTCGGCGAAGTTGGCCGCGTAGACGGCCCGGGTCCAGTCCGGGCACCAGCCCTCGTCGGCGGCGATCAACGCCGTGCGCGCGGCAGTCAATCCGTTGCGCGGGAATCGGGTGGGGCGTTTGAACGGCAGTTCGTAGCGCTCGGCGAGCCGCTCCATGTCTCGCCACATGTAGCGACCCTTTACCGGGTAGACGTTGAAGGGGGAATCGTTCCAACCCTGGGCCTGGAAGATGGGCGCGAGCAGGAACGGGCGCCACTCGACTTCGATCCCGGCGGCACCTGCCGTCTGTTCGATACGGGCTGCCGTCAGATAGGAATAGGTGCTGGCGAACTCGTACCAGAACTCGATCCGCTTGCCGCTCAAGATGCGTCCTCCCTACCAGTCCTCGGTGCCATGTTCGCCCTTGAAGGGGCCCCGGATCTCGTCGGTTATCCATCCGCCATAGAAATCTCCTGGCTGCGCACGAACGACTTCCCCATCGACATAACAATCGAGCTTCCCTGGATAGAAGGCGACGGCGTCCTTCAGGGCCTCGAATCCCTCGTCGGGGTCGGGATAGGACCAGCCAGCATGGGCGATTCTTCCAACCGCCGTGACCACGTCCCAATACTGCGCCAGCCCCTTCCATTCACAGAACGACTCCTGCGCTGCCTCAACCAGCGACCCTGCCGCGATGTCTTCGAGCGGCAGGTAGTAGACCGGTGGACTCGCCGTTTCAGATACGCGGTACGGGTGCGACGAGCGAGCGACGACCAGAGTGCCAGATCGCACCTCTACGGTGCGCGCGGGCCGTTCGAGGCGCGGCGGCCGCGGGTAGTCCCACACGGACTCTTCACCCGGCCCCGGAGGTGGGATCGAATCGGGACGCTGCCGCGCAACGCCTCGCCAATGCGCGCGCTCCGCGGCCAGATCGTCCGGACGGGAGAACCGCGAGGGCAACTAGAGCACCCGTCGCATCGCGCAGCGCTGCGAGAAATCGAGGCCCAGGGATTCCTCCTTGGCAATCGTCCCACGCATCCCGGGCCCATCCGGCTCGACCACCACGAATCCGGCACTCTCGTAGAAGGGCCGGTTCCAGGGAATCTCGCGGAACGTCGTGAGGGTCACCCCCGGATGCCCGCGGGCCCGCATCGTCTCGATGACGAACGCGAGCAAGGCGCGGCCAATCCCCTTCCGTCCGTGGTCGGGATGGACGTCGAGCTCCCAGAGGTGCCCTTCCCCATCCAGCGTTCCGAGAAAGGCGAGCCCGACCGGGGCATCGCCCTCGCCCACGGCCACGAACAGGTCTCCGCGCGCTCGAGCCTCTTCGTGCAAGGGAAGCGGCGTCGGTTCGCCGTCATCAAGGGCGACCCGGTCGCGCCAATCGTCGAAGAGCTTGCCGGCCGCACGTTCGATCTCGGCGATCGCCACCAGCTCATCGGGCCGGGCTTCGCGAATCGTCACGCTGGGCATGGGTCGAGCATATCAGCTCGTGTACCGTCCAAGATCCAACCGAGGAGACCCCATGTCCGACTTCTGCAGCGTCGAGCGCGACGGCCATCTGACCGTCATCACCATCAATCGCCCCGAAGTGATGAACTCGCTCCATCCCGCGGCGAATCGTGCACTGGCCGAGGCCTTCGATGCCTTCGAGAACGACCCGGACCAATGGGTGGCGATCATCACCGGCGCCGGCGACCGCGCCTTCAGCGCCGGCAACGATCTGAAGCACCAGGCGACCGGCGGCGACATGAGCGGCCAGCCCGAGAGTGGTTTCGCCGGCCTGACCGCGCGCTTCGATCTTGCCAAGCCGGTCATCGCCGCTGTGAACGGCGTCGCCATGGGGGGAGGCTTCGAGATCGCCCTCGCCTGCGACATCATCGTCGCCGCCGAGAACGCGCTGTTCGCACTGCCCGAACCCCGCGTGGGCCTGGCCGCCCTGGCCGGCGGAATCCACCGACTACCCCGCCAGATCGGCCTGAAGAACGCGATGGGCATGCTGCTCACCGGCCGCCGGGTTCCTGCCGCCGAAGGCAAGGAACTGGGCTTCGTGAACGAAGTGGTGCCGAAGGGCCAGGCCCTCGAAGCCGCCAAGGCCTGGGCCGCCCAGATTCTCGAGTGCGCGCCGCTTTCGGTTCGCGCCAGCAAGCAGGCCGCGATGCAGGGGCAAGACTACGCCGGCGTCCGCGAAGCCCAGGGCGCCAAGTTCAGTGCGCTGCACGACATGCTCAAGAGCGAGGACTTCATCGAAGGGCCGAAGGCCTTCGCCGAGAAGCGCACGCCGAGCTGGAAGGGACGTTAGGCGAAGGGACTAGCCAGCCTAACCGACCGAATCGAACAGTTCCGTCAACTCGGACAGATCCGCGATGACATGGTCGGGCGCCGGGCCTTCGTATTCGGCGAGCGCGCCGTCCGGGTCTTCGATCTGACGGGTGATCCAGGCGGTCCGGATGCCCAGCGGCTGGGCTCCAGCGACGTCGGCTTTCAGGCTGTCGCCAACATGGAGTGTCTCCTCCGCCGAAACACCGAGGCTCGCCAGGGTCGCCTGAAAGATCTCGGGCCGCGGCTTTCTCCAGGTGACCGCGTCGGAAATGATGATGGCATCGAATTGCCAGCGGAGGTCCGCGTCCTCGAGGACCCGAAGCGCCGTCTGGGAGTGCGAGAAATTCGAGCACACGCCCACCCGTAGGTCGCGCTCCTTGAGTGCCGCGATCACCTCCGGATGATGGTCGAGGGCGGTGACCTGACCGCGCAGCAACCTCATGTGCGTTCCCGTGAGTCGAGTCGCCAGCTTTTCGTCGCGGATTCCGATGTGCTCGGCGAGCGCCTGCATCCGCTCGAGGGTGGGGAGCTCCTTGCCCTCGGCTGCTCGCGGCGCGCGCAGCGCCTTGTCCACATCCCAGATCGCGTCGCCCAGCGCCTCGAGCGAGATCTCGGTGTGCTCACTCACGAGCTCGTGGAGCGCGCCCACGGTCGACGGGAAGCGCCGTTCGCCCACGGTGACCATCGGTAGACCACTCATCGAGAGATCGACGAGGGTGTCGAACAGGTCGAAGACGATGGCGCGGAGCGGCATGGCGGGGGCAGTCTAGCGGGCCGCGCGAATGCCCTGGCCCGGGGCCGCACCCTCGACCAGTTCGCCGTCTCGCACCACGAAACGACCGGCGACCAGAACGTGCGGTATGCCCGTGGAGGCTTGCATCGAATCCTCGAAGGTGGCGCGGTCGATCACCTCCGCGGGATCGAATACGGTGACGTCCGCATCCGCTCCTTCGCGCAAGCGGCCCTTCCGGCGCATGGCCGGAACGAACGATTCCAGACGTTGGGCGGGCAGCAGGGTCATCTTGGCGATCGCATCGGCGAGGCCGAGTGCGGCTTGCTCGCGAACGTACTTCCCGAGAACCCGTGCATGGCTGCCGGCGCCTCGGGGATGGGCGCCAGGAACCATCGGCATGCCGTCCGAGCCGATCATCACGCCCGCGTGCGCTACACCGCTTCGGATCCACTCGGGCTTCATCATGTGGATGATCACCGTGCCTCCCTCGGCCCTGTAGCGCGCGAAGCTCTCCGCCGTCAGTCGCTCGCCGGTGGCGACCCACTGGAGATCGCCGTAGTCGGCGCCGCGCCGCTCACGCCATCCCTCACTGAACAAGGCCGATTCGAGAAAGGTTGAAGCGGCCGTGTAAGGATAGACCTCGGTCGTCACGTCCACGCCGCGCGCCCGCGCCGCATCGATGCGCGCCAGGTTCTCGTCGATGATCGCGAGGCTGGAACTGTTGAGATGCACGACGTGCAGCGCCGCGCCAGTGGCCTCGGCATGTTCCAGCACGGCCTCGAGCGGCGTCGCATCGCGCGGGTTCGCCTGGCCCCCGATGTGGACGAAGAGCGCCACTTCACGATCCGCCGCGAGCTGGAAGACCGCGCGAACTTCGTCGGGACGAGCCCCCGGCGTGTAGGCGATCCCCATACCGATCCCGATCGCGCCGGCATCGAGATCGCCAGTGAGCGCTTCGAGCAAGGCGGCGCGCTCGGATTCGTCGGTGGCGTCGGTCATCCAGCCGGTCTCGGCGGAGCCAGCGGCGCCTGACGAGCGCGATTGGATTCCGTGCATCGCGAACACGCGGGCGGGGATGTGCCCGGCCGATGCACCGTGATGAATGCGCGCAGTCCCGGCGGCGCGTTCGTGAAAGGCCGCCTGCCCCAGCACGCCGGCTTCGAGTTCGAGGGCGGTCGTAACACCATCCCGAGCCATGAAATCCCAACTCACGGGATCCTGCCCGTGGACGTGGAGATCGATGAAGCCTGGCGCCACGACCAGGCCTTCCACATCGACCACATCCGCGGCTCGAAGTTCAGCCGTGGTGATCCGAGCGATCCGGCCTTCGCGGATGTAGACGTTCGCCACCGAATCGCTGGCCCGCTCCGGGTCGAGGACGCGTCCACCCATCAAGCCGATGTCGTAGACGACGGCGTCGGAACTGGAAACGACCGGCGCCGTCACGGGATCCACCTCCGCGCAGCCGAAGCACAACAACAGCATCCCGCCGAATCCCGATCTCATGCCTCTCATGACTCGCACGCGGCCCTCCCAGCGTCGAGTATGGAGAAAGAGTCGGCCGGCGCCTACACCTCGGAATGTCGGCGAAGCGGAACGCCGTGGCGTTCGACCATCCGATAGACCGCGGCGCGGCTGCGGCCAAGCCGTGACGCGGTTCGGGTCACGTTGCCGCCGGTCTCCGAAAGCGCCGCGATCAGGTTGTCGCGTTCATCGCGCTCCCGCTGCTCGCGCAGGCCTTCGACGCTGAATCCGATCTCGCTCAGCACGTCATCGACATCCTCGCCGGCAATCTCCGGCCCGGCTGCGAATGCGACCAGCTTCTCGATTACCGATTCGAGCTCGGCGACATTGCCGGACCAGCGGTGTCCACGGAGCCGCTGCATCGCCGCATCCGATAGATGACAAGGCCGGCCCAGCTGCGCGCCGATGCGCTCGACCCACTGTCGGGCAATGCGCGGAACATCCTCGGGGCGCTCGCGGAGGGTGGGCAGCGGAACCTCGAAACGCCGCAGCCGGGCGGCGAGTTCGGGCAATAGGGGCCCTTCCCCGGACGCCGCACAGGGAGGGCCCGAAGCCAGCCAGCGCACGTCGTAGCGCGGCGCGTCGAGTTCGCGAACCCAGGCTTCCTGAAGCGGCGGCGAGAGCCGTTCGACGGCGCCGACGAGAACCGAGCCGCGCTTGGGCAGCTTCGGCCAACGCTCGAGCCGATCGGCATCCAGGCTCAAGAACGGACTTTCGGGGCGGCCGAGGCGGTGGAGTGCCCGGGCTGCAGACTTGCGCCCGCTGCCGGGTTCGCCGGTCACCAGCACGGGCTCGCTGAGACCTGCCAGTGCCTCGACCCGCTCTCGCGCCCGAAGGATGACCGGGGCGCGGCCGGGCATCTCATCGAGCAACGCTGCACCGGCCGACCCAGCGGCCACGGCCGGGAGCTGGGCCAATGCCAGTCCCACGAACTCGGCTGCGGCAACCTCGCTCGCATCCACGAAATCGTCGGCGCCGCCCCGCATGGCGGCGACGATCTCGCTCGAGCAGGCGCCTGCCGCGTAGACGATGACCGGCGCTGAAGAGCCGTGCCGGATCCGTTTGAGCAGGCCGATGCCGTCGCAGCGCGGCATCTCGAGATCCGAAACCACCAGATCCGGCGCTTCGCGCTGGAAACGATCGAAGCCTTCGACGCCGTCGGCGGCCTCGACCACCGCGAAGCCACCCTCTCCCAAGGCAGCGACCAGAAGGCTTCGCGTCACCTTGCAATTGCTCACCACCAGTACGGTTCCTCGCATGCCGACAGGAGACCAGAATCAGCCCGACGGGATCAGTAGCGAGACGGACATCTGACGAACGGCTGACTCCGCGCGGATGCGGCCCTTCGTGACCGGAAGCGTCCGAAATCGCTCGGGATTCCTGGCCGGTCGAGGATCTCGAGAGCGCTTCTAGGCTTCTGCCCGTTGCCCGAGCAGGAGTTTCGCCTCGTAAGGGATCTCGACAACGTTCCCGTGGTCTCGAATCACCTCTGCGATTCCCGCGTGGAGATCGGCCAGCACGTCGGGCGGCAGCAGGCGATGGTCGGATTGGGTGGCCATCAGCTCGACATAGGCATCCGCGTCGTAGTGCGCGCGCCAGGGAAAGCGGAGATCCGCGACCGGGCCGAACTCGGGTGCCGCTTCGAACTCCTCCAGCATCCCTGGCCGCCCGGCCGAGCCCGAACCGAGATGCCGAGCCTCCGCCGCCAATCCTGCGGCGTGGCCGGCGTAGACCGCCTGGATCGCGTCGTGGATCGGGCCGTCCGGGTGCTTCGGGAGGTTCGCGAAGATGGCGAGGAAGCCGGTCGCGGCGAGTCGCCGAGCCGCCAGCGCGAAGCGCCGTTGCGGATCCACCCAGTGAAAGGACTGGGCGGCGAAGACGAGCGCATAGCCAGCATCGCCACGCCAATCTTCGAAGCTGGTTTGGATGACTTCGGCTCGAAGCCCGTGGAGCCGCGCCCGCGCGAGGCGCACCATCTCGGCGCCGGGCTCGAGCGCCGTCAGCCGGAAACCCCGCTCGGCAAACGGATGCGTCGCGATGCCAGGGCCGCAACCCACCTCGAGCAGACGCGCAGCCGCTTCGAGCCGGGCACCCTTGACGATGGCGTCGATCAGGGCCGACGGATAGCCGGGACGACGCTTCGCGTAGAGCTCCGCCACCTCATCGAACACGAGCCGTTGTTCTCGCATCGGCCTTCGATCTCAGAGCACGCGATACACGTCGTAGACGACACCGAGGCCACCGGGCCCTCCGAGCCCGATCGCCTGGACCTGATTGAGCCACGCATAACGTTCGTCGCCGGTCTCGAATACCGGCGCGGTGCGAATTCGGGGGCCGCCCTCTTCACGCGTCATGACACCGCCATAGAACATGCCAACGTGCGCGCCGTCGTCGGTCCCGATGAGGAGTCTCACGTCGACCTTGATCGATCCATCGCTGCGAATCGTCGCCCACTCGCTGCCTGGTCCGGCCAGGCAGCGCCCGTTCAGCGCCGGGCCCGCCACGCTGCCGCCGGCCACGCCCATGATCAGCCGACTTCCATGAGGCGCCCCATCCAGGCGAACCGGCTTTTCGGCCGCTGCATCCAACCGGAACAGGAACTCGACCGGGAGTGCCTCGAGGGGCATCAGCCCAGCCCCGAGACGAGCGCCACGTCCCCGACCGAGGCCGAGAAGCGGTGCTTCGCCAGCGCCTGATACGCCGGCGAGTCGTACCAGCGACGGGCTTCTTCGTCACTGGGGAACTCGATGACCACGGTTCGCGTGCTGGGCCAGTCTCCCTCGAGAACGCGTTGGGCCTCGTCCACGGCGAGGAGTTTGCCCTCGAACGCCTCGAAGACCTGCACGAACCCGGCCTCGTACTTCGCATACTCCTCCCGGTCGTGGATCTCGATATTGGCGATCAGGTAGACGGACATGACACTCCTCCTGGCAAGCATTGGATCGTACCATCGCACGACGCGAGACCGACCAGGGGAAGCAACGTGGACCGATCGAGAACGACGAAGGCATCCAGCGCCGGTTGGGATGCGCTGGCTGGGGATTTCGATGCCGAAATCTTCGATCCGACCGGCACCGATCGCGGGGGCGCTTTCGAACGCGCGTTGCGCTCGGTGGGTCGGGTAGAACTGGCCGTCGACCTCGGCTGTGGGACCGGACGGCTGATTCCACGTTTGATGCGCCGCGCGAAGCGGGTAGTCGCTCTCGATTTTGCGCCGGAACTGCTGCGCGTCGCCCGGATGCGTGTTGGGGACGACCCGCGTGTCGAACTGCGCTGCGCCGATCTATCGTGTCCGCTGCGGACGCCGCGTGGCGCCGAACTCGCCACCTGCAGCAACGTGCTGCTCGCGCCAGACGCTGCCCTTCGCCAAGCCATGCTGCGCAACTGTCGCCGTGTGCTCGCGCCCCGGGGACAGCTGCTGCTGATCGTTCCGGCTCTCGAATCCGCGCTCTGGGTCAACGATCGCCTCGTCGCATGGAACCGGCGCGCGGGCCTCACGGGTAGACGCGCGTTCCGCGGTGGGATCCGAACGGACGAAGCCTCGGCGCGCGATCTGCTCGCGGGCATCGTCGATCAGGGAGGCGTTCGCACCAAGCACTTCCTGCGCGAAGAACTGGAGGAAGCGGTACGCGGAGTCGGCCTCGAGCCAGGAGCCCTCGAACGCATCGAGTACCCCTGGGATGCCTACTTCGACGCTCCGCCGAAATGGCTCGGCGCGAGCGGTCCCTGGGATTGGCTCGTGCGGGCCGTTCGGCCCGACTAACGAGACTCGCGAGCCGGGATCTCGGGACGGAACTCGGGCACCTCGGGCGCTTCCGGCCGCTCGAAGGATTCCGGCGTCATGCGGCGCGCTTGGATCAGCACGGGAAGGAAATGGTAGAAGGAACTCGGCGGGACCAGTTTTCCGTGGAGCCAGACCCGCTCGCCCAGACGACCTAGCAGTTCGGCTTCCGTCGGCAGCTCGATCGGCATCAGGGCCTGCACCCGGCCTACGGCCGAGAGCGCGGGCAGCGCGCCGTCCTCCCGATCCGGTTGCGCATTCACGCAGAACGGCTCGTCGAGTTCGAGCACCAGTTCGGAGACCGGCTCGTCACCGCGATGGACACTCAGGAAATCCGGCTTTCCCGGGAACGTCTCGAGCCGAATCGTGCCGAGCAGAGAGACGGCGTCGCCTTCGTACTCGTAGCAGCCGCCGCGGCTCGGCTCTTCGGCGGCGAGCAACGAGGAGGGCAGCGCGCAGAGCAGGCTCCAAGCGGTGACTCGAATGAAGAAGCGCGTTCGCATGGCCGGCGAGGGTAGCGATTCGGATCGGGCACCCACCGCCGTCTTCGCGCGTTCGGCGCGGAAGGTCAGAAGCTCGCGCGGATCCAGGCGAGGTACGACTTCGGGGGCAGGAAGGCCAGCACGAGGGCCGCGCTCGAGACCAACCCGCCGAGACCGGTCACCAGCAGCGTGGTCGGGTCCTGGCTCGGATTGATTCCGGCGAGCCCGGTAACGGTCATGACGCTACTGCTGACGACCGACATCGTTCCGGAAATGCACCACAGCGCGAAGCGATTGATCACCTCGGGCTCCGCGAGTCCGATGGCCCGGCGACGGCGCATCTTGAGCCAGTAGAGGCCGGCCTCCACGGCGGTCCATCCGAAGACACCTAGCATCAGCAGCTGACGCAGGATGAAGCGAAGCCCCTCCGTGGACCCGATCGATTCGATCGGCTGGCTGACGGCCGCCCAGATGCCCCAGCCGGTCATGGCGAACCAGGCTGCGCAGGAAGCCACTGTCAACCAGCGCGCCCACGGCACCTCGGATCGGAACACGCCCCTCACGAACTCGGTGATGGCGATCGCGCCGCCGGCGAGCGAGAACATGGCGATCGCGAATGCGAAGCGCCGAACCGTTTCGGGGATCGCGTCCACCTGAAGCGAGAGCGACAACGGATAGGCGAGACCACAGATCAGCAAGAGCCCCAGGCCGACGTTGCGTTCCGCCTTCCCCTGGGTGCGCTTCGCGAGACGCAGCAGTCGGATGCCGACGCTCGTCCCGGCAAGAATGAACGCGAGTGTGGCGATCCCAGCGAGAGCCAACATGTTCTACCCGCCACCCAGGCGCTTGAAGACAGCGTCGGGGGTTTCGGCGCCGCCAGCGGTATCCAGGCTGGACAGGCCCCGCTTGATGTCGGCGCACAGACTCTCGGAACCATCGATGCCGCGACTGTCGAGTTCCTTGGGAAGGATCTTGTCGGCCACCACCATCATCTGGTCCGGAGCGACCGTGCGGGCTTCGAGGCCCGCCTGTTTGAGGGCAATGCGAACGGTGCCCCGAGCCGCGAGGCGATCGAGCTCAGAGCTCTGCTCCAGGTGGTCACAGACGAAATTGAAAGCCTCGGCGTCGGGCATCGGGCAATCCCCCCCACAGGTGTTGGTCATCGACAATGTCGGGGTCGGACTTGAGGGCGTGCGGCCGGGAGCGCCCCGTGCCTCGGGTATGCTCGGCGTCCATGAGGTGGCTCGCGAAGGTCCGAGCGGGAACGGTGCTGGTTCTGGCCGTCTGCGCTGCGTCGTGCCAGACGACGCCCGGGGCCTCTGAGCACGATTCAGCCAACCTGCCGGCGGCCACCCCGCGCGTCGAGATCCGCGAGCTTTCGCAGGTGGGGCCCTACCTGGCGGCGGATGTGCACGGCGCTGCCGGGACGATGCGGTTCTATTTCGCCACGGGGGGAAGCTGCCGAGCGGTCCTCCAGGAAGCAGCCTCGGCGTTCTACCTGCCCCAGGGGCGCTTCGGGAGCCTGGCGACTCCCGCCGAGGAAGGACGCTGCGAGCCGGTCGGCGTTGCCGACCTCGCCGCCTGGCGGGATCGTCTGCCCCGGCGCCGATCGCGCTTCCTTCAGCCCCGCGAGATCGCGCGCTTCCGACCCGCCGGTTCGGGCGCCGGTGTGCTGCTGGCCCGCGGAGCGTTCCCATTGGCCATCGAGCTGCTGTTCCCGAACCCCGAGGATCTCGTGGCAGTGCTGCCCGCGCTGCCGGCGTGCCACGCGCTATTGGCCGCCCGATCAGGCATCCTGGAGTTTCTGGCCGAGGGCCCGGAGCCGCTTCTCTTGCGAGGAACCGCGGGTGTGTGCCCGGTGCACGGTCTCGCAGTACCCCTCGCACTCGACTGAAGGAAGCCTCATGCGCCTGAGACAGATCGCCCTGGCCGCAACCGAACTCGAACCCACCGTCGAAGCCTTGACCGACGTGCTCGGCATCGAAGTGAGCTTCAACGACCCCGGCGTGGGCGTATTCGGGCTCGTGAATGCCGTGATGCCGATCGGCGAAACGTTCCTCGAGGTCGTCACCCCGGTGCGTGAGGACGCCACCGCCGCACGTTTCATCAGCAAACGCGGCGGCGATTCGGGCTACATGGTCATCCTTCAGTGCGACGACTTCGCGAGCCTGGATGCAGAGGTGGTGCGCGCCAAGGGCGACGGCGCGAAGGTCGTCTGGGAGGGCGACCACGAGGGCGCCCGCACCGTCCACTTCCATCCGCGAGAGCTCGGCGCGATCCTGTCCCTCGACGGGATGCCCACCTGGGAGGAATGGCGCTGGGCCGGGCCCAACTGGGAAGGCCACGTCAAGAAGACGGTCACCAGCGCCATCACGGGCGCCGAACTCGAGAGCCCGGATCCGGAGAACCTGGCCGGGCGCTGGGCAAACGTCCTCGGCATCGCAGCGGTGCCGGACGCCGAGGGACGCCCGTCCATCTCCTTGCCGCGCGGTGGTCGCCTGGTCTTCGTGAAGGGCGAGGGAGGCGAAGGCGTCGTTGGCGTCGAAGTGCGCGTCGAGAACCCGGCGGCGTTCGCCGAGCGCGCCGAGGCCCGGGGCCTCCTCGGCGCCGACGGTGCCGCGCTCATCGCCGGGACCCGCTTCATTCCGGCGTAGCGAGCGTCTCGGGCCATTCGCCGTGGAAGACCTCCTCGGTCGGGCCGTCGAGCCAGGCCTCCTGGCCGGCAGCGTCGAAGCCGACCCGAAGCACACCGCCTCGGAGGACGACTTCGACCTCGCTCTCCGTGCGCCCGGCGAGCCGGGCCGCAATGGCGCTCGCGGTGCTCCCGGTGCCCGAGGAGAGGGTCTCGCCCTCTCCTCGTTCGAAGATTCGCACCTTCAGGCGCTGACGGTCCAGCACGTTCACCACTTCGAAATTCACGCGATCGGGAAAGCGCGGATGGCCCTGCACGAGCGGACCGAGGCGCTCGAGCGGAAAGGCATCGACGGGCGTTTCGGTCAGATGGACCGCGTGGGGGTTCCCGATCGAGAGCGTGGTCACGGCGAGACGTTGCCCCGCGAGTTCGAGAACCGTGTCTACACCTTCATGTGTCAGCCGTGGGACGCCCATGGCGATGCGGCCACCCAGCATCCGACCCGCGGCGTCGAGACGCGGCCAAACGGTTCGTACGCCGCCGCGGGTCTCGACGGCGAGGGCTCCCTCCTCGGGGCTCGCGAAGCCGCGGTCGAGCACGAATTTGGTGAAGAGGCGCAGGCCGTTTCCGCTCATTTCGGCCTCGCTGCCATCGGAATTGAAGACCCGCATGCGCAGCGGGGCCTCTTCTGACGCGCACACGACCAGCAGCCCGTCCGAGCCGACACCGAAGTGGTCCTGGGCCATGGCCCGAGCCAGCGCCGGCCCATCGAGGGAGCGGCCGCGGCCATCGACGGCGAGGTAGACGTTGCCGGCGGCCTGGAGCTTCGCGAACGGCAGGGACATGGCGGGATGCTCTCGGCCCCGGGCTCGCGTTTCAAGGGCAGCCGATCCGGGCATGGCCGAGGCCACGGCGCAGGGAATCCGGTAGCCTGCCCTTTCTCCGCGCTTTCCCGGCCACCGCCCCCAGGGCGACGCGGCCCCACGAGGCTCCACCATCGACTCCGAAGCCGCGCCCGTCGCTCTCAGCTCGCCCGATGTGCACACGGCACTCGTGGATGGCCGGGAGTTCGTCCTGATCGGGACGGCCCACGTCTCCCAGGAGTCGGCGGACCTGGTGCGTCAGGTGATCGAGGAGCGCCAGCCCGACGGCGTCTGCATCGAACTCGACGAGGGCCGCTACGAGGCACTCTCCAAGCCCCAGCGGTTCGACGGGCTCGACCTGCGCCAGATCATCAAGAAGCGCCAGCTCGCGACCCTCACCCTGAACCTGGTGATAGCGGCCTATCAACGCTCGATCGGCGCCCAGCTCGGCGTACGACCCGGAACGGAGCTGCTCGAGGGCGCCAAGGCCGCAGAGGAGCGGGGCATCCCGGTCCACCTGTGCGACCGCGAAGTCAGTATCACCTTGCGCCGGGCGTGGAGCGCGCTTTCGCTGTGGAAGAAGATGCTGCTGCTCTCGACCCTGTTCGCCGGCCTCTTCGAGAAACAGGAGCTGACCGAGGAAGATCTGCGCGAACTCCGCAAGGCCGACGTTCTCTCGAATTTGTTAGTCGAGATGGGCGAGGCGTTCCCGGGAATCAAGCGCGTGCTGATCGATGAGCGCGACGCCTACCTGGCCGAGAAGATCCGCCAGACCGAGGGCAACCGCCTGGTCGCCGTAGTCGGCGCCGGCCACGTCCAGGGGATCCTGGGCTGGCTGGAACGGCCGGAACCCATCGATCTCGAACCGCTCACGACGGTGCCCGACGCATCCAACACGCTTCGCTGGCTCGGCTGGGCCGTGCCCGCCGTGATCGTGGGCTCCCTGATCGTGATCTTCATGCAACAAGGGATGGACGCCGCGCGCGACAATCTGCTCTTCTGGATCGTGGCCAACGGTGTCCCCGCCGCGATCGGTGCGGCCCTCGCGCTGGCGAATCCGCTCGTCATCCTGACCGCTCTCGTCTCCGCGCCACTCACGAGCCTGACGCCCGTGATCGGCGTCGGCTATGTCACGGGCTTCCTGCAGGCCTGGCTGCGACCCCCTTTCGTTCACGAGCTCTCATCGGTCCTCGACGATCTCGGTAGCATGAAGGGCCTCTGGGGAAACCGATTGCTGCGGATCCTGCTGGTCTTCGCCCTGACCACGGCCGGGAGTCTGCTCGGCACCTTCGTCGGCCTCAGCGAGATCCTGAGCAACCTCGCCGACGGCTGAACGTCAAGTACGCGCCTAACTTTCGCCCAACGCCCCGATCATTCGCAGCGAGCGACCGCCGCCGATATCTTCTTCCTCGCTGAGCAGCGCATCGAGATCGCCTAGCAAATCCTGGAGCTGGACGTCCACTCCGGGGATGGCCGTGAACGCGGTCGTGGTGTGGAAGGGCTGGGTCAGATATGCGCGCAGCCGTTCTGCCCGAGGCTCGTCGGCGGCGAGTACCTTGCGCAGCCGATCGATCACTTCGAGCTGGTGTGCCCCGACGCAAGCCTCATCGAGCAGCCGGGAATTCGAGCGCACTGGGTCGATCGCTGGCCAGAGCTGGCGCGCCGCGAGTGCGGGATCGAAGAGCAGCCGGGCATCCCAGGGCGGCCCGAACGCTTCCAGGCCCTTCGCCGGCTCGGCGATTCTCGCGCGCGCCACGAGCAGCAGGACGCCTTCCGGACGGTTCGCCAATGCCCGTTCGATGACGCCCTCGCGGGTTTCGTCGGCCAGCAGGATTACGACGCTGACGGCCCCGTTGGCCGCGAGCCCGTCCGAAATCTCGAAGGCGGTGTGGACGGCGCGGTCGTGACTGTCGGGCCCGTGACGCTTCTCGGCCAGCACCAGGGTGCAGCGGCGATCGACGCCGAGTTCCTTCAAGCCGGCGCGAAGCGCCGACCCTTCGTCCCCGCGCGCCTCGAAGGCACACCAGACCGTGGAACCGCCGACCCGCGCGACGCGCTCAGTCAGCTCGCCCAGGGCAACCAGGATGCCCAGCCCGCCGGAGCCGCGGACCTCGACACAGCCGGCGCTCGGCAGCGGGCAGAACGCGTCGATGGCTTTCACTCCTGTCCGGAACTGGACGAGCCGAGATTTCGCCGTTCGATGTCGCCCGTCGGAGGGACGCCGAGGTACATCGGGCCCGCCATCGAGAGGAGAACCATCCGGGGCCAGAACCCGGCCGCAGAGCGCGGCCGTTCGTTCGCGCGACGCTGGACAGGGCGGCGAGGCCGCGTCCGAGGCGCCGGCCAGCCGTGTTGCCAGCGCTTCGTGACCATGCTCGCGCGCCCAGTCCTCGGCCGTTCGCCCGCCCCAATCTCTCGCATCGAGCCGCGCGCCGTAGCGGAGCAACAACTCGGCGCAGGCGGGGTGGCCGGCGTGAGCGGCCAGGTGAAGCGGCGTGGTGCCGGGGCCGGCGGAGCGGTCAGGATCGGCACCGGACTCGAGCAGGCGCGTCACGAGCGCGGTCTCTCCTGCGCCAACGGCATTGAACAGTGCGGTCTCCGAGGCCGGACAATCGCAAGCGGAATCGATCTCGGCGCCGCGTTCCAGCAACAGTTCCAGCAGGGCGGCGTCGCCCTGCGCTGCGGCGCGGGCCAGCGCGGTCGCATGGTCCGCGTAGGGCAACGCGTCGCGGAGGGCCTCGTCGCGCCTCCAACTCTCTCGCGCGTGGACCAGTCCGGGCTCAGCATCGAGAAGCTGCCGGACCTCGTCGAGGCGGCCCGCCCGAACCGCCAGGAAGAAGCGCACCTCCGTCGCCAGATCGGACCGTGAAAATTCCCGGCGCAACTCGGCATCCATCTCGAACTCCTTTCGCAGCCGGCGCCGCGCGCTGTGCAAGCGTTTCTTGATCGTCGTGAGTGGCAGATCCAGATCCGCAGCAATCTCGTTGGCACTGCGATCCGCCAGATAGAAGAGCGAGGCCGCCTCGCCCTGGCGCGGAGGCAACGCCGCCAACGCCAGACGAATGCGCTCGGCCAGACGTGCGCGATCGAGGCCGGGATCCGGTCCGGCTGCGGGATCCGGGCGCGCGTCCGGCTCCAGCAGCGTCGACTCGCGTTGGCGACGACGCCAACGATCCGCGTGCTTCAGCACGATGCGCCGCAGCCAGGCGCCAAATGCGGCGGGGTCGCGAAGCTGGTGCAGCAGCCGGTGGGCGTCCAGGAAGGCTTCCTGGACGACGTCCCGAGCGGCGTCCGAATCCCCGGTAGCGGCCCTGGCCACGGCGCGGGCGCCCCCTTCGTGGCGCTGGACCAATGCCTCGAACGCAGCGAGGTCCCCATCCATCGCGGCAGCGACTCGGGATTCATCGGATTTCGGAGCGGCCATGCTTGAAGGACCCTCCAGGGCACCCAAAGGATACCGCCAGGACTGTGACCGGATCGGTCATGCGTCTGGAACAGGCTGCCCGAGGCCAGAGGCCATGGTGGCCGCCAGAAAGCCGTACACTCCGTGCGGGTGATTCCGAGGGTTCGATCGGGGCCATGGGAACCATGGACGGTCGAAACGATGGGAAGTGGGGGGGACCAGTCATGGGCCTATTCGACCAGGTCGCAGTGCGATGGTCGGCCATCTGGAGCGGGACCGAGCCGCTGACGGCGCTCGAAGCCGGCGTCGGGCTAGCGGTCGCCCTCCTGGGTGTCTGCACCGTGTTGCTGGTTTCGCTCGTACGTCAGGGCCGCGCCAGACCGCTCGCCCCCCTCGAAGGCAAGCTCGAAACCATGTTGCACGGACAGCACCGCGCGGACTCGGTTCTTCGCGAGGAGCTGTCCCGGAACCGTGAGGATCTGGAGCGCCAGACCAAACATCTCCGCGAAGAAGTCAGCGGCTCGATCCGTGGCGTTGGCGAGACGGTGGAGAAGCGCCTCGACGACGTAAAGGGAACGGTCGACCTGCGGCTCCGGTCCCTCCAGGAAGAGAACGAGAAGAAACTCGACCAGATGCGCTCGACCGTGGACGAGAAGCTCCAGGGGACGCTCGAGAAACGCCTGGGCGAGGCATTCCTGCACGTGAGCGAGCGGCTCGAAGCCGTCCACAAGGGCCTCGGCGAAATGCAGACCCTGGCGGTCGGCGTCGGCGACCTGAAGAAGGTGCTCACCAACGTGAAGACCCGGGGAACCTTCGGTGAGACGCAACTCGAGTGGCTGCTCGAGCAGACCCTGGCGCCGGGGCAGTGGGAGCGCGAAGTCGCGGTGCGGCCGCGCTCGCCCGAACGAGTGGATTTCGCGGTGCGGATGCCCGGTGGCGGTGGCGAGGACGGTGAATTCTGCTGGCTGCCGATGGACTCGAAGTTCCCGCAGGAGGACTACCTGCGCCTCGTCGAAGCCCAGGAGCAGTCCGACCCGGTCGCCGCTGAAGCAGCCGCCAAGGCGCTCGAAACACGCATCAAGACCGAAGCCCGGCGCATGCGGAACAAGTACATCCATCCGCCCAACACCACCGACTTTGCCGTGCTCTTCGTGCCGACCGAGGGCCTCTACGCCGAGGTCTTGCGCCGACCCAGCCTCGCCGAATGGTTGCAGGTCGAGTGCAAGGTCATGGTCGCAGGGCCGACCAACGTGCTGGCGCTGCTGAACAGCCTCGGGATGGGCTTCCGGACCCTGGCCATCCAGAAGCGCTCGTCCGAAGTCTGGAAGGTGCTTGGGGCCGTCAAGTCCGAGTTCGGAAAGTTCGGGGACATCCTCGAGAGCGTGGACAAGAAACTCCAGGAAGCCTCGAACACCATTACCAAGGCCTCGACCAAGACGCGGGTCATCGAACGCCGGCTCGGCAAGGTGGAGGAGCTTCCCGAGGCCGAGGCGGCCGCGCTCCTGCTGCCGGACGGGGACGAATAGCGCGCAACCTGATTGGTTCGCTCGGGTTGGACCAGGAAGCGGCCAGGCACGGCCGTCAACCGGAGAACCCATGAAGACCCACAAGCGAATGAATACGAGCCGCATTGCCGGTGTCACGCTCCTGGCCAGCGCGGTCGCACTCGCGCTCGCCCTCGGGGCCGCTGCGCGACCCTCGGCTGGAGGCCACGGATTTGGCCGGATGCTCGACCGACTTGATCTTTCCGACGAGACCCGCAGCAACGTCGAAGCCGTGATCGAGCGGAGCCGGGCCGAGGCTCAGCCCCTTCGCGACGCGCTCGAGGCGGAGCGAGCGGCCCTCGAGGCGCTCCTTGCCGAAGACGAGGTCGATGCCGACGCCGCCCTGGCACAGGTCGAGCTCATCGGTGAGGCGAGGACCGCCCTCGCGAAGCTGCGGGTGAACACGGGCATCGAGATGCGCGCGCTCATGAGCGACGACGAGCGGGAAGCCTGGGACGAGGCGAAGGCCAGGCACAAGGAACGACGCCAACGGATGCGCGAACGTCGCCACGGACGCTTCGGGCACGAAACTGGCGGCTCGGCCGGTTCGGAAGCGCTCGCCTGGGATGTCGCGACGCCGACGCTTCCCTGAGCCGATTCGGCGCGGTCGTTTCCACGGGTCCCGTTCTACCGGGTCGCACTCGTTAGTCGGTCTCCTGGAACACCAAACGCTCGCCGGCCCAGCGCACCGTCAGATCGTCACTGCGGACTCGTAGCCAGGAAAACCCGGCCACGAGTTCTGCTGGCAGAACCTCTTCGCAGCCCGCGCCTACCAGGCCGGCCATTCGCGCGAGTGCGGCGCACAGCCCCGCTGCGTCGTAGCCATTGGCCAGCTCGACGACCGAGACCGAGCCGTGGAGTTTCGCGAGCTTCTCACCGCGCGGTTCGAGAAGCAGGAAGTGGTGGCGGTGGACCGGGATCGCAAGTCCGAGCAACTCGCGAAGCGTGTTCTGGCTCGCTGTCGTTACGGCCAGATCGCGACCGCGTACGATGCGGGTCACGCCAACCGCGGCGTCGTCGACCACGGCCGCGAGGGCATAGGCGACGGCGCCGTCGCGTCGCCGAACGATCGGGTCCCCGAGGACGGCTGAGGGGTCCTGTCCGAGGTCGGCGCCGGATTCGTCACGAACCTCGACCCGGCCTTCATCGAGCCGCAGCCGCAGTGGTTCGTCGGAAGCGCGCCAACCACCCGGTGGCAACGAACGCGGGCGACATCTTCCGTCGTATCGGAAGCCACCATCCGGTGCCCGAACGCCGGCAGCCCGGAGATCCGCACGACTGCAGCTGCAGGGGTAGAGCCAACCGGCAGCGGTCAGCGCGTCGAGGGCGGCTTCGTGTCGCGCGCGCGCATCGCTCTGGCGCTCGCGGATGTCCCAATCGAGGCCGAGCCAGGCCAGGTTTCGCTCCATCTCGTCGGCGTACTCGGGCCGGCACCGCGCTGGATCGAGATCCTCGAGGCGCAGCACCACCCGTCCGCCGCTGGCGCGGATGTCGAGCCAGCACAGCAGCGCCGCCAACAACGTTCCCGGATGCGCCGGGCCGGTCGTCGAGGGTGCGAAGCGTCCGACGCTGGTGATTGCGATGCCCTCCGCCGCGAGAGGCGAAGGGTAGCCGCGACGACGGCGCCGCGTTAGGCGGAAGCTCCGCGGAAGAACTGGCGGCGAATCAACTGGAAGCTTCGGTCGGATCGGGCAGCGCGAGCGCTGGCTCGAACCAACGCAGGATCGCCGCGTTCTCTTCACGGGCGTAGGCGTGCGAGAGATCCTCGATCTCCCGGAAGACGATCTCGGCGCCCGCTTCCGCCAGGGCCCGATGCGCCTCACGCGCACTATCGATCGGGAACATCCAATCCATCGCGCCATGCACGAGGTAGATGCGGCGGCCCGCTGCGCGTGACAGGTTCCCGTTCGCGTGACTGAGCGGATGCAGGACACCCGAGAGCGGCGCCAGTGCCGTGTAGGGTGCGTCCTCGGCGAGACCGGCCAGCAGTGTGAAGGTCGCTCCGTCCGAGAGCCCGGTTGCCAGGATCCGCGCGCGATCGACCGGCCAGCGCTCGGCCACGAAGTCGATCATCTTGGCGAGTGCCCGTGAATCGAGTTCCGGCGCCATCAGGGACCAGGTCGATCCGCGCGACGTTGGAGCGAGCAGAAAGAAGCCGCGGCTTCGGGCTTCGCGGAGCCAGCTCCACAGGAAGTCCTCGCCGTGGCCGCCGCCGCCGTGAAGGGCCACCACCAACGGCCAGCGGGCCTCACCATCCCAGTGCTCGGGGACGTAGAAGCTGAAGCCGCCGCGCCCGTCCGCGTCGTTGCCCGGCGCATTGTGGATGCCGACCCGGACGCCTTCGCGCGGCTCGGGATCGAGGCTCGCGAGGTCCGGCCAGCGAACCGGTTCCGCGAAGAAGCGTCCGAGCGGCGGGAACACGGCGCGCAGCGGATAAAGCGCCGCCTGGGCCCGGGCGTGGTCGTGCATCGCGGCGAGGATTCTCTCAGGTTGCGGCGCCATCGCAGCTTCGAGAGCCGCCAGCGCTCGCCCGGCACCGCCAACCAGCTGCTCCCGAAGGCCGTCGAGACCGGCCGGCCCGCGCGCTTGCTCGAGCGGCGGAAGCGCCCCTGCCAGCCGATCGCGCACCGGGGTCATGCCCTGACGCAAGGCCTCGAAACCCATCGGCCCCATCCGCCGGAACGTCACTTCGAGGGCATGCAGCGCGGTCAAGGAAGCCGCACCCAGCTCGGCGAGCCGTTCGGCGAACGCTTCTTCGTGTTCGTCGCCCATCGGTCGCCCGCCCTTCCCTTCCGGCGCCGAAACGTAGCAGGGCTAAGATCGCCAGCGTGTCGTCGACCGGCTCCGACTCCATCGTTCGTTTCCTCTCCGCCGACGGCAGCATCTCGGTGCGCGCGGTCGCGGGGCGGGAACTCGTCGCCGAAGCCGCGCGTCGTCACGGAACCGGCCCCCTGGCCACGGTTGCGCTCGGTCGCACCCTGCTCGCCGCAGTCCTGCTCGGGACCAGCGGCAAGGACGGGGCAACGGTCCAGATTCGTTTCCGCGGCAGCGGACCTCTCGGTTACGTCGTTGCCGTCGCGAACGACGAAGGCCAGGTTCGCGGTTATGTGACCCACCCGGATGCCCAGCGACCGGCCCGCGGCGGGCAGATGGATGTCGCCGGCGGCATCGGCTTCGGCGATCTCTCCGTGGTCCGCCAGCACCCGGGCGCCGGGAAGCCGTACACGGGGATCGTGCCCATCACGGCAGGCGAGGTGGCCGAGGATTTGACGCTCTACCTCGCAGAGAGCGAGCAGACGCCTTCGGCCCTCGCCCTGGGCATCACGTTGGGCGAGAGCGGATCCGTGGAACACGCGGGCGGCTACCTGGCCCAGGCCTTGCCAGGCGCCGGCGACGACGCCATCGCTCGGCTCGAGGCGAACGTCGCGATGCTGACCGCGCCGACGGACTGGCTCGCGGCCGGCGGTGACGCGGAGAGCCTGGCTGGCGCCCTGCTCCAGGGGCTCGACGGCCAGCGGCTCCGGACCGACCCGGCCGCCTATCATTGCGGTTGTGATGCGGATCGCGTGCTTCGTGCGGTCGCGCTGCTGGGCCGTTCCGATCTGGAGGAAGCGATCCAGACGGGCGAGACACTCGAGGTGATCTGCGAGTTCTGCGCGGAGCGCTACGACGTAGATCCCGAGCGCGCTCGGGCGTTGCTACCGGACGCGTGAGCATGGCAACCGAACGCGACATCGGCTTGTTCATCCCTTGTTATGTGGATCAACTCGCACCCGAAGTCGGCTGGGCCACCGTCCGCATCCTCGAGCACCTGGGCCACCGTGTCCACTACGACCCCGAGCAGACCTGCTGCGGTCAGCCATTCCTGAACACGGGCGCCGCGGGCGATGCAGCGCGGCTGGCGCGCGGGCACCTCGCCCGGTTCGCACGCTTCGACGCGATCGTTTGTCCCTCGGGAAGCTGTGTCGCGACGGTGCGCCATCGCTTCGGCGAACTGGGGTTCGGCGAGCAGGGAGACGAGGCGCGGCAACGAGCCAATACCTTCGAACTCGGCGAGTACCTTGTCGACCGGCTCGGAACGCCCGACCTCGGCGCCCGCTTCCCCCACCGGGTGGCGCTCCTCCAGAGTTGCCATGGCTTGCGAGATCTCGGGCTCGGGCCTCGAAGCGAAACGGGACCGGACGCCGAACCCGTTCGCAACGTGGTCGAGCAGTTGCTCGGCACCGTCTCCGGCCTCGAACTCGTACCGTCATCGCGCGCCGACGAATGTTGCGGCTTCGGCGGAAGCTTCGCAGTGAAGTTCCCGGAGGTTTCGACGCGGATGGGCCGCGCGCGCCTCGAGGACTTCTCGGCGGCCGAGTACGTCACCGGTACCGATGTCAGTTGCCTGCTTCACCTGGCCGGGGTTCGCGCGCACACCGGAACCGGGCCAATTCCGATCCACCTGGCCGAGATCCTGGCCAGCGGGCTCGGCGAAGCGAAAGCCTCGTGACCGCTCGCCTCGACCAGCGCGCGAGAGAAGTGCTCGCGGACGAAGACGCCGTTCGACGCCACGATGCTTCCGTCTTCGATCTGCGTCAGCGGCGCGACGCCGCGGTGGCCGAGGTCCCGGATTGGGAAGCATTGCGCGAGCGCGCCTCCGGCATCAAGCGCCACCTCCTCGACCATCTCGATCGCTACCTCGAGCGCTTCGAGACCCAGGCACGCGCAGCGGGCGTGCGGGTCCATTGGGCGACGGACGCGGCGAGCGCCAACCGGATCGTCTCCGAGCTGCTGGCGGCTCGCCAGGTGCGCCAGGTGATCAAGAGCAAATCGATGCTCACCGAGGAATGCGGCCTCAATCCGGTACTCGAAGCGCGTGGCATCGAGGTCGTCGATACGGATCTTGGCGAGCGCATCGTTCAGCTCGCCGGCGAACCTCCTTCCCACATCATCGTGCCTGCCATCCACCGTTCGCGCTTCGAAATCGGAGCGTTGTTCCATCGCACGATGGGGACGCCGGAGGGAGAGTCCGACCCCGAGCGCCTGACCCGACTGGCCCGCGCCGACCTGCGCCGGAAGTTCACGGAAGCCGACGCCGCGATCACGGGTGTCAACTTCGCGGTCGCCGAGACCGGATCGATCGTCGTCGTCACCAACGAAGGCAATGCGGATCTCGGCATGAGCCTGCCGAACCTCCACATCGCTTGCATGGGGCTGGAGAAGCTGATCCCGGCGATGTCCGATCTCCCCGTGTTCCTGCGGCTCCTCGCGCGGAGCGCGACCGGGCAACCCATCAGTGTGTACACCAGCGTCGTGACGGGTCCGCGGCCCGGGGCCGAACTGCACGTCGTGATCGTCGACAACGGCCGCTCGGAACTGCTCGCCTCCGATGGGCATCGCGGCGCACTCGGTTGTATCCGCTGCGGCGCCTGCCTCAACACCTGCCCCGTCTACCGGAAAGCCGGAGGCTATGCGTACGACCAACCCATTCCGGGCCCGATCGGGGCCGTGCTCGCACCGTCGCTGCGCGCCAAGGAGGGCGGCGCCGAACTGGCCCAGGCGTCTTCGCTATGCGGAAGCTGCAGTGCAGTCTGTCCGATGCGAATCGACCTCCACGGGCAGCTGCTGGCATGGCGGCGGGAGAACAGAACGGCCGGCGCCCTGGAGCGGGTGGTCACCTTCGTCGCGGCGACGGCAATGACCCGACCGGCACTCTTCGGTGCGGCAGGCCGCACGGCAGCGAACTTCTGGTCGCTGCTCGGCCGTCGCTTCGCGGGCAACCCGGCAGCAAGCTGGCTACACGGACGAGAACTCCCGGAGCATCCCGGCGAGAGTTTCCGGGCCCAGTGGTTGCGACGAAGGGAAACACCGAAGTGAGCGCGCGCGAGGAGATCCTCGGAAGGATTCGGCTCGCCGCGCTACACAAGGCGAGACATCCCGGACAGCATCCGCCGCCCGCATTGCCCGGCGGCTGGGAGACCTTTGCTGGCCGACTGGAGAGCGTCGGTGGGACGCCCCACGGCCCGGTCGCGGGTGCCGAGCTGCGGCGCATGGCCTTCGATCTCGCCTCGACGCGCGCTGGCGACGGACGCATCGTGGCCGAACCGACTGCCGCGGATTGGCTGGGGCCCGGCCCCTGGCAATTGGCCTCGGACGCTGCGATTCCCCACGCATACGAAGATGTCGCGGTCGGATTCGTTCGAGGGCGCGTGGCCTGCGCCGAAAACGGCGCCGTCGCCGTCGCGGGCTCGGACGCCACGAGCCGTGCCTTGTTGGTGCTTTGCCAACATCTGGTGCTGATCGTCTCGGTCGATTCCGTGGTTCCCGATCTTCACGCCGGCTTCGCTGCCTTGCCGGCGGACGCGTTCGGCCATCACCACCTCACCTGGATCAGCGGCCCCTCGAAGACCGCCGACATCGAGCAGGCGCTCGTCTACGGCGCCCATGGTCCACTGACGCTCGATGTCATCGGGGTCGAACGTTAGGCAAAGGGGGCGAAGGCCTCGCTCAGGCAGCCTCGAGCCGGAGCAACGCACGGAAGCCGCCGCCGGGGGCGTTGCCCACGGTCAGGCGAGCGCCCATCTCCTCCGCCAGGCCCTTGACCAACGCCAGACCGATCCCGGTGCCCTGGGTCTGTCGCGTCAGCTCGTTCTCGCCGCGGTAGAAGGCCTCGAGAATTCGTGGGGCATGTGCGAGCGGAACCCCGGGGCCGTGGTCCCGCACGCCGAGTTCGATACCGCCCGGGACCTTGCGACAACTCACCTCGACGACCGGGGATTGGGCGTTGGGCGCGTACTTCAGCGCGTTGTCGATCAGGTTGAACAACACCTGCAGGAGCGCGTCGTGTTCGTAGGCCACTTGCGGAAGATCCGGGTCGACGGATAGCTCGATGCGCTGACCCTTGTCTTCGGCATGCGGGGCAAGCAGTTCGACGGCCTCGCGAACCGCGGGCCCGATGTCGCCGACCCGCGGCTCGATGCCTCGGGTCCCGTGCTCCAGCCGCGAGAACTCGAGCACGTTGTTGATGAGACGCGACAGTCGCTCGCTCTCCGCCGTGATCGATCGGTAGTACTCGTCCTTCTTCGCGTCGCTCGGAACCAGCCCGTCCCGGAGCATCTCGCCGTACATCCGGATCGCGGTGAGCGGCGTCTTCAGTTCGTGGGAAACGGCAGCCACGAAGTTGCTACGCCGCTCGGCGAAAGACACCGTGACGGCCACCATCCGATACAGGGCAAACAAGGCGAGGCCCATCACGCCCAACGAAAGCGCCGAGAGCAGGAAGACGGCGCCGCCGCCGGCGACATCCCCGAGCGGCGCCAGCAGAAGGTCGACGGTCAGCGTGTCGAAGGGCTCGCCGAACCGATGCCGATAGCTCGGACGCTCCCGCCCGATCAGCTCACCGGCAAAGCCGAGTTCGAGGGCGGTACCCTCGAGTGTCCCCTCTGACAGCGTATTGCCGCGGAGCACGCGCAGCAGTTCGTCAACATCGATCACGATGCCCTGGCGTACGGCGCGATCGTTGACCAACACCGTCCGCATCAGGACGAACAGACCTTCAGGGCTGGGTCGGCTCAGGAACGGATCGACCGTGACACGCGTTGGAAGGGACGCGAGCCGTTCCCGGGCGCCGGGAAGCGAACGCAGACGCTCGAAGGCATCCTCCTCCAGGACGCCTTGCGGATCCAGTGGGGTTGCCGAATCGGCGGCAAGCACGCCCTCTTCGGGGGCGAGCTGACTTGGCCTCTCGTCGAGGGAAGCGCCTTGCCGGGTAGCCGGGCGGACGGGGGCGTTCGCGCTTTGCGGGTACGGCGAAGCCGCCTCGGCCTCCTCGAGCGCCAGGCCGTAGGACGCGGACTTCTCGGTCACCACCTTCTTTTCCCGGTCCGCCCGCGAGCGGGCGCCGCGGTTCAGTTGTTGGAGGACCTCATAGGCTTCGGAAGAGGTTTTCTCGGCGATGTCCGTGCGACCCGAGGTCGGCCAGCCGGCGCTCCCGATGCGGCGTGTGGTCGCCGGCGCCTGCGCCGAGCGCAGCGGCGGGAAGCGCCGTTCGGCGCGGCTCTCGCCAAGATCGAGCTGGGCTGCGACCTCGAGGATTCGTGCCGCTCGGGATTCCCGATCGAGTGACAGCTCGAAATCGCCACGCTCCTTGGCCAGCGGGGGATCGTCCGGAATCAGCGGGGTGCGAATGATCCCGTCGATTCCGATCTCGAAGTATCCGACGACGAAGGAACGGGCCGGCGTCGCAGCCAACGGCGATCGCACCTGGACCTCGTCCGGCGCACCCTCGGGCGTGTAGTAGAAGGCGTACTGCCCGGCACTTCGTTCGTCCTCGGTCCGCAGGAAGTCGGAAAGTGCCCGCTCCATCTCATCGAACACGCGTTCGGCGACGGCACGGTTCTGGGCCTCGCGCTCGATCTGGACGCCGCCCAGTGCGCGCTGGATGAGAAGACCCATCGGCACGGCGAGACCGATCACGAGCAGCACGAAGGCGATCTGGAGGCGGCGCATCTGGATCAGACGGCCAACCGGTAGCCCTCGCCGCGAACCGTCTCGATGAGGTCGCGCGAATGGCCCAGCTTCTTGCGTAGTTTGGCGATGTGCATGTCGACGGTCCGCGTTTCGATCCGTTCGGCGCGGTCCATGCCCCAGACATCGCGTAGCAGCGTGCGCCGGCTCACGATGCGACCGGGCTCTCGGGCGAAGAGCGCCAACATCTCGATCTCGCGACGCGTGAGTTCCACTTCGTCGCCTCCCGGTACGGCCGCAACCATCCGCTCGGGATCGATCGCGATGCCGGTGACCTCGAACGCGTCGATCGGCTCGTCGCCGCGGGCATGACGGCGGCGCAGCAGCGCTTCCACCCGTGCCAGTAGTTGCGCGAGCGAGAAGGGCTTGGTCACGTAGTCGTCTGCGCCGACGCGAAACCCCTGCAGGACATCATCCTCGGAACCGCGGGCGGTCAACAGCAGGATCGGCAACTCCGGTCGCTCTTCGCGCAGGCCTTCGCAGACTTCGAAACCCGAGATTCCCGGCAGCATGATGTCGAGCAGAACCAGGTCGACCTCGGGAGCGAGACCCCGCTCGAGGCCGCCCTCCCCAGTGCCCACGCCATCCACCGCATAACCTCGGTAGCTGAGCACGTCGCAGAGCCCCGAGCGAATCGATGGCTCGTCTTCGACCACGAGGATGCGTTGTTTGGCGGTTGCCATGGGTGAAGTGTAGGGAGCCCGGCGGGCGCTTCCGTAAATCCTGGGTAAACGCCGAAACGCTGGGTTTACAAGGGTTTTTCCACACGGTTCGGTGGGCTTCGGTACTTCTTCCTGCATCGGAGCGCGGTCCATTTGCCTTGAACCCTGGCTCCCACGCGACCCCAACAGAACCCAAATGAGGACACCAGCATGAAACTGATCGATCGCGTTGCGCGCCTGTTGCGCGCAGATGCCCACGGTGTGGTGAGCGCCCTCGAAGAGCGTGGTTTGCTACTGCGCCAACATCTCCGCGAAGCCGAACTCGAAATCCTGCAAAAGCGCGCACGCGTCGAAGCCCTCGGGATCGAAGCCGCACGCCTCGCTGACGAGGCCGAACGGCGCCAGCAGCGGATCGACGCTCTCGACGCGGACGTGGAGCTCGCGCTCGCTGGCGGCAAGGACGATCTCGCTCGTTTCGCCGCCTCCCAGTTGCTTTCGGAGCGACGCGACTTCGCCGCCCTCGAACACCAGAAGGCCCAGGTCGAAGAGACCCGTACGCGCGTAGCGGAGCGGCTCACCGAGCAGGAACGGACCCTCGACTCGCTGAGCGTCCGTGCTCGCTGCTGGCTCGCTGGACGAGAACGCGCGGTGCACGACGAATTCGCCGGGCTCTCGCGAGTTGCCGATGAAGAAGTCGAACTCGAACTGATGCGACGGCGCAGCGCCGCGGAGGCCACGTCATGAGCGTCCGCAGCTTCGGCGGAACGATCGGCTTCGGACTGGTCGCGGGAATCGGTTTCCCGGGCTTCGCCGCGCTCTGCGCCCCCCTGATCGGGAGCCACGCGGCGTTGCGCCTCTACCTCGCCCTCGGCGCGATCCTGTACTCGGCACTGCTAGGCCGGGACTTGCGCCAGCGCGTCTCCGGCGCGTTCGGCGCCGCCCTGTTCGTGGTACCCACCGCGCTACTGACGGGCGAGATCGCGAGCATGGCCATGGCTGCCGCCCTCGCCACGGCCATCACCCGCTCCTGGCGATCGGCAACGAATCAGCTGCCGCGAACAATCGGCATCGAAGCCGGCCTCGCCGTCTTCGGGTTCGCCTTCGTGGCCGCCCTCGGCGGCCCGGGCTGGGTCTCCATCTCACTGGCGATCTGGGGCTGGTTCCTGGTCCAGAGCCTCTACTTCCTAGTTGGCGGACTCAGTGATGCTGCTTCGCACGACGCGGTCGACCCGTTCGATCTGGCGACCCAGGAGGTGAACAGGATCCTCGAGCGCGAGTGATTGCCCCCGGCGAAGTCGGGCGCTTTGGTTGTGCGCCGCCTGAAGGCGACGAGTTCTCGTCGAACTTCATGCCGAGTGTTGAGCAACGAGCGGGGCCCGGTTCGCTGTGACGCGATGCTCGGAAGCGTCACTTCGCTCGTCGTCGTCCCGGCTCGACCCGCCTCGCGATCCAGATCGCGCATCCCAAGCGGCCCGCACAGCCGCTCGCGGTCTTGCTGCCTCATCGAAGCCAGCAGCTGTAAACCCTGCACGAGGATGCCGTCAACCTTCTTGCCGACGCGGCGGTTCTGCCCGTCAATCAAGTGGGTGATGAGGTCTTCTCCTTTTGGGTCTCGAGGCGGTCCTCGTCGTTGCGGAACTTCGGAAAGTACGTCCCGATTCACCGCGAGTAACATCCCAGGCCCGCCTAGCGATCACCAGCGTTCGCCGTTGGCATCGACTGCTGCGGGTACGCGCTCGAGACCTGCTCTCGCAGCGACGAGAAGCGCTCTTCGAAGACTGAGATCTCAGAGGCAGGGCTACCGTAGTCCGAAATGCCGAAATAACTATACGCCGACCCACGAGCGATCGCGCTAGGTATCGCTTCAGGATCGAGAGCCTTGAGCCCTATGGCTGCGTGAACCGCGATGAATCGTCTCCGGTTGCGACCAGAATCTGAGTAACTGTGAAACAGTCGCGCGAGCCGGTCGGCAGCCATAGGGTCCTCGGTCTGCACGATCCCGCGGATGATCCCTGATAGGACAACGTCGTTGGCCCCCACCTGCACTTCCGCGGCCAAGGCGTCACTCAGGTATCGAAAAGCCTTGTCGCCGCCGAAGCGGCCTACCGATTCGTACACGAGTTCCCGTCCTTCGTCGCCGCCTACCACACTCAAGGCTGCCCAGTCCCACAACTGAGGCCCCGAACGCCAAGCTCCAAGGATGATGACAAGAACAACGGCCAGGCTGGCGATCGCCAGAGATGTTGTGCGCATCCCTAGGGCACCACAAAGAACTGTGGTGGGCCTCCGCCGCATGGCTCGGAAGCGGCTATCGCACCCTTGCCCCCGATTATTCCCTTGTCATCGCCCGGCACCTTCTCACCGAAGGGTGGCAGCCCGGGCAGTCCGGGAGTTTGATCCACAACCCCGTCACCATTGAAGTCAATGAAGTCGACATCTCCAACCGGACCCGTGGGTGTTTGGACGGGCGAAGTCGCGCTCACCCTCTGACCGGGTTGCACAACGAATGTTTGTTGAGGGCCAACCCCGTTGCCTGAGCCAGCGTTCCCAGAGACCTTGACTGGCGTGCCACTGTTGTTGACAAAGGGTGCGAGGCCATTGGAATCGAGGAATCGGATGGGGTTTGACAGCGCGTACGCAAACAGATTGACCCCTCCCGAGTCGAATCGTATGGGATCTCTGGTTGTCCACCGCCCAACCTCCGCATCATAGTCCCGCGCCCCGAACCGCACGAGCCCAGTATCGGCATCGAATAGGCCTCCCGCGAACCCGAACGGCTGGAACCCCACGTTCGTGTCCTGCGTCACCTGGCCGAACTCGTCGTAGTCGAGGCGCTGCGCCACCGTCCCCGTCGCCTCATCGATCACCAACCGCGGCGACCCCAGGTGATCCGAGAGGATTCGATAGGTGGTGATGCCCTTCACCATGTAGTCCGGAACGTTAGGCCGCGTCCCATACACGAAGCTCGCCACCACGTTCCCGGCCCCGTCGAGTTCGGCCACCGGGTTCAACTGGTCCTGGTAGAGCCAACCCTGCACTAGAATGCCGTCCACCTTCTTGCCGACGCGGCGGTTCTGCCCGTCGATCACGTAGCTGATGATTCGGCCGTCGCGGGGATCGACCTGAGTGAGGTTGCCGAGGGCATCGTAGGTGTACAGGGTGTCGAGATCTCCCGGCGGGGCGGCAGAATCCTCCACCTTCTCGAGATCGCCGCCAGCACTGTAGGTGTAGGTTTTCGTGCCGTACGTCTCCAGGCGGTCCTGGGTGTCGTAGCTGCCGCTGATGACGGCGGCGCCTTCGGTGACCGAGAGGCGGCTGCCGTTGTCGTCATAGGCGTAGACCCGGGCCACGAAGCCGCCCTCGTCGACTTACCTGAGACGGCCGGCAGGGTCGTAGTGGTAGCCGTAGCTGGTGGTCGTTGGGGTAGGCGTGTCCTGGATCGTCTCCGTCTTCTGTGTAATACGGCCGAGCTTGTCACGGACATAGCTGTTCTTGTCGTTCACCGACCATCTCACTCGCAGATCTCTGGAGTGGGCGCCGCCTGAACCCGACGGATCTCCTGGCAAAGTTCCCACGTACCCGGATGCAAGCTTGACCAACTATCGGAGAGCGCTGCGCTCGCCTCAACAAGCAATTCTTGCGCTCCTACGGGGTCGGTCCGGTGTTGGGCTCTCGCGATCGCAATCGACCTGCGAATCAGATACAACCGGCGTACATCGTCGCCAGAGTACTTCCCGGTTTCGGACGATTTTCCCATATCGAAGAATTCGTAGCTCAGCAGTTCCCCGTCTTTGTATCGTTCCCACGGCCCGTGTCGAACGCCGCGATCGAAATATCCGCGTTCGGCTAGAGCTCCGCTCGAATCGAACTCCTGGTATACGCCGTCGAGAGCACCTAGTCGGACTTCTCCTATCGCTCGGCCACCATTCTCTAGGATGATCTCGATGCGCTCACCCGTCGCGCGATCCGTCGCACATGAGAGGGCGAGGATTCCGGCGACCACTATCGAGGCTAGCTCTAGTCGCCCTGAGCACATGCGTTGGGTTCTCCTGGGTCAGCATTGCACCACGGAATCAGCGCGGTATCGCAGAGATCCTGAAGCGCAGCCGAATCGTCAGGGTTCGTCAGGCCTCCGACTTCCGCTGCACATTCATTGGCTAGAAACGAGTTGCAGCCGGTCGTTCTAGCGATCGAGCCCACGCTGCTCCGACCGACGATGGCGTCCCGCCTTGCCTCCATCCGCCTAATCGCCTGCTTCAGACGTATTGGGTCCAACCCGTTGAAGTCGACCCAGTTGATCGCGTCGCCGTTCGCATACAGGTAGAGATTCGCTTGACTCCCACCGAACCGGATCGGGTCTTTCGATGTCCACCGCCCAACCTCCGCGTCATAGTCCCGCGCCCCGAACCGCACGAGCCCGGTATCCGCATCGTAGACCCCATCCGCGAACCCAAACGGCTGGAACCCCACGTTCGTGTCCTGCGTCACCTGGCCGAACTCGTCGTAGTCGAGGCGCTGAACGACGGCCGTGACAGGATTCGGGTCGGACTCATCGATCACCAATCGCGGCGACCCCAGGTGATCCGACACGATCCGATACGTCACCCCGCCCTTCACCATGTAGTCCGGAACGTTAGGCCGCGTCCCATACACGAACCGCGCCACCACGTTCCCGGCCCCGTCGAGTTCGGCCACCGGGTTCAACTGGTCCTCGAAGAGCCAACCCTGCACGAGAATGCCGTCCACCTTCTTGCCGACGCGGCGGTTCTGCCCGTCGATCACGTAGCTGATGATTCGGCCATCGGGGAGATCGACCTGAGTGAGGTTGCCGAGGGCGTCGTAGGTGTACAGGGTGTCGAGATCTCCCGGCGGGGCGGCAGAATCCTCCACCTTCTCGAGATCGCCGCCAGCACTGTAGGTGTAGGTTTTCGTGCCGCAGGTCTCGAGGCGGTGCTGGGCGTCGTTTAAGAACTGCGGAAGAACGTTCCCATCCTCACTTGAACTCTAGCGCTGACGCCTCTCGAGACGCCTGCGGTACGCAGCCCAGACGCCACCCCGCACCTCTGACAACGCCTCGATGGCATCGAGGCTGAGCTTGTCCATGTCTGCGGCACCAGCAAACACTGCCATGTATCGGTCGTCATCTGCTGGTGCTAGGGCAGCACGAATAGCCGTCTTCGCCCATGCTTTTCGGGACGTGTGCGCCGCCGTTCGAGAAGCGATCAACTCCTCTTCTGGCAAGAGCCGCTCGAGGGTTGCTTGATCATCTGCGCGTTTCGTAAGGCGCAGCCTCTCCGTCATAGGCTGCGGCTCAATCAGCAACGAGCTGTCGTCTACGAAGTGTGAGAAGAGTGCATCCACGAAAGGGTCTAGATCGTCGATTGTGAGATCTCGGTGAACCGTCGGACGACCGGCCCAGACGTATACCCTCCAGGCAGCAATGAGAATGATGACGGCGACGATGGCCCAGACGATCACAGAGGCGCCCCAAACGCGCGACTGAGGGAAGTCGTGGCTCGGCCAGCCGCCTGCCCCAGTGACATGAAGGGCGACGCGGTTGGCTGAGGGGGCATCCTTGCCACCGATCCAATCACTCCTTGGGTGAAGCCTGCGGTAAACTGGCCGACCGGTCCAGCTGCAGCAGGAACCGTCGACTGAGCTGCCGCTTGGCCGACGACGCGAGCCTGAGCCGCAGTAGCCGCGCCCGCCTGCTGTGCAGTTCGAGCGGCGCTAGCAAGCGCTGGGCCGGATCCTGCAGCAGCAGCCAAGCTTGCGGTTCCGGCCACCACCGCGGCAGTTGCCGCTGCCCCTTGGTTGAATCTTGATTGGTCACAGGCATCGAATACGGGTGAAGCTGCTACGAATGCAGCGGGCACGCCGATTCCAATAGCCCCTGCGACCGTAATCGCGGCGGCCGCCAACAAGAACGGATTCTCGCCATCGATGTCGATGAACTGCACGGGGTCTGCAAGGGCGTACGCGTAGAGATTGGTGGTTCCACCCCCGAACCCGATCGGATCTTTCCCTGTCCACCGCCCAACCTCCGCATCATAGTCCCGCGCCCCGAACCGCACGAGCCCCGTATCCGCATCGTAGACCCCACCCGCGAACCCGAACGGCTGGAACCCGACGTTCGAGTCCTGCGTCACCTGCCCGAACTCGTCGTAGTCGAGGCGCTGAACGACGGCCGTGACAGGATTCGGGTCGGACTCATCGATCACCAATCGCGGCGACCCCAGGTGATCCGACACGATCCGATACGTCACCGCGCCCTTCACCATGTAGTCCGGAACGTTAGGCCGCGTCCCATACACGAACCGCGCCACCACGTTCCCGGCCCCGTCGAGTTCGGCCACCGGGTTCAACTGGTCCTGGTAGAGCCAGCCCTGCACGAGAATGCCGTCCACCTTCTTGCCGACGCGGCGGTTCTGCCCGTCGATCACGTAGCTGATGGTTCGGCCATCGGGGAGATCGACCTGAGTGAGGTTGCCGAGGGCATCGTAGGAGTAGAGCGCGGTCTGCTGGCCGGCGGGTAGCGCGCTGTCGACCACCTGGGTCAGATCGCCTGCGGCGTTGTGGGTGTAGGTCTTGGTGCCGTAGGTCTGGAGGCGGTCCTGGGCGTCGTAGCTGCCGCTCGTGACCTGCGCGCCCTCGGTCACCGAGAGGCGGTTGCCGTTCGAATCGTAGCCGTAGACACGTGCCACAAGAAAATTCTCGTCCACCTGCCCCAG
>JAJDAP010000033.1 GCA_029261795.1 Deltaproteobacteria bacterium
AGCAGGTTGCGGAAGAACCCCGGACCGAGCCCGGTGCGCAGATTTTCGGTCCAATCAAGGCGCGGAGCCGCCGCTGGGGCGAGCCCCAGCAAGGCTTCGCAACGCAGATTGGGCCGGAAAGATGCGTGCCAGGCGACGGGAGTGGGTTTTTCCGCAGCCTGCTAGGCCTCGAGATGCACTCGCAGCGGCTCGCCGACGCGTTCGAGATCGATCATGAAGGTGTCGTGGCCGTAATAGCCATCAATCTCGACGAAGGTTACCTCGGCGCCGTTGGCTTCGATTCGTTCGGCGACCTCGCGTTGCTGCCAACTCGGAAACAGGATGTCCGAGCTCACGCCGATGACGAGCGCGGGCACCGTGATGTTGTCGATCAACGGACGCCCGTCGGCGCCGGGTGCCGTGACATCGAAGAGATCCATCGCCTTCGAGATGTAGAGATACGAGTTCGGGTCGTACTGCAGACAGAACTTCTCGCCCTGGTGGACCAGGTAGCCCTCGATGGAAAAATCCTCGTCGAGCGTGGGAACCCCGTCGCCGATGCGTTCGCGACCGAAGCGTTCCTGCCACTCCGGGCCCGAGCGGTAGGTGGTCGTACCGATCTCGCGTGCCACCTTCTGGCCGCGATGGGGGAAGCTTGCGCCGTAGTAGCGGCCGCCCTGCCAATCGGGATCGAGCATCACGGCCTGACGTTGCACGAAGCGCATGGCGATCGATTGAGGGTAGGAGCGCGTGGCCGCCGAGATCGAGACCACCCGTGCGGCGCGCTCCGGTGCAACCGCTGCCAGTTGGAGCGATTGCATCCCGCCGAGCGATGAACCGACTGTCGCATGAAGGCGCTCGACCCCGAGATGATCGAGCAGCAGGAGCTGCGCCCGCACCATGTCGTTCACCGTCAGGATCGGAAAGTCGGTGGCGTAGGGTTCGCCCGTCTTCGGACTCGTGGAGGAGGGCCCGGTGCTCCCGTAGCAGCCACCTAACAAGTTCGAACAGATCACGAAGAAACGATCCGTATCGACGGGTCGACCCGGGCCCACGAACGCCTCCCACCAGCCATCGTGAGTATTCTTCGGCTGACTGCGGACGTGAGACGATGACGAGAGACCCGTGTGCAGCAGGATCGCGTTGTCGCGTGCCGGCGAAAGTTCACCCCAGGTCTCATAGGCCAGCGAGAACTCGGCGAGTTCGCCGCCCCAATCCGTGCCGAAGCGATCCTTGTGGTGGAACGTCTCGTAACCCGAGACCACCTTCTCGTACTGGGGCTCGGGCCCGTCGGCGATGGGTCGGGGCATGGGCAGGTTCCTGGGCGCAGACTCGACGGAGAAGCCTAGCAGGCCACCGTGTCTCAGCTTTCGGTGAGCGGTTTCCGGAAGGTCCGCTGGGCGACCCCGCCGAGCGCTCCGAAACTCGCGAGGCTCATCGGGGCCCGGCCTCGGCCTTACGGGTATGGTCGGCGATGGCGTCGGCCAGGGTGTCGCAGAGTCCGATGGGAAGATCGTGACCCATGCCCGGGACCTCCATCAACTCGGCGCCGGGAATCGTCGCGGCGATGTCGCGGCCGCCTTCGACCGGGACGAGCGGGTCGTCGAGCCCGTGGATGACCAGGGTCGGTGCCGTGATCGTGGCGATTTCCTTGCGGCGATCGCCGGAGGCGCCGATCGCCAGATACTGACGCGCGGTGCCTTCGGGGTGGAACGCACGATCGTAGACGCGGCCAGCCATGTCGGCGCGCGCCGCGTCGGCCGTCGGATAGCCTGGGCTCGCGATCGCCTTCGACGTCCGCACGTGATGCTCGATGAACGCTGCGCGTTCTCGCGGCGCCGGAGACATCAGCGCTTCCATGGCCGCCGGTGTCGGCGGCGGCAGCGCCGGGTTTCCCGTGCTCGCCATCACGGGTACGAGACTGCGCACGCGCGTCGGGTGTCGGTAGCCGACGACCGTCGTCAACATGCCGCCCATCGACATCCCGGCGATGTGCGCGGTTTCGAGTTCGAGAAAATCCAGCAACCCGGCCACGTCGTCGGCCATGTCGTGGAGCGTGTAGGGAAGGCCCGGATCCCGACCCTCCTTCACGGCGGCGGCAATCTCGGCGATTTCCGGAACGCCGGCGTCATCGAACCACTGGCTCTTGCCCACGTCGCGATTGTCGAAGGTCACCAGGAAATGGCCACGCTCGACGAGGCCCTCCCGGAACTCGGGCGCCCACTGGATCATCTGCGTGCCGAGGCCCCGCAAGATGACGAGCGGGCGACCGCTCTCGCGGTCCCCGAGGGTTTCGTACTCGAGCTCGATTCCGTTGGCCTGGGCGCGGGGCATCGCGCCACCGTAGCAGGTCTCGGCTACCGCTCGGGGAGGTCCGGCTCGGTGGCAGCCGAGCGCAGCACCACCACGGTCGCGCCCCAGCCTCCGCGATCGCCGGGCGCATCGGCGAAGGATTCGACGCGTGGACTCGCTGCCAATAGCGACTGCACCCGGGCGCGCTGCACGCCCTTCCCGCGGCCGTGGATGATGCGAACCTCGCCAAAGCCCTTCTCCTGCGCAGCTTCGAGGTAGGCCTCCACCAGCTCGGGGATCTCCTTCGGGTGGAAGTCGTGAAGATCGAAGCGCTCGGTGATCTCGACGACCACGGGATCCACGTCGTCAACGAAGTCGGCGTCGCCGGGCTCCGGGGGGCGGTAGCGGGTCACGATGCTTCCTTCGTTATTCCGTGAGCCAGGAGGACGGGACACAGGCACCGCGATCGACGGCCCACTGGATCAGTCGACCGGCAACCGGCGTCGGCTGGTTCGCTCGGTAGAGCACATAGGCGCGGATCGCCTGGGCTTCGTCGGCGTCGAGCACGTCCGCGAAGCTCGCCATGCCCTGCCCGGCCCGAATGCCGCCCAACACGATGTCATTCCAACGCTCATGCACCGCCTTCGACGAATAACGAAGGTCCGGCAGCACGCCGCTACCCGCTGCCGCCATGCCGTGGCACCAGAAGCAGTTCTGACCGTAGAGCTTTCGTCCTTGCGCCACACGCTCTTCTGGAACGTCGAGGGCAGGCAGGGCGACCACACGCTCGGGTCGCGGCTCGACGGGCAAGAGCGTGGATTCCCCACCCAGCTTGAACGCCACCAGTCTGCCGTCGTTCACGTAGTCGAGGTCGACGAAGTGATTGCCGAGGCTGCCGCCGGTTCCCGCGAGCACGGCCACGTACTGCTCACCGTCTACTGCATAGCTGATCGGGGGCGCGATTATGCCGATCCCGATATCGCCAGTCCAGAGGCGCGCGCCGGTCTCCGCATCGTAAGCGACGAGTTCGCCGGTTCCGCTTCCCTGGAACACCAGACCGCCCGCAGTCGAAACGACGCCGCCCGGAACGGCCGTATCCAACGGTGCCTTCCATGCCTTCTTCTGGTGGATCGGATCCCAGGCCAACAGATGCGTGCCGTCGCAGAGCAGGTTCTTCGCGGCCTCGAGTCCCTCGAGACCCTCGGTGGCCGCGACGATGTCCTCACCGGAATTGAAGCGCCCGGGAACGAACCGGTAGTCCTGATCGGACTCGTAGGCGTAGGCCTGGGAAATTGCCGGGATATAGACCAGGCCGGTTCCCGGGTGGAAGCTCATCGGGTTCCAGTTGTGCCCGCCGACGACCGCGGGCGCGACCCGCGCAGAACCACCGGACCACGAGGCTTCCGGACGTTCGACCGGTCTTCCGGTTGCCAGATCGACGTGGCTTGCCCAACTAACGTGGACGTAGTTCTCGGCGGAGAGCAACTCGCCGGTACCGCGATCGAGTACGTAGAAGAACCCGTTCTTGGGCGCCTGCATCAGGACCTTGCGCGGGCGCCCGTCGAGCTCGAGATCCGCCAGGATCATGTGTTGGGTAGCGGTGTAGTCCCATTGTTCGCCCGGGACCGTCTGGTAGTGCCAGACCAGGCGGCCGGTATCCGGCCGCAAGGCGAGAATCGACGCTACGAACAGGTTGTCTCCGCCGCCGGGGCTACGGACCTCACGGTCGTAGATCGCCGAGTTGCCCGTGCCGACGTAGAGCAGGTCGAGCTCGGCGTCGTAGGCCATCGAGTCCCAGGCGGTGCCTCCGAGACCCGAGGCCCAGTGAGAGTCCGCAGGCCAGGTGGCCGCAGCGCGCACCAGTTCGTCGTGCTCGTGGGGCCCGTCCTTGCTCGCGGGCACCGTGTAGAAGCGCCACGCCTGCTCGCCGGTCTCGGCATCGTAGGCCGAGACATAACCGCGCACGCCGAGATCCGCGCCGCCGTTTCCGATGATGACCTTGCCCTTCACCACCCGGGGTGCGCCCGTAATCGTGTAGGCCTTCTCGAAGTCCGTGGTCCGAACCGTCCAGAGCGGCGTCCCGGCCTTCGCGTCGAGCGCGATGAGCCGCCCATCGAGGGCACCGACGAAGATCCGCCCGTCTTGATAGGCGACACCCCGATTGACGACGTCGCAACAGGCGTGTCGCCCTTTCGCCTTCGGCACCTCTGGATCGAAGCGCCACAATTCCCGCCCCGTGGCAGCATCGAGAGCGAACACGACGCTCCAGCTGCCCGTGGCGTACATCACGCCGTCCACGACGAGCGGGGTCGCCTCGAGTCCGCGCCGGCTCCCGGCTCGGTAGCTCCAGGCCGGGCCCAGCGTGGCCACGTTCGTACGATCGATCTGGGTGAGCGGACTGTGCCGCTGCTCTCCCGCGTCGAGGCCGTGAAGGGGCCAGTCGCCCGGCGCTGCCGCCGCCGCTCGGACAGCGCCGAACCCTACGGAAACGGCGATGATGAGGAGCCAGAACGAGTCGACGACGCGCAAGGGCCTAACGAGTGATTTCACGCGCCACCGGCTGACTTCCGATCGCCCCGTTCGCCCAGCCCCCGATGATCGCCGAGAAGAGGCCGGCACCTCCACCGCAGTGGACGATCATCAAGCCGCCTTCCTTGAACTTCGGGAACGTCGAGTCCAGCGCCTCCGCCGGCAAGGGAAGACCCTCGGCGATGCCGTCGGCGCCGCGGACGAGTTCCGCCCCGGGAAGCTGCAGCAACTCGTGTAGGCGAGCCAGCACCTGCGCCTTCGACCAGCCGGCCTCGCGGAAGATACGCGCGTGTTCCGGGCCCATCGCGAGAACCGCGTCGAACCCGAGCACCAGCTTCGGATGGTGCACGGTGCGTAGACACACAGCGAAACTCCGACAGAGCGATTCGGGATCTCGCGAGAGCTGATCGACGATATTCCGCGGGCCTTCCCCGGCGAACACGGTCACCGAATTCTTGCCGGCCTCGATTCCGAATTGCGTCGAGAAGGGTTCGAAGGGCGAAGCCTCTTCGTCTTCGGCGAAGCAGAAGCCCAGCTTCCCCGGGCTGCCGTAGGTGGCGCGATCCACCTCGCCGGGCCGACCGCCTCCGACGTTGCGCACGACCAACTGCAGGGCGCGCCCGATCGTCGCGTTCGGCCGATTGCCCTGGCCGAAGACGTTGACGCCCGAGTTCATTCCGATCGCACGGCGGATCGGACCGTTCACGATGATCATGGGGCCCACGCCCATGGTGGTCGCCAGCACGCCGTGGATGTTGAACTCGTCGGTGCAGACCGCTTCCACGGCGGCGAGCACCACCGGAAGATAGTCGGGCCGGCAGCCGGCCATGACCGCGTTGATGGCGACCTTCTCGACCGTGCATGGCACCAGGTCCGGCGGCACGATGGCCACCACCTCGTCCGGCGCTCGGCCGGTTCCTTCGAGCATGGCCAGCACGCGAGCTTCCGTCGGAGGTACCAGCGGCAGGCCGTCGCTCCAGCCGCGATCGAATAGCGCCTCCACTTCGTCCTCGAGATCCGCGAGTTCGACGCGTCGGGCGTGGAGCTTCGAACCGCTGAACCTGACGCGCAGCGCGTCGACCCGGGACGGATCGACCGAGAGCGATCCACAACCGGGACGCCAGTCCGGGAGTTCGCTTCCGAGGCCACCCACGCCCGTCAGCGCTTCCCATTCTGCGCGATGCCAGCCGAGGACGCGTTCGCTCTCGCGGCCCTTCTCGATGCGCAGCAGCGTGGGCACCGCCTCGATCTCGTAGTGCCAGGAGCGCTCCAGCGAGGTCTCGTCCACCGCTTCGACACCTTCCGGGAAGTCGGGATCATCCTGGGTGTAGACGGTGAGCTGGGTCTTGGCACCGAGCTGGGCCAGTACCGGAGCGACCAGCTCGCAGGTGGGGCAATCGCGCTTCACGAACGCGACCACACCGTCGGGGAGCGGCGGGCGGGGGGTCTCGGGATCCATGGGAACTCCATTTCCTGACATGGGCGGTGCCATCATGTCATAATCGGCCGCCGCCCGAGCGCTGGAGTTTCGCGCATGTCTGAGCTTTCGACCTACCTCACCGAAGCGGGCGTCGCCGCCCGCGTCGCCAGCCGCTACCCCCGCTTTCGCCCCGGTGCCTCCTGGAGCCCGGCTCGCTGCCTCTCGGAGTGCGCGCGCCGCTGGCCCGAGCGCGCCGCGGTCCTGTTCGAGGATCGGCGCTACACCTGGCGCGAAGTCGATCGCATCGTCGACCGCACCGCGCGCGCCTTCCAGGAGATTGGGATCGAGGCGGGGGATTCCGTCGCCCTGCTGATGGACAACCGGCCCGAGTACCTGTTCGCGGCCTCTGCGCTCTCGCGGCTGCGAGCGAAGGCTGCCCTGCTCAACACGAACGTGAGCGGTCCGGCGCTGATTCACGCCCTCGAGGCGGGGCGCGCACGGCTGGCCCTGGTCGGCGCCGAACACGAAGACAAGGTCGCGGAGATTCGCGGCGAACTCCCGATTCCGGCAGAGGCCGTCTACATCCAGCGCGACGGCGAACTCGAGGGTTCTGCCGGCTTCGCCTCCTTCGACACACTCGTGTGCCGCGCCACGGACGGGCCGATCGAGGGATTGCAAGCGCCCCGCGTCGAAGAGCACGCTTGTTACATCTACACCTCCGGAACCACGGGTCTCCCCAAGGCCGCCGTCATCCCCAACAGCCGCTTCGTGATGGGCGGAACGCTATTCGGCCGCGGGCTTCTCGACCTCGGACCCGGGGACGTCGTCTACCTGACGCTCCCGCTATATCACAGCAACGGAATGATCGGCGGCTGGTCGAGCGTGCTCCAGGGTGGTGCAACGATCGCGCTGCGGCGGAAGTTCTCGGCCTCGAACTTCTGGTCGGACGTCCGCAAGTTCGAAGCGACCGCCTTCATCTATATTGGCGAGTTGCTCCGCTATTTGTTGAACGCACCTGAGCACCCGCGTGACGGTCACCACAAGCTTCGCGTGATCGCCGGAAATGGCCTTCGGCCCGACATCTGGGAGGAGTTCCAGAATCGCTTCAAGGTGCCGATGATTCGGGAGATCTACGGTGCCACCGAAGGTACGACCGTACTGGCAAACTGCACGGGGCGCGTCGGAATGGTCGGACGCCTGCAGCCGGGGCTGGTGGTGGCGCGTTGCGACCTGCTGAGCGGCGATCTCTGGCGCGGCGAGGACGGACACAGCGAAGCTGTCGCGGCCGGAGAGATCGGCCTGTTGATCACGCCAATCAACACGCTCACGAAGTTCGATGGTTATGTCGACGAGGAAGCCAGCCAGGAGAAGATCCTGAGCGACGTCTTCGAGGCCGGCGATCGCTACTTCAATACCGGCGACCTGCTGAAGCTCCACGAAGGGCGTTGGCTCTCGTTCGCCGACCGCGTTGGCGACACCTTCCGCTGGAAGGGCGAGAACGTCTCGACCAACGAAGTCGCAGAAACCCTGAACGGGGCGATCGGCGTGCTCGAAAGCAACGTCTACGGCGTCGAAGTTCCCAATACCGAGGGCCGTGCGGGCATGGCCAGCGTGAACCACGACGAGAGCTTCGACCTCGACCTGTTCAACCACTGGGTCATCGATAAGCTTCCCGTCTACATGCGGCCCTACTTCCTGCGGCTCCAGAGCGAGATGCGGATCACGGGAACCTTCAAGCACCAGAAGGTCGACTATCGCGACGAAGGCTATGACCCGGCCAAGACCAGCGATCCCCTGTTCTTCCTCGACGGAGAAAAATACGTGCCCCTCAGCGTGGCACTCCATGACCGGATCGCCACGGGCGACCTGAAGATTCGTTAGGTGGCAGAAGAGGCACCGAACCAGTCGAGCCGTTCCGACCCGAGTGCCCTCGAGAGGCGGATCAGTTCGCTCCTGGTCCGTACGATTACGAGCCCCGCGCGCCGCAAACTGCGCGCGCGCCTTGCCGCCACCCGACGGGGTTTGAGCGGAGGCCCGCGACAGGTCCACTACTTCCACGAGGTAGAAGAGCCTTACAGCCAGCTTGCAGCCCAGACGCTTGGCGAACTCGCGCGGCGTTACGAAATCGAACTGGTGCCGCACACGACGGCGCGCCTCGATGGCATCACCCGACCGGAACCCGAATTGCTGCGCGACTACGCGCGCCGGGATGCTGCCGCCGTAGCCGCGGACTATGGGCTCGCATTCAGCGACCCCGGCCATCCAGCAGACCCGGCCCTGGTCGAGCGCGGCGAGCGAATCCTGGCGGGAGCGGAAGCGTCGGGGCGTTTCGTCGAACTCGCACCCCGATTGGGGGCGGCGATCTGGCAAGGCGACGAGGCGGCGTTGTCCGCGTTCGAAGCCGAGGAGCCGGGACTCTCCCCAGAAGCAACCCGAGAGCACTGCAAAGCTGCCTCTGCGTTGCGGAACCGGAAGCGCCACTACTCCGGCGCCATGTTCTTCTACGAGGGCGAGTGGTTCTGGGGCGTCGATCGGCTGCACCACCTGGAGCGACGGTTGATCGAGGAAGGCGCCGCGCGCGAAAGCCTCGACCTTGCGTTTCCGCGCCCCGCCGCCTACCCCGGCCCGCTGCGAGACGATGGACAGATCGTGCTCGAGTACTTCCCTTCCTTACGCAGCCCCTACACCGCTACGGCGCATGAGCCCACGCTTCGCCTCGCGGCGGAGTCCGGCGTGCGACTGGAGATCCGCCCGGTCCTCCCGATGGTGATGCGCGGCGTCCCTGTGAGCCTGACCAAGGCCCTCTACATCTCCGAGGATGCGCGGCGCGAAGCCGAGGCGGCCGGTGTGCCGACGGGCAAGATGCACGACCCGATCGGCTACCCCGCCGAGAACGGCTTTGCGCTCTGGAGCTGGGCCTGCAGGCGGGGACGAGGAAACGAGCTGCTCACCGAGTTCCTGCGTGCCGCGTTCGCCGAGGCCATTCCCGTGAGCACCGACGCGGGCTTGAAGCGGGTGGTCGAGCGCGCGGGCCTGTCCTGGGAAGAAGCCCGCCCGGCGCTGCAAGAGGACGGCTGGCGCAAGACCCTCGAAGAGAATCGGCTGCGCCTGGTCGCGGATCTCGGCCTCTGGGGTGTGCCGAGCTATCGGGTCTCGGGCCCCGGCGGCGAACCGGCCTATGCCTGCTGGGGCAATGATCGGCTCTGGAAGGTGGCGCGGGAGATTCGCCGAAGGATCGAAAGCGCGGCCAGCTAGCGAGCGACGCCGGCCCCGCCTAGCGAAACTTTCGAACGAGCCAGTCGATCATGGCCCGGTTCAAGGCTTCGGGTTTGTCCTGCTGGGTCCAGTGACCACACTCGGCAATGTCCACGCGCTCATGGTCCTTGCAGACCGCGGGCATGGCGTCGGCCGTGGCTGGCGGAAGCGCTGCGTCCCACTCGGCCGTGACCATCAAGGTCGGCAGCTCGAGCACCTGGCTGCCGATGCCGGGGACGAGTTCCATGTTGCGGTCGATGTTGCGATACCAGCTCACCGGCCCGAAGAAGCCCGAGCTGGTGAAGCCATCGACGTAGACCTGGAGTTCTTCTTCCGAGAGCATGGGCGGCGCCGAGGTCTCGAGCTCGTCGATGCGACGGAAGGGGTTGGCATCGCCCAACTCGGCGATGCTCGCGACCTCGGGCTTTTCCGCATGACGCATCAATTTTTCGAACAACGTGCGCGTATTCGCTTCGAGCACGGCCTCGGCGACACCGGGCTCCTGGAACCAGAGGATGTAGAGCTTTTCCGGATCCGGGAAGGCGAGCTTCAACATGGCCGTCGACGGGAACGGAACGTAGGGCGTGTTCACACCGATGACGCCGAGACAGCGATCCGGATGGAGGAGGGGCATCGCCCAGGCGACGAAGCCGCCCCAATCGTGGCCGGCGAACACGGCCTTCTCGATGCCGCGCGCGTCGAGCAGGCCCATCAGGTCGCCGGTCAGGTGGCCGAGGTGGTAGGCCTCGACCTCGGCCGGGCAGTCACTGCCGCCGTAGCCTCGTTGGTCGGGCGCAAGGGCATGGAAACCGGCCCCGGCCAGCGCTGCGACCTGGTGTCGCCAGGAGTAGGCGAGTTCCGGGAAGCCGTGACACAAGACAACGGGAACGCCCTCCCCGGCTTCGTGGACGTCGAGCGTGAGTTCCCCGACGTCGACGCGTTCGGCCTTCGGAAAATCAGACATGGGTGCTCCTCTTTTGGGGCGCTGCTAGATCAAGCGGAGAGATCGATCGGAGCCTGCTTCACGATCTTTCGACAGATCTCGAGGCAGGGCACGAAGCTCGGACGCTTCGTCATGCGTTCCGAGTGACTAGCAACGCCTGGCCAGCGGCCGGCATCCAGGGGGCCGGCCACCAGCGCGAGTTGTGCGAGCAAGCATGCGAGCGAAATGTCGGCGATCGAGAGCGAATCCCCGACCAGGAACTCTCGACCTCCAAGTTCACCTTCCAGATAGTCGAGCACCCTGGGCAGCTTCTCGGTGTAGGTCTTCTTCGCGGTCGCGATGTCGGGTTCCTGTTTCTGGAAGCGCGCGAACTGGATCGGCCGGAAGATGCCGAGGCCGACGAGGGCGCCGAGTTCGGTGTCGCAGTACTCCTCGAGCCAGAGGGCGCGCCCGTACTCGTAGGGGTCACTTGGATACAACGCCGGCTCCGGGTACTTGCGCTCGATGTAGGCGCAGATTGCCGAGGAGTCCGGAATGGTGCCGTGGGTGCCCTCCTCTCCGACGGACTTGTCGCGCAACACCGGGATCCGTCGCGCCGGGCTGATCTCCTTGAACCAGTCGGGCATCGGCATGATGTTCACGGACTCGAGCTCGAAGGGAACGTTCTTCTCGCGCAGCACAGCGTCGGCCTTGCGAACGAACGGCGACAGCGGTGCGCCATAGAGGACGAGACTCATTCTGGGGGTGACTCCTTCTGGGGGCCAATCTTCTGGAAGCCAACCTTCCGGAAGCCAACTGGTTGGCCAGGGAACCCAATTGACACAAGGCGTGCCATTATGTCATTCAGCGGGCAGCGGTGCCAGACAGGCTGCCCCTTGGGTCGCGCAGTTTGCGCGTGGAGGAATCGTGATGGAACTGGGTCCCTACGCAGGCTTCGAGATCGCACTGGAAGAGCCGGGTATCGCGGTCTTCACGTTCAATCAGCCGGAGCGGCTGAACGGAATGACTGTCGCCATGAAGCGCGACCTCGTCGAAGCGCTGCTCCAGGCCCAGATGGATGACGACGTTCGCGTCGTCCTCTTCACCGGCCAGGGCCGCGGCTTCTGCGCGGGCGACGACCTCGCCGAGTACGGCACCCACGACGGCGGGGCGAATCGACATATGCCGGAAATCCCGCCGGGCCACGGCTCGGCGGCGTCCACTTATGCGGCGTTGCGCGGGATCTCCCAGGCCGTCAACCGCTCGATTCGCGAACTCGACAAGATTTCGATTGCCGCGATCAATGGCGTCGCCATCCAGACCGGCCTCTCGCTGGCGTTGGCCTGCGACTTCCGGATCGCCTCGGAAGCGGCACGACTCGGCAGCGCGACCCTGCGCTTCGGCTTGCTCCCGGATGAGGGGGGCCATGCGTTGCTGGTCCAGCATCTCGGGGTGGGCCGCGCCCTCGATTTCGTGATGCGCAAGCGCATCGTACCCGCCGCGTATGCGCTGGCGCTCGGACTCGTCGGCGAGGTCGTCCCCCATGAGCAGCTGATGCCAAGCGCCCTCGAACTGGCGCGCGAAATGGCACTGGGCCCGCAGGTCGCGATGCGGATGCTGAAGCGCTCGCTCTACAACGCCGCCGAACAGAGTTGGTCGCACGCTTGCGAGGACATCGCGGCGCGCACCGCCGTCACCGATCACCATCCGGATTCACGCGAAGGGGTGACCGCCTGGCGTGAGAAGCGCACACCGCGATTCAATCAAGGCCTGGGAAAACCGCCTGCCTGACATTCTGAAGCCGGCTGGCGTACTTTCTGAGCCCCGCCGACCTGGAGATTTCCGTTGAGCCGCGCCCCCGAAAGCTCTGAAGACTCGTCAACCCTGGACGGGCGGGTTCGGCGTGGGGCCCGTAATCGCGAGCGTATCGTCGAGGCCCTGCTGGAGCTGTTGAGGGCCGGTTCGCTGCGGCCCACCGCCGAACAGGTCGCCGATCGCGCGGGCGTCGGCACGCGAACCGTGTTCCGACACTTCGACGACATGGACTCGCTCTATGCCGAGATGGACCAGGCCGTCAAGAAGAGAGCGGGAACGCTCACCGAGCCGCTCGAGCCCGGCAGGAGCCTCGCGGACCGGATCGACTGGGTGATCGATCGACGCGCGGCGGTGTACGAGTACATCGCACCCTTCAAGCGCGCAGCGGCACTTCAGCTCTGGCGCTCGGATTTTCTCAGGGCACGGCATGATGACATGAACTGTGGGCTTCGCAGCCAGCTCCTGAGTGCGATTCCCGAGTTCGAGCAGCTTTCGCCGGCTCATCGGGATGCCGCCGAACTAGCAACCTCCTTCGAGAGTTGGAACCGGCTTCGCACAGACCAGGGGCTCGAAGGCGACGCCGCCGCCGCTGCGTTGAAGACCCTGCTACGCGCCTTGTTGGGGGCAAGCTAGTCGCCGAGGCCGCCGAGCGGCGCTCCGAGCCAGCCTCCATCGCAGGGGATTGCCGTTGCCGTCACGAAGCCCGAGGCTGGCGACGCCAGGAAGACCGCCAGGTTCGCGATATCGGCGGGTTCGCCGAGCCGTTGCACCGGGATCCCCTCGACACTGCGCTCGCGAATCCTCGCTGGCATCGAGAGCACCAGCGGCGTGCCGATCAGGCCGGGCAGGATCGCATTCGCCGTCACCCCCCGCGGCCCGAATTCTTGCGCCACGGCGCGGGTGAAACTGACGACCGCCGCCTTGCTCGCGGCGTAGGCTGGCTGGCCGAGCGGCGGCTGCACCGCCGCGACCGAGGCGATGTTGACCACCCGGCCCCAGCCCCGCTCGGCCATCGAGGGTACGGCCGCCTTCACGCAGTGGAATCCGCCGGTCAGGTTGACGCGGATCTCCTGTTCCCAGGCCTCTGCCGACATCTCCTCGATCGAGGCGATGTTGTTCACGATGCCGGCGTTGTTCACCAGGATGTCGATCGGGCCGAGTTCGCTCTCGACCTGCGCGATGCCCGCGAGCACCGAGGCCTCCTCGGCCACATCCATGGCCACCTGACAGGCTCGGACCCCGAGAGCCCGGGCCGCAGCGGCGGTCGGGGTTTCCTCGTCGTCGCCGGACCAACGCTCGCGCAGCCGAAACCAACGCTCGCCACGGAAGGGCTCCAGCCGGAGATCCGCAACGGCGACGTCAGCACCTGCGGCGCCAAGCCCCAGTGCGATGGCACGCCCGATCCCGCGAGCGCCCCCGGTTACCAGGGCGACCTTGCCATGCAGTGCTTTCGATTCCGTCATTCCCGGACTCTACGGTGTATCTTCCGGGCCCACCTCAGGAGGACACGAAATGGGCAAGGCTGCAGACGCGCTGGCGCGCTTCGAGAAGCGGATCGGTGAAGAAGAAGGCGTGAGCGACTGGTTCCAGGTGGACCAGCAACGCATCAACGATTTCGCCGATGCGACGCTCGATCACCAGTTCATCCACATCGACCCGGAGAAGTCGGCCAAGCTCTCACCCTACAAGGTGACGATCGCGCACGGCTTCCTGACGCTTTCGTTGTTGCCGCATCTCGGCTCGAAGATTCCGCCGCTCGACCCCGAGGCCTACCAGGGCATGACGATGGGCATCAACTACGGCCTCGACAAGGTGCGCTTCCCGGCCCCGGTCAAGGTCGGCTCCCGAGTGCGCGCCCGCCGCAGCCTGGCCGGCGCCGAACTCAAGGGCACGATGATCCAGACCAAACAAATCGTAACCATCGAGATCGAAGGTGAAGACAAACCCGCCTGCGTCGCCGAAAGCCTCACCCGCCTCGTCTACGCCTCCTGAGCGGGGACGGACTCCTCAAAGTTTCAAAGTTGCAAGTTTCCCCACAGGGAAACTTGCAACTTTGAAACTTTGAGGAGTCCGTCCCCGCTCAGGAGGTTGTCATGGCTCGTGTTGTCAAGCTTGGGGTGAAGCGCCCCGCTGTGAATCCCTTGCTTCCGGATCCGGAGAAGCGAGAGGAGAAGTACACGCTCATCTCGGTGGACGACCACCTGATGGAGCCCCCGCATACCTTCGAAGGGCGCATGCCGGCGAAGTTCACCGAACAGGCGCCGCGCATCGTCGAGACCGAGGAGGGGCATCAGGTCTGGGTCTACGAGGACACGCCCTACTTCCAGGTCGGCTTCATGTGTGTCGCCGGCCGACCCGTGGAAGATCACCGCGTCGAACCCTCGCGCTATGAAGAAGTCCGCAAGGGCTGCTGGGACATCGACGCGCGAATCCACGATATGGATCTCAACGGTTGTTGGGCCAGCGTGAACTTCCCCTCCGGCGTCACGGGATTCGGCGGAACGCTATTCAGCGAATCGAAGGACCCGGAACTCGGGTTGGCGTGCACGCGCGCCTGGAACGATTGGCTCTTCGAGGAATGGTACGGGAGCTACCCCGACCGGATCGTGCCGCTCGGCATCACCTTTCTTGCCGACCCCGAGAAGGGCGCAGAGGAGATCCGTCGCAACGCGAAGCGCGGCTTCACCGCTGTGACGCTTCCCGAGCAGCCGCACAATCAGGGCTTGCCGCCCATCTTCGACCCGTGCTGGGAGCCGATCATTCGCGCCTGCGCCGAGACTGGAACGGTGCTGAACCTGCACGTCGGTTCCTCGGGCTTCGCCAAGATGCCGCCGGGCGCACCGATGCTCGAACTCGGCGCGACGCTATTCCAAGCGATGGCCTTCAGCTCCTGCGCCGAGTGGCTCTGGAGCGGTTGGCCCGCCAAGTACCCGGAACTCAAGATCGCCATGAGCGAGGGCGGCATCGCCTGGGTCGCCGGATTGGTCGATCGCCTCGACAACATCATGTCGCGTTCGGGCTACGGCGTCGGCTGGCCCGATCCGAAGATCAGCCCCTCCGATTGCCTGCGCCGGAACTTCTGGTTCTGCATGATCGACGACCCATCGTCGGTCCCGACGCTTCCGACCATCGGTGTGGAGAACGTGCTCTTCGAGAGCGACTACCCCCACGGCGACGGCACCTGGCCGGACACCCAGAAGGTGATGGACGATCTGTTGGGGACACTCCCTGACGACTGGATCCGGAAGATCGCCCACGAGAACGCGGCGAAGTTGTACCGGCATCCGCTGCCGGAAGTGTGCAAGCCCTAGCGCGGGTGGCTCGATGTGAGTCCGGGCGCGAACAAGCAATCCTGGTCCTGACAGTGGCACGCCGGTTTTACGGAATGTGAGCCGAAGGTCGTCATCTCCGTGAAGCCTGAACTCCATGCGGCTCCCGGCGTCGCGCAGTCACACTCAGGAGCGCCCGATCCGATGAGCTGCCGAAAGGCGCAGGCGGGGGGCGGTCCGAAGAGCCGACCGTGCTCCAGCAACTCGCTCGCGTCCAATGCGAACGGCACGGGCGAGTCTGGCGAGGCGGCCTTCCATCGGAAGTGGGTGAAGCGCCCGCTCGCGCGATCGCGGAACGAGAGCCCGGCGTCCGTACCGATCCAGATGCCGTTGAAGCGAACCCGGATCCACCAGACCAGGTCGCTGGGCAGGCCGCTGTTCTCGCTCGTGAACCGGTCCCAACGCTGTTCGACCGGATCGAAGCGGAGCAGCCCGCTCCCCGGGCCAGGCCCCCATTCGCCGAACGACGCCGTCGAAACCCAGATCGCACCGGCCACCGGATCCGCCTGGACGTCCGTGACGGCAACGTCGAGGAGCGCCCGGGGGTGGACTCGCTGCCATTTCTCGGAACCGAGATCGAAGATCGCCATTCCGCCGAACACGCCCTCCCCCTCGTAGAAACCACCCAGTAGCGCGACGTAGAGCTTCTGCTTCCACTGTCCGTGCGGCCCGAGGCGCAACACCGGCCCTGCTCCCTGGGATTGCTGAAGCAGCTCCGAAAGGGAATAGCCCCGCTCTTCGAGATCCGTTCGAGCGAACCAGCGAGCGAACTCCGCTCGATCGGGCGCCGGGATCGGATGGAAGCGGTGCTGGTCGCCCTCTTCGATCGCGATCCCGCCCGTCTCGATCCGATAACGCTGGCTCCCTTGCGAAATCCACGGGTCCGTGTCCGCACGCGCCCGGGACGAGATCGATGGCGCAGCGATCTCCTGCCGCTCGACCCACGTGTTGCGGAGAGCCGCACTGACCGCGGGATCACCAAGCGACAGGGCCGTCACGCCGCGCGGCCCAAGTCGATAGACCGCTTCCTAGAGCCTCTGTGAGTCTGGCTCCATTGCCAGGAACCACTCGGCACCCGCTTCGAACCAACAGGTTCTCGTCGCGCCGCCCGTCTTGCCGACGCCGAGTGGTCGGTCGTAGCACTGGAGGATCCTCGGGTTTTCGGGAACTCCCGCGTTCGGCTCCCTGGCGGCGGACGCTACGGCGGCGAGCGCTATGAGGCCTGCACAGATCATCCAGTCTGCCCTTCGACCTCGCCCCACGCGCGCCCCCACCGGCCCGAGAGATCGCGGAGCCGTCGAGTTGGGAGCTTACAGCCAGGCGGGCCTGGTTCCGATCACCTTCTCCTTCCGCAACCGTTCGATCTCTTGGGCCGAAAGACCGAGTTCGCCGACGAGGATCTCCTCGTTGTGTTGGCCCAGCGTCGGCGGCGGACTCCGACGCTCTGCCGAGTTCCATGCGGAGAATCGTGCCGGGAAACCCGGATAGCGCGTCGGCCCCGTGAACGGGTGCTCGATCACCTCGTGGAAGCCGCGATGCTCGAGTTGCGGATTCGGCACTACGAAGTGGGCGTTCCAGAGGGGTGAGGCCGGGACGCCGGCTTCGGCCAGGAGCGTGGCTGCATCTTCGGCGCTTCGCTCCTTGCACCAGATACCGATCTCCCGATCGATCTCGTCATGGTTGGCGTGACGACCTCCCGCGGTCTGGAGAACCTCACGTGCGGCCCACCCAGGGTCGCCTAGCACTTTCCGGAGTCCGGCCCACTGTGCGTCGGTGGCAACGGAGATCGCTAGCCACGGCTCCGTGGGAGACTCCGCGCGATCACGCGCCGCCTCGCCGGCGCAGCGATAGCAGCCCTGGGGAGCCGCTCCGGAACCCCGATTCTCCTGTCGGGTCAACAGCACTTCGTGCGCGCTCCACTCGATGATCTGCTCGGCGGCAAGGTTGAGTGCGGGCTCGACCAACGCGCATTCGATGAGCTGCCCCTCGCCGGTCTTGCGGCGGTCTTCCAGCGCGGCGAGCAGACCCATCAGCGCATGCATACCACCGACCGGATCACAGGCGCCGCGGATGATCAGCGGCATTTCTTCGTAGCCGGTGATCCAGGCCAGGCCGCTCGCTTGCTCCACGCTGGCAGCGAAGCCGACGCGGTCGCGCCAGGGACCATCGAGGCCCCAGGCGGGCATGCGGAGCAGACAGAGTCTCGGGTTCCAGGCGTGCAGGGTCTCCCAATCGAGACCGAAGTGATCCATCACCCGGGCGGAGAAGTTCTCGGTGAGGACGTCGGCCTCTTCGATGAGCTGCCGCAAGATTTGCTTGCCTGCTTCGGAATCGAGATCGAGCGTGATCGCGCGCTTGCCCGGATTCGCGCCGTGATAGACCGGCGACCACTCCCACATGACGTCGTTGCGGACGGCACCGGCGAACCGCATCCCGTCCGGACGTTGGATCGACTCGACCTTGACGACGTCAGCGCCCCAATCGGCCAGGGTTGCGCCGACCACGGGGCCCGCCCAGAACGCGGCCAGTTCGACCACGCGAATCCCCTCGAGGGGACGAGCAGCACCCCCCGCCGAGACGGGTTCGCGCATCGCACCAGACGACGCGCGAATGCGGTCGTCGCTCTCACCTAGCATCGGCGCCGCCCGAACTTCGCCTGCCGGATGGCTGGACAAGCGCCACGGCCGCCGGGGCTGTTCGAAGCCCGCCGGGTTCCTCACGAAGACACCGCGCTCCCGGTAATGCTGCTGCTCGAGCACGAGCTGACCATTCCCGACCGCGGCGACCGGAATCCGCATCGCGCTGGCGAGTTCGATGACCTCATCCGTGGTGTGCGTCCGGGTGAAGGCGTGCATCACCTCCTGGATGAAAGGAAGGTGTTCCATCCGCGAACGGGCGTCGTAGTAGCGCTCGTCATCGGCGACCTCCGGCCGGCCGACCATCAGGCAGAAATCCTTCCACTGCTGCCCCGTGTAGGCGCAGAGCCCGACCCAGCCGTCCCGAGTCGGCTCGATCGAGGGCGTTTCGAGGGATTGCGGGAGCGGGCCCTCCAACCATTGGCCCTGGAGATCGTGGTAGACCGTGAGCGCGGCCAGCGCGACTTCGAACATCGAGACGTCGGCATGAACGCCCTGCCCGGTTCGCCGCGCCGAAAGATAGGCGGCGATGGCGGACACACCGGCGTAGGCTCCGGCCGCCCACTCGCCGAGCTGGCCGCCGGCTGCAACAGGTCCGCGGCCCGGGAGTCCGCGGTAGGCGGTGGAACCGGCCGCCGCTTGAAGCGTGAACTCCGTCGCGGGTCGGTCGCGCTCCGGACCGGTCGTTCCCCATGGCGTGATCGTCACGAGGGATAGGCTGGGCCTGGTGCGCCCCAACGCGGCGAAGTCGAGCGCACTCGAAGCGACGACGAGGTCTGCATCGCCGACGAGTTCGTCGAGCCGGCCGGGCCCGTCGCGAACGCTGCACTTCCCGGCAGCCAGGAAGTGGAAGAGTGTGCCGGAACCATCCTCGGGGATGGTTTGGCTCGAGGCCGAATAGCGTCGCAACGGATGGCCGCTCTCGGCTTCGAGCATCACGACGTCGGCACCGGCGTCGACCAACATCTTGGTCGCGTAGGCACCTGCGACCGTGGTCGAGACATCGACCACCCGGAGTTCTGCGAAGGGCTGGTCTCGTTCGCTCAAGCGACCTCCGTTCGAGAGAGACGAGTAGCCTAGCTCGCTCGTCCTGGTCGCCTCAGGCCGAGGGCTCCCCGCGTCGGGGCGGATCCAGTCGGAAGCGGCCGATACAGAGCGCGGCCAGAGCCAGGACGCCAGCGGCGCCGAGGAACGCGGGCCCGTACTCGCCCGTCACGCTCCGCACGGCCCCGGCGATGAGCGGTGCACCGGCCAACAAGGGGAGACCGATCAGCCCCTGAATTCCCATCACGCTGGCCACGACCTCGGGGCCGAAGCGGCGACCCACGAAGAGCGGGTGGATCGGTGCGGCCCCACCGGTTCCGAGTCCCATGCCGGCGGCCGCGATCAGGGCGACGTTGAAGGTCGGCCAGGATGCGAGCGCAGCGTAGGATGCGCCGAACAGACCCAGCAACACGAACAGCACGAGCTTCGGTGGAAAGCGATCGACCAACGCACCACTACCCAGGGTTCCGATGAAACCGAACACGGCCGCGACCGAGATGGAGAGCGCGGCGCGTTGCGGCGAGACACCGGCCTCTTCGAGGAACGGAACCAGATACAGGCCCATTCCGACGGGTACGGCGAAGATGAGGCCGATCCCGATCGCCAGCCACCAGAAATCCGCTTCGCGCAGCCAGTCGCCGGCAGAAGCCGCCGGCAGCGGGACGCTCTCTTCGACGGGCCGTGCGGGGCGTCCGTCCTGGGTCTGACCCAGTGCTTCCGGGCGTCCCACAACGGCGAAGCCAATGACCGGAAGCCCGATGGCGACGGCGCCGAAGCCGAGCATCTGGATCGCGCTGCGCCAGCCGTCTGCGTCGATCGCCCAGGCCACCGCAAGCGGAATTCCAAAGCCGGCCACCGCTGGCCCCGCCGCGGATATGGCGAGCGCCGTGCCGCGCCGTGCCAGGAACCAGCGGACGATCGTGGCGTTCGCGGGCAACGGACCGTAGAGCGCGATCCCGACGGAAATCACGACCATTCCCGCAGCGAGCTGCCAGGACTCGACCGCCAAGGAGAAGCCGTAGAGTCCGATGCCCGCCAGGACCACACCCCCCGCCATCAGACTCTTCACCCAGCCACGATCGACGGCCGGTCCGATGGTCACGCCGACCAACGCCAGCATGACGATCAGGATCGACATTCCAGCCCCGACTTCGCCGGGTTCCATCGCGAACTCGCGAGCGATGGGGTTCACCAATGGGCTGTAGGCCTGTAGCAGGCCGACGCCGCACGCCTGCGTCGCCGAGAGGGCGAAGGCAACCCGCCAGCCCGAAAAGCCCGGCGGATTCGCGGTGCTCAAGCCTCGCCGGCGAGCGCGGCGCTTGCCCAGGTCTCGGCGGCCTGATCCCAGCTCAGGAGGGCATGTGCGTGCCCCGCGTTGACGTCTCGCCAGATGCGTTGGATCGGCTCGCTCTCCTGGAGTGCCCCGCCGCCACTGGCTTCGAAAACGCGCTGGGTCGCACGCGTGCAAAGTTCGGCGCAGTATCCGGTGTCGCGAACCCAACGTGCGTTCGGCGGATTGTCCGGCATTCCCGCGGCGAGCCACTCGTCGATCTCGCGGGCATTGCGTTCCAGCAGGAGACGCGCCGCCTCGACCTCGACGGCAGATTCGGCGAGCCGCGAGCGCGCGACGGCCGACTGGCCCTGCTTCGTCATGTTGACCAGAACCCGCCCCGCGAGCCGTTCCTGAAAACGCGCCACCGCGGCTTCGGCCCCGCCTAACACCGGGCCCGCGATGATCGTCACGGCGAGGCCCATCAGCTTGCCGACCACGTCTCCCCAGGGTAGATATTGGGCGGCCGGGACGAAGACATCCTCGGCGAGGATGTCCTTGCTCCCGGTGCCGCGCAGTCCCATCACGTGCCAATTGTCGAGCACTTCGAGTTCACGCTTCTCGACGAGATAGAGGTAGGGGACCGGCGGGTCGGCCGTGGTCTCGACGGCGCCGAGGAAGAGCCAATCCGCGTGGTCGCAGCCCGAAGCGAATGACCAGCGACCCGAGAGGCGCATGCCCCCCTCGACAGCCTGGGCGCGACCGACCGGGCCCAATGAAGCGGAGACCATCGTTTCCGGATCATCTCCCCAGACCGCTTCCTGAGCCGCCTCCGGGTAGACGGAAAGCAGCTTGTTGTGGCCGCACCAGACGAACTCGCACCAGCCGGTCGAGACACAGGCGTGGGCCAGGGTCGAGGTGAGTGCCACGTGGGTGGTCGCGCCGAGGTCGGAGCCTCCATGGCGAGCGGGTTGAAGAGCACGGGTGAGGCCGCTCTCGATCAGCGAGCGGACACTCGCTTTCGGCAGCTGCCGTAGGCTCTCGGCTTCGGCCGTTCGCTCGCGCAGTTCGGGAAGCAGCTTTTCGGCTCGCTCGACCAGCGTCTCGTGATCCATCCCACCGGTGTACCCCATCCCGCCGATCTTGGCCCAGCAATCCTTGGCTCGCTGGCAGGCTCCGTGCGATGATCGCGACAACCCGCGCCCAGGAGGAGATAGACATGGAACTCAGCTGGTCCCACATCGTCATCAAGGTCCGCGACATCGACGCGATGATCGGGTTCTACCGCGAGGTACTCGGCTTCGAGATCGCGGACCAGGGCCCCCTGTTCGGCGATTCCGGCCCGCACATCGTGTTCATGAGCCAGACCCCGGACGACCATCATCAGGTCGCCTTCGCCGAGGTGCGACAGGACGATGGCGAATCGAACTCGGTCGACCACATCGCGTTCCGCGTGGACTCGCTCGCTGAGGTTCGGGAGATGATGGATCGCGTCGCCCAGGACGATCGCGTGGATGCCGGCGCACCGGTCACCCATGGAAACGCGCTCTCGGTCTATTTCAAGGATCCCGAAGGCAACGGGATCGAGGTCTTCTGCGACACACCGTGGCACGTGCAACAGCCCGTCATCGGCCCGTGGGATCCGGCCAAGAGCGACGCCGAGGTTCTCCGGGAAACAGAAGCGCAGTTCCAGGACAAGCCGGAATTCCAACCGATGGACGACTACCGGAAGGCCCACGCCACACGTTATGTCGACCCGAGCGTCAAACGCTCCATCGATCGTTAGGTCCGGGGTGAATCCGTGGTGCCGTGGCCCTTGGCTCGCCTCGCTTCTGCTGGCGCTCGCCTGTAGCGGCGAACACGAGCCGCCGGGAGTCGTGACGAATCGCGAACGACCGCGGGAGGAAGTGGCGGCACGAGACGCGCTCTCACGGGCTTCCGCTACGACACGGGGACGGTCCGCGGGGAAGCAGATCCTGTTCGGGGACCTCCACACGCACACGACGTTTTCCCAGGACGCCTTCTCGATCAGCCTGCCGTTGCTGGGTGGTGAGGGTGCGCATCCGCCGGCGGATGCTTGCGACTACGCGCGTTTCTGCTCCTCGCTCGACTTCTGGAGCATCAACGATCACGCCGAGGGGCTGACACCCCTGCACTGGGAGGAGACGCGCACTTCGGTTCGAGCCTGCAACGCCGCGACGAGCGACCCGGCGAATCCGGACCTCGTGACATTCCTCGGCTGGGAGTGGACCCAGGTCGGCACCAGCGCAGCGAGCCACTTCGGCCACAAGAACGTGGTGCTTCGCGAGACGGCGGAAGGCAAGGTGCCGCCGCGCCCGATCGCTGCACCTCGCAAGGAATTCGGAAAGATCCCCGTGGGTCCGGCGCAGCGCGTCCTGATGCCCCTCGCCGATTGGCAGAACCGCCAGCGATACTGGGACTTCTTCACGTTGTACGAAGAGATGGGCGCTGTCCCGCCCTGCGAGGTCGGCGTCGATACGCGGGAACTCCCGGACGACTGCCACGAAGTCGCTGCCGACCCTCGCGAACTCTACGAGAAGCTCGATCAATGGGGCGTCGACGCATTGGTCATCCCGCATGGCACGGCCTGGGGGCTCTCGACCCCGCCCGGAACGACCTTGCGCCAGCAACTTTCCCAAGAGCAGCACGATCCCAAGCGCCAGATCGCCTTCGAGATCTACTCGGGGCACGGAACCTCCGAGGAGTACCGCCAGTGGCCGGACCTGACCCAGCAGGAATGCCCTGCGCCTAGCGACGACTATCTCGCCTGCTGCTGGCAGGCCGGCGAGATCATTCGCTCACGCTGCGAAGATCCGACTGCGGGTTCCTGCGATGAGAAGGCCGCCCTCGCACGCCGCTACTATGTGGAGGCCGGCGTCGGGGGACATAACACCGTGCCGGGCGCGCGTGTCGAAGATTGGCTCGACTGCGGGCAATGCCGCGGCTGCTTCATGCCTGCCATGGACATGCGACCCGGCATGACCGGTCAGGCCGCGCTTGCCATGACGAACCTCGAGGACGGCGCGCGCTTCCGCTTCGGCTTCATCGGTTCGAGCGATACACACCGAGCCCGGCCGGGAAACGGCTACAAGGAGACCGACCCCGATCGAACCATCGATTCGATCCGCCCGATCGCGGCGTTGGGCGGAAGGGGCGAGGCCTCACCGGATCCGGTGCCGATCGTGCTCGACGAGCTGCCGATCGCGGGTCGCCGCTACACCGAGCGGCAGGCATCGTTCTACGTCACCGGGGGTCTCGTGGCGGTCCACGCCGAAGGTCGCGATCGGGATGCGGTCTACGATGCCCTCGAGCGCCGCGAGGTGTACGGGACCTCGGGCGATCGGATCCTGCTCTGGTTCGATCTGCTGAACGCGACTTCGGGCACAGCCGCGATGGGCAGCGAGGCATCGGTTTCGGGCGTGCCGCGGTTTCGCGTTTCCGCGGTCGGCTCCTTCGACCAGAACCCCGGCTGCCCGGTGTCGGTGCACGGCGCGCTCGACGCGGCGCGGATCGAGTCGGTCTGCGCCGGCGAGTGTTATCACCCCGCTGACACGCGACGACGGATCGACGCCATCGAGGTGGTGCGTATCCGCGCACAGGCGGCCGCCGACGAATCCCTCGCTGAACTCATCGAGGACCCCTGGCTCCGACACGCGTGTTCCGGAAGTCCCGACGGCTGCGACTTCGAATTCGAAGACCCGGAGTTCGCTGGAACCGATCGCGAGATCGTCTACTACGTCCGGGCACTCCAGGAGCCGACACCCGCGATCAACGGCGACCCCCTGCGCTGCGCGCGAGACGAGCGCGGCTTCTGCATCGAGGCGCGCCCTTGCACCTCGCCCAGCTCCGACGACAGTTGCGTCTCGGAGATCCGCGAGCGTGCCTGGTCTTCGCCCATCTTCGTGAGCGCGGCACCAACCGTGGAGTAGAAACCAGGGAACCGCGGCGATTCCGCTCGTGTCTGCTATCGCTGGTGCCCCTGCTGGACGAGGGCTGGAGGATTCGAAGATGCGCGGAGGTCGCGCTGCTGCCCTTGGAGCCTGCCTGGCCCTCGCTTGGCTCGGCTGCGCATTCGCTGGTACGCCGGATCCGCCGCCGGAGCACTGGCGGCTCAGCGAGATCCAGGACCGCAAGATCCGGGAATCCTCCGGTCTCGCGCGCAGCCGCACCTACCAAGGGGTCTACTGGACCCACAACGATTCAGGAGACACCGCGCGCTTCTTCGCGATCAATGATTCCGGCAGCCTCCTCGCCGAGTTCACGGTGACCGGCGCCGGACAGATCGACTGGGAGGACATCGCGATCGATGATGCCGGCTTCCTCTACCTCGGAGATTTCGGCAACAACGGGAACGACCGGGACGACCTCGTCGTCTATCGCGTCGCCGAACCCGACCCGGCCTCCGGTGGTGGCAGTGTCCCGCTGGAACGGCCGATACCGTTCTCCTACGCCGACCAGGAACGGCTCGGCGATCGGCGGCGGATGAATTTCGATGGCGAGGCGCTCTTCTGGCGCAGTGGAGCGCTCTATCTCTTCACCAAACATCGCAGCGATGCCGCGACCCAGCTCTATCGCCTGGACCCCGACGCCACATCGCCCCAGCGGCTCTCGCCAATCGCGCGTTTCGAGCTCAGCGGCGGTGCCGACGGATTCCTCGGTAACACCACCGCCGCAGACCTGAGCCCCGACGGGAGACGCCTGGCACTCCTGACCTACCGTGGGATCTTCCTGTTCGAGTGGGAAAGCGGTGCGGCATTGCCGACCGGCCCGGTCGCCGTGCTTCCCCTCGATATCGGCGTGACCCAGCAAGCGGAATCGATCAGCTGGGACGGTGACGCGCTGATCGTCGGCAATGAGCAGCGGCGCCTGTTCCGAATCCCGGATCCGTTCGGCGAGGCTCGTTAGTCGGAGAACTTCTGGATCGGAAGGTGCCGCGCCATCGCGGAGCCCGCGGGGCCGAGCGTCGCCTTGCTGCGCGAGAGTCGGCGATGGAACAAGCGAATCAGCGTCTCGTCGTTCGTGCCATCGTCGCCACCCACGAATGCTTCCAGTTCCGCGTCCCCCGCCTGCCAGGATGCGGGACGCGCGCCAAGCAACTGCCCAAGATCGTCCAGATCTGCTTCCGTCACGGCGTCGCCGATCTCGTCGAAGCGCGCCAGGTGTCGTTCGAGGCGGAACGCGGTGCGAACATCGTTGCGAACCAACTCGTCATCGCTCTCGAAGTGGCGGAGCCAGTGGACGAGATGCCCATGGCCCGCGGCCACCGGCGAGACCCGCGGCTCGGGCATCGCAACCTCTTCGAGCTCGAATCCGAGGATCTCGGCCAACGCCTCGACGGCAAACAGGTTCGTCTCGCTGCACCACTGCAGATTCGTCATGTAGTCCGAACCCGGAACCGGCTCGGCCAGCGCTGCGTGGAAGGCGAGCTGATTGGTCAAGGTGAACGAGAGATGATGATGTCGAATCGCACCGGTATCGACGGGTTCTCCCGTGATCTCCGCATAACGTTCGTAGATGCGCGGAAACTCTCCGTAGCCGATCACGGAATCGCGCATTCGGAAGCCGGCGAGATCCATCATCGGGTCGCCGACGTGGCCCAACTCGAGATCCAGCACGGCCTCGACCTTGCCGTTCTTGTGGTGGAACTGGCCGGAATCCCAGACGATCGGGGCCTCGCGGCCGCGAACGTCCAACGGGTTGCGTTTCAACCAGGCCAGGCAGAATTCGAGGAACGGATCCGGGCGCCGCTTCGATTTCCGGTAGAACTCCTCGTAGCGACGCATGCCGACGACGCCGGACTCCTCGGGGCGTCCGGCGCGAAGCACGCCGGCACGCTCGAATGGTTCCGGATCCAGGGCATGGATGCGGGCCAGCACCGCGATGTAATCGTCCATCACCGAGCGACGTTCTTCGTCAGATGCCTCGGAGAAATCGTTCCGGCCAGCGACCCTGTCCATCACGTAGGCCCGGGGCTCGTCGATCCAGCCGTGGATGGCGGCCACCGGGATTCCCGCATCGCTGAGACACTGCTGAAACCGCATCTCCTGGTTCAGGGAGAAACCGATCTCCGCGTCCACCCGGTCTCCGCGGATGCAGAGTTCGAGGGTCTCGCCGGCGCGCTCGACATCGGCGAACCAGACCGGGCGCCAGCGGGGCTGCCGCTGCAATGAGACGACGCGCCCACCCAGATTCATTTCGAGCCAGCTTCGCAGCTGAGCCGACTCGCGTTCGAAATCCCGGGCGCCGGCGCTCAAGAAATGGCCCCGCGGAGGGGACCCCCCGCCAGGGTGATCCGGTGCATCAAGCGCCGGTGACCTTGATAGTCGTTGTCGGCCATATGCCAGGTTCGCCGGTTGTCCCAGAAGGCCACCGAACCCGGTTCCCACCTAAGCCTCGAGGTGCAGCCGGAAGTTTTCACGTGCTCGAACAGGAAATCGAGCAGCGCTCGGCTCTCAGGCACACTCCAGCCATCGATTCGGGTCGTGTGGCCCGGGTTCACGTACAACACCTTCCGGCCGCTCTCGGGGTGCCGAATAACAATGGGGTGGGTCGCATCGCCGACGCGATCCTCACCACCGAGCTGATCGGCCAGATCCGTCTGGCGGTAGATGCCCTTCTCCCCGTAGAGATGTCGGTTCGAGTGCACGGCGTCGAGCGATTCGAGGGTCTTCCGCAACCCTGGCGAAAGCGTCTCGTAGGCGGCAGCCAGGTCCGCGAACTTCGTATCGCCGCCCGCCGGTGGAAGCTCCCGCGCAACCAGGATGGAGCCCAGCGCCGGCTCCTCGTCGTAGGAGTGGTCCGCATGCCAACCGCCGCCGATGTTGGTCTGCTGCTCCTTTTCCTTGCGCACCTCGGCGATCTCTCCGTGTGCGCCGCTTTCCGGAAAGAACTTGTTGACCACGATCTTGCCAAAACGCCTCGCGAAGCCGAGATGATCGTCCGGTGAGAGCTCCTGCTCCCGGAACACCAGGAGTCCGTGGCTGGCCAGCGCCTCGCGTAGCGATTCCAGTTCCGGGTCCGAACAACCCGAAAGCTGGAGCGCTCGAACTTCCGCTCCACATCCTTTCCACGGTTCGACCTGCATACGCTAACTCCCGAGCTGCCAGTTCGTCCTTGCTGCCAGCTTTTCCATGAACGCGGGCTCGTAGGCGTCTTCGGGCGCCGCGCGCACGAGCTCGTCGAGAACCGTGGCATCCTCGCCGATGAGGATCCGCCAGCGTTCTTCGCGCACGCCATCCAGGATGACACCAGCCGCTTCCGCCGCCGAAACCGGTGCCTCGTCGCGGAACGACTCGGCCCGCTCTTGCAGCGCGTGCCGAATATCATCAGTGCTCAGGCCATCGACGGGGAACCCCATGTCCGCCAATCGATCCCGCGTCTCGGCGAGCTTCTCATCCGGCATTTCCTTGGGATCGTTTCCGAGGATCTTGCCGGAGTTGATCACGATGGAAGTACCGATGTGCCCGGGCATCACGACCGAGGCCTTCAGATGGGGGGCGTTGTTGCGGAAGTCATTCACCAACGCCTCGGTGAAACCCTTCACTGCGAACTTGGCCGCGCTGTACGCCGTGTGCGCCGTCGCCGGGCCCAGCGAAGCCCAGAAACCATTCACGCTGCTGGTGTTGATCACGTGTCCTTCTTCCGCGGCCAGCAGCAACGGAAGAAAGGCGCGGGTTCCGTAGTACACGCCACCCCAACAGACGTCGAAGGTCTTGTCCCACTCTTCGCGTTCGCCGGAGATCAAGCTGCCGCCGCCGCCGATGCCGGCGTTGTTGAAGACGAGGTTGACGTAGTCTGTCTCGTGTTCCCGAACGACGGCGTCGCGGAACGCTTCGACCTGGGCCTCGATCGAGACGTCCGCCAGATGGGTCGTCACGCGGGTGCCTGCCGGAGCCCCCTCTTCACAGAGCGCTTTGGTCTGCTGCATGTTCTCGTCGGAGACGTCGCACATGGCCACGTGACATCCTTCGGCCGCAAGCTGACGGCAGAGTTCACGACCCATGCCGGTTCCACCGCCGGTGATGACCGCGATCTTGGCGTTGAAGTTCTTCATGATTCTCCTGCTCCGGTGCGACGCTTGGGGAAGCAGGCATGCTACCGCGCTAGCGGGGGTCGACGCCGCCATTCTCCCGGGGCACGCTCGAAGCGTGCCGAACTGGACCTGCCCCGAGTGCGGCCGCCCCCTGGGACGGCGAAACCAGAGCCACGAATGCACTCCTGGCCTGAGCCTCGATGCGTTCCTCGAACGGCAGCCAACGCATTGGCAAGCGACCTGGCGAGCGGCCATCGCGTTGTTCCAGGAGATCGATAAGATCATCATCGAGCCCGTCGACATCGGCATCCTGATGAAGCGGCGCGGGACCTTCGCCGAGCTGCGACCCAGGGCGAAGGCGGTCGAACTCTCGTTCAAGCTCACGCGAAGCCTCGATCACCCTCGCATTCGCCGGGTCGTCAAGAGTTCGGTCCACCGCCGCGCGCACTTCATCTGGCTGACGTCAGCCGAGGACATCGACGAACAGGTACGTGCCTGGATCGCCGAGGCCTGGCACAACTCTCCGGTCTAACCACGACGCGCGGTTCCTCGGCGTTCGCTCAGGGCAGGAAGGTCTCGAGGGGTGGGGTGGCTCTCGACTCTCTGAGGAGGGTTTGCAGGTTGCTCTCGCGGGGCAGCTTCTTGGGTCGAGGACGTTCGGACTAGCGGTGCCTGCACGTGTGGATGCCGGTCGGGGCGGTGAGGACGGTTCAGCCCGGAGCGGCAGCGGGGTCCAGGAGAGGACCGGCCCGCTTCCAGCCTTCGTTGAGCAGCCAGGTGTGGGTGAACGCGACCGCCCGGGTTCCGGGCGTTCCTCTTGCCGCGGCCACAACGTCCCGCGCGGAGCGCTTCCAGCCCCCGAACCACCTCCCAGAAGAGGCGGGGTCGCCCGCTCGCGCCCTCGACCCTGGCCTGGTCTACCTAACATCTCTGCGAGCTACCCCTCAAAAGCCCCTCCGGAACCCAGCTCCGCTCGAGGCGGACCGAAATCTCATCCTCGAAACATCGTTCGAGCCCCCCAGGCCCGCACGCACGCGTGACCAACGGAACGCTGGTCTCCTCCGGCTTCAGCCGAGCCAGGTTTGCATCAGGTGTTCGCGAAGCAGGGCTGCGTCGACGTCGGTTGCGACCTCGATGTTGGGCTCGCCGCTGATCACCTCGGAGCCCCCACGTGCGTCGACACGGATCCGTTCGAAGCCGAACGGACATAGCGCGGGCTCTACCAGGGTGGCCGCGGTAAGCGGATCGTGCAGAGCCACTCGCGGCTCGGCAGACTTGAACCCTTCCGCCTGGAAACGCAGCCACTCCGAGCAGAGCCGCGCGAGGGCCTGATTCAATTCGTTCCCGGACGCCAGGCGCTCGACATCCCCTTCGGCAAGCGCGGTGCGGAAAGTGACTTCGGCGGGCACCACCCGAGCCGGGACCGGGAGCGGCGCGTCGAGGACGAGCTGCACCGCATCGGGATCGCAGTACCAGTTCCACTCGGGGATCTGCGGGATCATACCCGGCAGCATCACGTCCTGGATCTTGCCGCCCATAATGGCGAGCCGCGGCAACGAAACGCCGCGCCTGACCAGGGCGCCCAGGTTGGTCAGTGGACCGACGGCCACGATCAGGTCCGGCTCCGCACTGCCGAGTTCTGTCGCCAGGCGCTCGATCTGCCGTTCCGGGTCGGGATCTGCCTGGACGATCATCTCCGGCGCGGCGCCTTCGAGGATGCCGCGGCCTTCGTGGCCGAACATCCGACCCTCTCGCCCCGGCGTCAACGGACGACCCAGGCCGGTCACGACCGGAACCTCGGCATCGGTGAGCGCGAGCAACGCTTGGGTGATGCGTGTGCGCAGCGCGACATCTCCGAACACCGTCGAGACACCCACCAGTTCGAAGCCCGGGTGCGCGAGCAGGTAGGCCAGGGTCAGGGCATCGTCGACGTCGCTACCGAGATCCGTATCCAGCCAGACGCGCATCGGCAACTAACGTCCCGCCAACGCCGCAAACGGAACGACCTCGGAGCTCGGCTGCTCGATATCCCCGTTCGCAAGCAGGAATCGCCAGTAGAGAACCCCGTTTGGACGTCCCTCGGTATCGAGCCAGTTCGGCACCCCTGGATCCTCGTGGGCGACCACGATCCGAAAGCGCCCGTTCTCGTCGGCCGCCATCTGCTTGCGGTTCAACGAGCAGGAGCGATAGCGGTAGTCGTAGCCCTGCAAGAAGCGGTTCCAGAGCATCACATTGGCGTACACGCACTCGGGCCAGCGCCCTTCGATGACCAGCGCCTCGTCCGGTGCCAGCACGTACAGCCCTGCGCAATACGCGTTGTCGACGGCACCGGCGCCGCCGCCCTCGCTCGGCTCCCATTGCATGGGCTTGGGAAGCCGATTGGGTACCAACGAGAACCAGGCCGGCGGCTCGCCCTGTCCGATCGGCGGCCGCGCCAGGGTCTGACCCTCGATGAAAGTCATCGCCGCACGCAGCCGCTCGGAAAGGTCTGCCGCTGCGATCGGGCGCGGGAAGCTCGGATCCTCCAAGACTTCGATCGACAATGCGATGTGCAGATCCGGATTGGCCATCGCGCAGATTTCGTCTTCGAAGTAGTGGCGCGAGATCACACAATTGGCGACGCCTGGCTCCATGTGAAGCTTGCCAGCCTCGGCTTCCACACCGATCTCGATCTCGAACTCGCCGTCCGTGCCAACGGTGAACTCGCGATGATTGAGCGCCGAGATCACGCCATCATTCCAGTCGCCCTGTTCCTTTCCCTTGTACACGGTGAACGAGACGTATTGGGCGGTGCCGACGTTCCCGCAAATCCGGTAGCGCCGAGCGGGATCCAATGGCGCGCAGTGCGACGGGTTGTCCGCACCCTCGCCACCCCACTTCAATGTCGGGCCGGCCAGGGGCGCGAAACGCGGCCGGCCGGGGTCGTTGTCGACGTAGACGTCGAGCCCGACCTTCAACAGGTGGAGCAGCATGTGCTCGCCCTCGGCCACGTCGGCGGGAGAGGAGATTCCGCGTGCCGCGCTCAGGTATTCGCTGTCGAGCCTTTGCATGAAGGCGAAGAACTCGCCCCAGGCAGGTCTGGAATCGGACATCGGCAGTGCGCTCCGGATGAAGGCGTGGGGCGAACTAACCCTGCCAGGTCAGCACTTCTCCGCCATTGCCCATCAATACGCTGCCGGGAAAGACGCGGATGCGCCAAGGATCGAGGCGGAGCGAAGCGAAGCCCGGTGACGTCGGCTCATCCCAACCCGGGATGATCGCCGGGTCGTAGCCCACGGGCACGGGGCCGTTCTTCAGCAGGTTCCAGGTGCGCGTGCAGGTTTGGTCGTCGAATCCCCAACTGGCGCGACACTCGGCGACGCAGGTGTCCTGGTTGGGCGACCAGTAGTTCACCGAGACGTGGGGGCTCGCGTCCAGATGGGCGCGTTTGGTCGGTGTCGGGCCGGTTCCGATCCAGCCGACGAGTTCCTGGCCATCCCACTCCCAGATTGGATGAAGCACGCGCGAGCGCGGGCGGCCCTTGGCATCGACGGTGGCGACGGAGCACCAGACGATCTGGTGGGCCATTTCGACGAAGGCCGGAGCGACCTGGGCGAGGGACATGGGAACTCCACAGCGCGGAAAGCAGGGATGGAATCAGGCGGGCTCGAGTCAGATGGAACCGAATCAGGAAGAGGCGGATTCGCGCATCTCGCGAAGTCTGCAGGCCCTGGCTGCCAGCGGGCTGCACTCGCAGTCTTTGCCGGTGCCGCCACAGCTGCCGCGCAGGCGCTTGCCCTGGACCAGCACGCCGATCGCCATGGCGGCGAAGACGAGACCGAAGACGACCAGGGTGGCAAGAAGCGTTGCAAACACCCGGAGATTCTAGTCGCCTGGCGACGACTTCGCCGTCTGGCGACGATTGCGCCGTCTGGCGACGATTGCGCCGTCCGGCGACGGTTTCGCCGTCAGTCCACCTCGACCGTGATCTGGCCGAAGACGGCATTCCCGACCACACGCAGCATCATGGGCTCCTCGTTGAGGTCCTCATCTGCGTCCTCGGCGTAGTCGTCCTCGGCCTCTCCCGTCAGCCATCGGCGAGCCAGTTGGCCGAGCTTCTTCTCGACGCGCTTGCTTTCGACTCCTCCGAAGAGGGCCGAAACGCCACCCATCTCGATCTCGGTACCCCGCGGAACCTTCAGCGTGACCTGACCGAAGACCGCGTTCGCCTTCACCTCCACGACGCCGTCGGAAGCGATCTCGGCCTCGCGGAAATCGAGACTCACCTCGCCGAACCACGCTTCGACCAGCAGCCGGTCGGGCGCAGACCATGCGCCGCTCCTTTCGCAACTCCCGAACACGGCGGAGTAGGAACCATGCGTGAGGGCCTCTTCATTGCGACGGGCGGGAAGCGAGGCGTCGCTCCGGGGCCCGAAAGAATCCTCGAGATCGTCGATTTCACCGCGATCGTCGAGTTCTTCGAGTTCGGGCTCGGCGTACACCGGGTCGCGGTCGCTCGGTCGGCTCATCGCGAGAGGGTCTCACAGACCGCTAGAGCGAGCCAACGCAGTGGATCTGCTGCAGCGCTGTGGCTTCAACGCTAGTCGGACGTGGCCGCGGCCACCCTATCGACCGGAGGAAAATTCGGCGTGGCCCGCTGGCGAAAGCCCTCGTCCCCCTCGTGAAGGATCCAGTAGGCGGCAATCCCGGCTGCCGCGGCAAGCGCCCTCCCCTCTTCGTCGCCAAGCACGGTGAGTGCCGTGGCCCAGGCATCGGCGACGGCCGCGCGCTCATGGACCACGCTGACCGACGCCACACCATGGGACGCAGGGCGTCCGGTTCGCGGGTCGATGATGTGGGTGACGCGCGTGCCGCCCTGCTCGTGGAAGCTTCGATAGTCGCCGGAGGTGGCCATCGCGAGGCCGTCGAGGCTCACGATGCCGTGGATCTCCCGGCCGTCGCTCGTCGGCCGCTCGATCCCGAGCTTCCAGCTGCCACCCTGCGGGCGTTGGCCATGGGCCCGCACCTCGCCGCCGACTTCGACCAGATAGTCCGCGTGGCCAAGCGCTTCGAGCGCCTCGGCGGCCTGGTCGACGCCGAAGCCCTTCGCAATGGCCGAGAGATCGATCTCGAGAGCCGGCTCCAGTTTTCTTGCGGTCAACGCGGCAACATCGAGTTCGAGACGCTGGTACCCGACACGTGCGTCGATGGCTCGGAGTTCCTCTTCGGTCGGCCCGTTTCCTGGCAGCCGCGCCGCGGCGCCGAAGCCCCAGGCCGCCACGAGCGGGCGCACGGTGACATCGAATGCGCCCCCGCTCGCCGAACTGACATCGCGAGCGAGTGCCAACACAGCGATCGTTTCGGGTGATAACGGGAACGGCTCGAGGGAAGCGTGCGCGTTGAAGCGCGAGACTTCCGAGGCCGGGTCCCAGGTGGACATGGCGGCGTCCACTTTGTCGAGAGCGGCCTGAATGGTTTCTCGTGCGCGAATCCGACCCTCACGAGGGAGCCCGGGTGCATTCAGGACGACGGACCAGATGGTCCCCATCGTTTCGCCATTCAAGGCGACGCGCGGAGGTGGCGGCGCACAGACGAGCGTGCGCAGCGTCAAGCCGAGAAGCAGCGCCGCGAATAGCGGTAGCAACACCCGCGCCCGGGGCGAGAGCTCTCCGGCGGCGATGGCGCCGGCTCCCTACTCGCCGAAGTCGTCGAACATGACGTTCTCGGGTTCCACTCCAAGATTGTCGAGCATCTTCTTGCAGGCCTCGATCATCATCGGCGGGCCACACAGGTAGTACTCGATCTCTTCCGGCTCGGGATGATCCTTCAGGTAGTTGTCGTAGAGCACCTGATGGATGAAGCCCGTGAGCCCGGTCCACTTGTCCTCTTCGAGCGGCTCGGAGAGTGCGAGGTGCCACTCGAAGTTTTCGTTCTCGGCGATGGAGTCGAAATCCTCCATGTAGAACGCTTCCCGCAAGGAACGCGCGCCATACCAGAACGTGACCTTGCGGTCGGTCGAGAGGCGACGGAACTGGTCGAAGATGTGCGAACGCATCGGCGCCATGCCGGCACCGCCGCCGATGAAGCACATTTCCGAACCGGTTTCGCGCGCGAAGAACTCACCATAGGGGCCCGAGATCGTCACTTCGTCGCCGGGTTTCAGGTCGAAGATGTAGGACGACATCAGCCCCGGCGGAACATCGGGATTCCGGGGCGGCGGCGCTGCAACCCGGACGTTCAGCATGATGATGCCGGTCTCGCCCGGGTAGTTGGCCATCGAGTAGGCACGGTTCACTTCTTCGTTGGCCACCGACGTGTATCGCCAGAGATCGAACTTGTCCCAGTCTTCGCGGTACTCGTCTTCGACCACGAAATCCCGGTAGTTGGCCGTGTGCGGGGGGCACTCGATCTGGATGTAGCCGCCGGCGCGGAACGGCACGTCTTCGCCCTCGGGCAACTCGAGGATCAGCTCCTTGATGAAGGTGGCCACGTTGTGGTTGCTGTGGACCTTGCACTTCCACTTGCGAACGTCGAAGACATCGGCGGGCAGCGCGATCTCGATATCCTCTTTCACCTTCACCTGGCAGGAAAGCCGTTCGCCGGCCCGCGCCTGCTTCGGCGTGATGTGCGAGGTCTCGGTGGGAAGCAGTGCACCGCCGCCACTCTCGACGTGGCAGCGGCAGACGCCGCAGGTGCCCTTGCCGCCGCAGGCCGACGGTATGAAGATGCCGTGGCTGGCGAGGCTCGAGAGCAGGGTGTCGCCGGCCCCGACCTCGATCGTCTTCTCCGGGTCGCCGTTGATCCCGATCTTCACCGTCCCACCTGGCGAGAGCTTCGATTTCACCACGAGCAGGAGCACCGTGAGGACCACGATGATGACGGTGAAGCCGAGCATGCCGAAAAGGACGGTATTCATGACGAGTGCCTAGAGCTGGATTCCGGAAAAGGACATGAACGCGATCGCCATGAGCCCCACGGTAATGAAAGTGATGCCGAGGCCGCGAAGCGGCGGTGGGACGTCGCTGTAGCGGAGGCGCTCACGCACGGCGGCAAGCGCCACGATGGCCAGGAACCAGCCGACGCCGGAACCGACGCCATAGACCGCCGCCTCACCAAAGGTGTAGTCGCGCTGCACCATGAAGAGCGCGCCGCCCAGGATCGCGCAGTTGACGGCGATCAGTGGCAAGAAGACGCCTAACGAGCCGTAGAGGGCCGGCAGATAGCGATCGATCGCCATCTCTACGACCTGGACCGTTGCCGCGATCGTGCCGATCAGTACCAGGTAGGAGAGAAACGAGAGGTTCACGCTCTCGCCGCCCGGGATCCAGGCCAGTGCGCCCTCCTCGAGGAAATTCTCGACGAGGAACTGGTTCAGCGGGGTTGTCAGGCCGAGGACGAAGATGACGGCAACGCCGAGTCCGATGGCAGTTTCGACCTTTCGAGAGACGGCTAGGAAAGAGCACATCCCCAGAAAGAAGGCCAAAGCCATGTTCTCAACGAAGATCGCCTTCATAGCCAGGCTCAAATAGTGCTCCAACGTGGAACTCCTCCTCCACCTGTTCCGGTCGGTACGCGCGTACCGCCCAGATGAAGATTCCGATCAGGATGAATGCTGCCGGCGCCATGACCATGAAGCCGTTCTGCACGTACCAACCACCTTCGCTGACGGTCTGGAGAACCGTCACACCGAACAGCTTGCCGCTGCCCAGCAGTTCGCGCGGGATCGCCACCGCGATCAGCACCAGGCCGTAGCCAGCCGAGTTTCCGATGGCGTCAAGGAACGCAGGCCAGGGTTTGTTCTGCATCGCGAAGGCTTCGGCGCGCCCCATGATGATGCAGTTGGTGATGATCAGGCCGACGAAGACCGAGAGCTGCAGGCTGATCTCGTAGAGGAACGCGCGCAGGAACTGATCCGCGATCATCACGAGCGACGCGATGATCGTCAGCTGCGCGATGATGCGCACGCTCCCCGGAATCTGATTGCGCAGCAGGCTGATGATGACGTTGCTCGCGGCCAACACGAACATGACGGCAAACGTCATCACGATGGCCTTGTCCAGCTGCGTCGTCACGGCCAGCGCCGAACAGATGCCGAGGACCTGGAGCCCGATCGGATTGTTGTCGATCAGGGGATCGAGCAGGATCTCGTTCTGCTTGCTCATCCCTGTCCTCCCTGCTGCTGCTTGAACTTCTGGATGTAGGTGGCAAAGCCGTCGCGGCCGAGCCAGAACGCCAACATGTTCGACACGCCCCTGGATGTGATCGTCGCGCCGGACAGCCCATCCACCTGGTACGGATCGGTCTCCGCGGGACCGGCCTGACCCTTCTTCACGCGGAGTGCGGGTTTGCCCTTGTCATCGAACGCCAGGCGCCCGGGCCAGAGCGCCTTCCAGCGATCGTTGTCGACTTCACCGCCGAGCCCCGGGGTTTCGCCGTGCGAGTAGTAGGTGATGCCCTTGACGGTGCGGCCGTCGGTCTCGAGCGCCAGGTATCCGTAGAGGGTCGACCACAGGCCGTAGCCCTCGATCGGAATGACCACACCGCTCGTCTCGTCGCCAGCCTTGATCAAGTAGATCACCACCTGATGTGGCACGCGGCGAACCTTTGCCGCGTTGGCCGGCACCGCCTCGCTCGTCTCGGAATCCTTCGCCGCCTTCCGCTGGTCGAACGAGAGCGCGTCGACGCCCTCGACGTACTCGCCGGTCGCGAGATCGACCACGCGAGCCTCGAGGCCGCTCTCGAAGCGCGCGAGCATTTCCTCCGCCGAGAGGTCTTCGTCCGTACTCTTCAGGCCAGCCACGCCAAGCACGTTCTTGATTCGGTCGAGCCGCACGTTCTCGTCCTGGCGATCCTTCAGGCCGACGGCCACCGAGGAGACCAACACCGAGAACACGACGCATAACAACGCCGTGAAGATCATCGTGTGTCGCGCACTATGCTCCACTGCGCGCGAGCCTCCGCCTTATGTTCCGCCGCACCACGAAGTGGTCGATCAACGGCGCGAACATGTTCATGAACAGGATCGCCAGCATCATGCCCTCGGGATAGGCCGGGTTCACGCTGCGGATGATGACGCAGAGCGCGCCGATCCCGAAACCGTAGACCCATTTGCCGCTATCGGTATACGACGAGGAGACGGGGTCGGTTGTCATGAACACCGTTCCGAGGGCCCAGCCACCGAGGACCATGTGCCACCACCAGGTCACACCGAACATCGGGTTCGTCTCCGAGCCGACGAAGTTCAGGAAGCTCGCCAGGGCGATGGTGCCGAGGGCCGTGCCCGCCATGGTGCGCCAGGAGCCGACGCCGGTACCGATCACGATGCCCGCGCCCATCAGACAGGCAGCCGTGGAGGTCTCCCCCATCGAACCCGGGATCCCGCCCCAGAAGGCGGCGAACCAGTTCTGGGTGTGAAGGACCCCCTCGGTCACGGCGGCTTGCGCCAATAGCGTTGCACCAGTGAAGCCGTCGACGCCCAGGTGATCCGCCGCGATCCAGGGAGCGTCGCCGGAGATATAGGCGGGATAGGCGAAGAACAGGAAGGCGCGGCAGACCAGCGCCGGGTTCAGGAAGTTCATCCCGGTGCCGCCGAAGACCTCCTTGCCGATGATCAGACCGAAGGCGGTGCCGAGCCCGACCTGCCAGAGAGGAATCGTCGGCGGCAGGATCAGCGGAAGCAGCATGCCCGTGACGAGGAAGCCCTCCGACACATCGTGATTGCGGAGCTGCGCGGTAATGACCTCGATCCCGAGCCCCACCACGTGCACGACCAGGAAGATCGGCACGAAGTAGATCAGCCCGAACAACATGCAATAGAGGAAGTTCGACGAATCGTAGACGCCACCGATGGCCTGGAAGAGCGCGTTCTGCCAATCCGCCAACGGCACGGCACCCGCGTCGATGGCGCTGAAGGCCTGGAAGCCCGTGTTCCAGATGCCGACCAACAAGCAAGGCACCAGGGCGTTCACCACCAGGAACATCATGCGCTTGTAATCGAGGCCGTCGCGCACGTGGGATGCCGTGCGCGTCTGGAAGCCCGGCGAGAAGGCCAGCGTGTCGATCGCTTCGTAGAGCGAACCGAACGCCTGGAACCTGCCGCCCTTCGAAACGTGCGGGTGGATCTTGTCGAGTAGATCGCGGACCGGCTTCACGCGCCTAGCCTTCCTTCTCGATGCGCTCGAGGTTCTGGCGCAAGTAGGGGCCGAAGTCCGTCTTTCCGGGGCAGACGTAGGTGCAGAGCGCGAGATCCTCCTCATCGAGTTCCAGCGCGCCCAACTCCACCGCTCGCTCGATATCGCCGACCACCAGGGCGCGGAGCAGGAAGGTCGGGAGGATGTCCATCGGCATCACCTTCTCGTAGGTGCCGATAGGGAAGATGGGACGCGGCGAACCGTTGGTATCGGTGTCGAAATCGAACTTCTTGCCCGGAACCAGTCCGGACACGAAGACCGGCAAGATCGAGAACTTCTCCATGCCGGGTTCGACCCAGCCGAGGAACTTGCGGCCGCCGATGCGGAGCACGCTCGCCTGCAGGTGGTAGCGGCCGAGGTAGCCGAACTCGGGGCCATCCGCGGTCTTTCCCGAGAGCACCGAGCCGGAGACGATGCGTACGGCTCCGGCCTCGGGATCGATGTTCCCGTCGGTCAGTTCATCGAGGTTGGCGCCGAGGCGCGTGCGAACGATCGCGGGCTGCTTCAGCGGCGGGCCGGCCACGGACACGATGCGCTCGACCGACAACTTTCCGGTCTGGGCAAGCCGCCCGAGCGCTAGCACGTCCGCATAACCGATGTGCCACACCGTGCGTTTCTGCGAGACCGGCATCAGCGTGTGGATGTGTAGGCCCGGTGTCCCCGCTGGATGCGGTCCATCGAAGATCGAAACTTCGACGGGAGAGTCGAGGGCGCCGCGAACCGGCGAATCCTTGCCGCTGCAAAGGTGGGTCGGACCGTCGCAAAGCCGGTCGATGAGAGCCAAGCCGAGCGCGAACGCGGCGGGATCCTCGTCGACCCCGAGCGCGGGCTTTGCCGCGAGCGGATTGGTATCGACCGCCGTGATGAAGATCGCGGCCGGATCCGAATCCGGCAGCGGGACCTTGCTGAAGGGACGCGTGCGAAACGCCGTCCACATCCCCGACTCGACCATCAGGGCGCGGACGTCGGCTCGGCTCCAGTGGCCAGGATCGCCACCCTTGTAGGCGGCGAAGCTCGCGTACTCGTCATTCGCGGGATCACCGGCACGCTCGCCCTGGGACAGCTCGATCACCACCGAGCGCAGCACCCGCCGGGCGCCGCGGAAGATCGCCTGGACGCGCCCGGCTCCGGGCGCGGTGTATCGAACGCCCGGCCGCTTGCGGTCCTCGAATAGCAGCTGTCCGCGCTTCACCGTCTCGCCTTCCTCGACGGCCAGACGGGCGCGAACGCCGGGCGTATCGTCGCCCATCACGGCCACCCGGCGGATCTCGGGGCCCGGCTGGATGGTCTGCTCCGGCTCACCGGCAATGGGCAGATCCAGCCCTTTCTTGATGCGGTGCACCGCCATTCGAACGACTCCGTGGAGCGGCTGGGGAGAGCGTCTCACCCGCGCCTCCCGCCGGGGGTGCGGGGGCGCGCGGAATCTACTTTGAGTTTGCGGATTTCGCTAAGGGAAACAGCCATCTTCGTGCCCATTGATGGTATTTTGAGAGGTAACGGGGGGCGCTCGGAGGACAATCCAGATGCCGCACCGCAAGGTTGCAACGGTTCGTGAGATGATGACGCGCAAAGTCATCACGCTGGCCCCCGAGATGGCCGCCGTCGAGGCCGCCGAGGTCCTGCTGAAGAACGGGATCTCGGGCGCCCCGGTGATCGACCAGGACCGCCGGCTGCTCGGCCTGGTCTCCGAATTCGACTGCCTAAGGGCGGTTGCCGCCTCGGACTACGAAATGGATTCCCACGATGCCATCGAGCTGGTAGGCGACCTGATGACCCGGGAACCGATCACCGTGCCGCCGGAAATGGACCTCTTCACGCTGGCTCACGAGTTCGTGACGCACCGCGTCCGGCGTTTTCCGGTGGTCGAGAGCGGTTTCGTGATCGGCCAGGTCAGCCGCCGGGACGCCCTGAAGGCAGCCTTGATGTTTCGAAAGGAGCGGATCGCCAACTCGCCGAATTACCCCGATTACCCGCGGGGAAGGGCCCCGATCAAGAACTACCCGAGGGGCTGAGCTGGGGCGCCCCTTCTACGACGCACCGCCAGGACGCCGGCTGTCACGAGGAGCCCCGCCAGCGCTGGCTCCGGCACGGGATAGAGGACATTCAGCCCCGAGAGATCGTCTGCAGTCCAGAAGGCACGATTGGTGCGCAGGATCAGCCCGGAATTCATGATCGCGGTGCCCACTGGCGTGGAAACGGCCATGCCCGGCCAGGGTGGCCCGAGGTTCGCGGGGATGACCGTGGTGGGATCCCCGTCGTTGTCGAGGTTCGCCTCCGGGAATTCGTTCGGGTGCTCGAGCCCGACCAGGTGGCCGAGTTCGTGCATCACCAATTGCTGCAAATGAAGGCCCATGTCCTCGGCGAGGAGGATGCCGGCCACGAGCAGGCTATCCGCGATGACATTGAACTGGTCGATGTTGATGTGGATCGTGCCGTGCGTGATCGCGTTGCCGGCGAGTGTCGTTCCGTCGGTGAGCCCCCGGTTCGCCCGGAAATCGGTGTGGAAGGTCGCGAACCCGGTGAAGCCGTTGTTCTGGAACACCGAATCCGTCCCCCGGACGGCGAAGAACTCGATTTCGGCGGCGCCGCCCCCGAGACGGATGTCGAAATCGAACTCGGGCACGGCCAGTTCGAGTGCGCTGAACGAATCGAAGAGGCCATCGTCGAGCAGCTGGGTGTCGGCCGCGCTCCGACCGAAAGCGGCTGCGAAACCTGGGGAGACCGAGACTGAGACCCCGCCGGAAAGGCCCTGCGCATTGGGGTTCGCATCCCAGCGCGGTGCACCTGCAAGCGTCCGCTCCACATCGAGAATACCTCCCGCGAACACCTGGAAGACGTCGTCGATCGTGAAAGCGCGGGCCCCGGTCGACGGGAAGAGCACCAGCAGGCTCAGCAGGAACGGGACGCGGAGCATGGAATGGAAGTGGCCCTTTCGGCGCGAAGGTGGCGTGACGATGCGGCGCCCCCGTCGCTGTGCCACGTTCGCTGGCGCCGCGGCCCGCGGCCCAGGAGACCCGATGCCCAAGCCCCCGCCCGACTACGAACGCGACTACCAGCGCCTGAAGTTCGACCGGCCCTCCGATGGCGTCCTGCGCATCACGATGGATCGCGAGGACCAACCGCTGAACCCGGTCGACCAGGAGATGCACGGCGAACTCGGCGAGGTCTGGCGGGACATCGACCGCGATCCCGGGGTCCGGGCCGTGATCATCACGGGAGCGGGCCGCGCGTTCTCGGCCGGCGGCGATTTCGAGATGATCGAAACGATCATCGAAGACTTCGACATCCGCGCCCAGAACTGGAAGGAAGCGCGCGAGCTCGTCTACAACGTGATCAACTGCAACAAGCCGATCGTCTCGGCGATGCGCGGGCCCGCGATCGGCGCAGGCCTGGTGGCCGGCCTCCTCGCCGACGTCTCGATCGCATCGAAGACGGCGCGAATCATCGATGGTCACACGCGGCTCGGCGTCGCAGCCGGCGATCACGCGGCGATCGTCTGGCCTTTGCTATGCGGCCTCGCCAAGGCCAAGTACTACCTCTTGCTATGCGAGCGCGTCACCGGCGAAGAGGCCGAGCGCATGGGCCTCGTATCGCTGTGCGTCGAGGACGAAGAACTCGACGCCAAATCGATCGAGATCGCGTCGCGGCTGGCGGCCATGTCGCCCTCGGCCGTGCGCTTCACCAAGCACTCGCTCAACAACTGGCTCCGCATGGCCGGCCCGATCTTCGACAACAGCCTCTCGCTCGAATTCCTGGGCTTCACCGGCCCCGACGCCAAAGAAGGCCTCGCCTCCCACCTCGAAAAGCGAGACCCCGCCTTCTCGAAGCGATCGCCAATCTAGGAGCGGGGACGGACTCCTCAAGTTTCAACTTTGCAAGTTTCCCCACAGGGAAACTTGCAAAGTTGAAACTTGAGGAGTCCGTCCCCGCTCAGGCGTTCAGGGTGCGGAAGCAGGTGCGGACTTCGGTGATGAAGGTTTCGGGTTGCTCGAAGGCTGCGAAGTGGCCGCCTTTTTCGAGGGTGTTGAAGTGGAGCAGCTCGCCGTACTGCTTCTCGGCCCAGCGCTTCGAGGTGCGGAAGATCTCCTTCGGGAAGATGCTGCAACCCACTGGCACCTGGACCTTGCCCATCGGCGGCTGGTTGAAGCTTTCCCAATAGAGGCGCGCCGAAGAGGCGGCGGTTCCCGGCAGCCAGTAGAGCATCACGTTGTCGAGCAGTTCATCGCGCGTCAGGACGTTTTCCGGGTGACCGTTGCAATCGGTCCAACTCCAGAACTTCTCGATGATCCAGGCAGCCTGGCCCACTGGTGAATCGACCAGGCCGTAGCCCACCGTCTGCGGGCGCGTGCTCTGTTGCTTCGAGTAGCCGGAATCCCACTGCTGGTAGTGCTGCATGCCGGCCATCGCGGACTTCTCCGCATCGGTCAGGTCTTCCATCGTCTCGGGGTCCGGCGGTGCGATCGGCATGTTCAGGTGGATGGCGCGACAGTGCTCGGGGTCTTGCATGCCGATGCAGGTGGTCACCATCGAGCCCCAGTCTCCTCCCTGGGCCACATAACGTTCGTAGCCGAGCCGCTGCATCAGCGTGCTCCAGGTATCCGCAATCTTCTGTACACCCCAGCCGGTTTCCTTCGGCTGGCTCGAGAAGCCGTAGCCGGGGAGCGAGGGACATACGACGTGGAAGGCGTCCGCCGCATCGCCGCCGTGGGCGGCCGGGTCGGCCAGCGGTCCGATCACCTTCAAGAACTCGACGATCGAACCCGGCCAGCCGTGGGTCATCACCAGCGGGAGCGCGTTCTCGTTGGGCGATCGCACGTGGAGAAAGTGCACATCCACGCCATTGATTTCCGTCGTGAACTGCGGGTGCTGGTTGATCCGCTCGACGCGCTTGTTCCAATCGTATCCGTCCGCCCAGTAGCTGCAGACTTCCTGGAGGTAGGAGAGCGGAATCCCCATCGACCAGTCCTCCACGGGCTCGGGTTCCGGCCAACGGGCAGCGCCGAGCCGCCGCTTCAGGTCGGCGATCTCCGCCTCGGAGGTCTCGATGCGAAAGGGCTTGATATCGGACATGGGGTTCTCCCTTGGTTTCAGACGGGTCGAAGGCCGGCAACATTACTCTGGACGTGCCCTGCTCTGCCACGATCGCGGCCGAGGCCCATGCAACGGAGTAGAGTCTCCGGGCTCTGTGTTGGGCAGCAGACGGGAGGACGGCGATGGCACGGGAGAAGCTGATCGAGATGGCCCGGGAGAACCTCGGCTACGTGAAAGCCGGGACGACCCAGCTCCGGCCGGATGTGCTGCGCGTACCCGCCCACCACTATTTCGAAGCGGACCGCTTCGAACTCGAAGTAGAGCGCATCTTCATGCGCATGCCGCTGATGTTGGCCTTCAGCTGCGAACTGCGGGAGCCCGGCAGCTACAAATCGATGGTCGCGGCGGGAGTGCCCCTCTTCATCGTCCGAGGCCGCGATGGCGCGGCGCGGGCATTCCTGAATTCGTGCGCTCATCGCGGCGCCCAGGTGGTTCCCGAAGGCAACGGCAAGGCGCGCCGCTTCACCTGCCCGTACCACGCCTGGAGCTACGACGAGAAGGGGGCGCTGGTCGGCATCCTCGACGAGGACGAGTTCGGCGAGATCGACCGCGGCTGCCACGGCCTGACACCGCTTCCGCTGAGCGAACGCGCCGGCTTCATCTGGGTCGGGCTGCGCGCGGACTGCCCGGTGGATTTCGACGTGTTCCTGGCCGGCTACGACGAGGCGCTCGCGCACTTCGGCTTCGAAGGCTGGCACCTGGTTTCGCGTCGCGAAGTCGCCGGGCCGAACTGGAAGATCGCCTACGACGGCTACCTCGATCTCTACCATCTCCCGATCCTGCACAAGGACACCTTCGGCCCTGACTTCCCCAACAAGGCGATCTACACCCCCTGGGGCCCACACCAGAGAGTGTCCGGCCCGAATCCGTTGCTGCTGGATCTCGAGAAGAAGTCGGAAGAGGAGTGGCCTACCGAGCATTTGATCGGTGGCGTCTGGACCGTGTTCCCGCATGTCTCGATCGCCACCTTCAATGCGGGCGGGGCCGGCGTGCTGGTCTCCCAACTCTTCCCGGGCAAGGAAGCGGGCTCCTCGATCACCGTGCAGAACTACCTGATGGCGGAGGAGCCGGACGAAGCCGGGCGCGAAGAAGCCGAGAAACGGGTCGACCTGCTCGAGTACGTCGTCCGGGAAGAAGACTACGCCACAGGTCTGCGCCAACAACAGGCGCTCAGGGCTGGCGGGCGCAAGGAAGTGCTATTCGGCCGCAACGAAGGTGGCGGCCAGCGCTTCCACCGCTGGCTCGACCGCTTGCTGGCGACCGATGACGAAGACGTCAACGACGCGCTCGGTGCCGGCGACCCGCTGGCCGACTGACGATGAAGATCGCGCGCATCCACGGACCCGAAGACGTGCGCCTCGACGACCTCGAGATGCCCGAGCCCGGCCCCCGTGACGCCGTGCTTCGCGTCGAAGCCTGCGGCATCTGCGGCAGTGATGTCGGCTACGTCAAGCTCGGCGGCATGGCCGGGCCGGCACCAGAGCCGGTGGCCCTCGGCCACGAATTCATGGCCGTCGTCGATCGCGTCGGAAGTGAGGTCGCCCACGTCGCGCCGGGAACGCGGGTGGTGATGAACCCGATCGCGGCGGCCAACGACGTGGGCAACGGCAATGCCAGCAGCGGCGGTTTCTGCGGCGAAGTCCTGGCGCGGAACGTCACCGAGCCGGGGGTGCTGTTCCCGGTGCCGGACCATGTCTCGGCAGAGCGCGCGGCGCTGGCCGAACCCCTCGGCGTCGGCATGCAGGCGGTCAACCAGGCACAACTGAGCGAACGCGATCAGGTGGTCGTTTTCGGCGCCGGCTGCATCGGCATGATGGCCATGGTGACGCTGAAGGATCGCGGCTTCGAGAACGTGGCCATCGTCGACGTCTCCGACGCGCGGCTGGAGATCGCTCGAAAACTGGGCGCGGACCTCGCTCTCAATCCCGAGCGCGACGACGTCTGGTCCGTCTTGCGCGAGGCCCATGGCACCGAACTGCTGCTCGGGACCATTCCCTGCAACGGAAGCGACGCCTACATCGAATGCACCGGCGTCGGCGCCGTGATGAGCGACATCCTGGACCAGGCAAAGCCCGGCGCCCACATCTCGGTTCCGGCCCTACACAGGGAGATCTTCCCGATGTCCCTGATGACGGTGATGATGAAGCAGCTCCAGATCCGCGGCTCCATGTGCTACCCGGACGATTTTGGCGAGACCGTGGAGTTGCTCTCGCGCGTCGATCTCACACCGATCGTCACGCATCACTTCGCCCTCGATGATTTCGCCGAAGCGCTTGCCATCGCGCGGGATCCCCAGGCTGCTGGCAAGGTGATGATCCATCCCGAAAGGAACGCTTGATGCTTCGAAGGCTTCTGGTCGCTTCCGTACTTGCGCTCGCCGTGCCCGCGAGCGCGGATGAAGGCGCTGTCCCGCTCATCGACGAAGACTCTATCGGAACCTGGCGCCACGAAGGCGCGAGCCGGGCGGACTATCGCTTCGAGAACGGCGTGGTCACGGGTCGGCCAATTGGCCACGAACCCGAGAACGCGTTCCTGTGTTCGCCCCGCGAGTACACGGATTTCGAGCTCAGCTTCGCCTTCCGCATCGCTCCGGCCTCGCTGAATTCGGGTCTCCAGTTCCGTAGCCTCGTACGCGAGGACGGCATCGTCGCGGGGCCGCAGTTCGAGATGGAGGTCGAGAACCCGGCGGATATCGGATTCGTTCGGCGCTGGCTGTATCCCGTGGGCGCCAGACTCGCCGGCGTCGCCTGGCGGCCACGCTACTGGGCGGCGGCCGGCGTCTATGGCGAAGGGCTCGAGATGGGCTGGATCTTCCCGGGCGAAGCTGGCGGCGATGCCGACCGATTCCAACAACAGGGACACCAGCTCACGCGCCCGGAGGGGTGGAACCAGGCACGCATCGAGGCCATCGGCCCTCACGTGCGCACATGGCTCGCCGGTGAACCCAGAGCGGACTACCGCCACGAAGCCACCGCCGGCCCGGGGCTCATCTGTCTCCAGGTCCACGGCGGCAGCTACGAAGACCCGAGCGCCTACAGGGTCGAGTGGAAGGACCTGCGCATCCTGGAACGTTAGGCGCCGGCACTCCAGCGCAACCGGGCAAGAGCCCGGTAGTGCGCGCCGGCCCCGCCGAGTTCGAGCTCCAGCGCCTTCAACCGCATCGTGTGCACGTGGAGATCGTGTTCGTGGGTGAAGCCGATCGCGCCGGTGAGTTGGTGCGTCTCCCGATGGATCAAGCCGGCCAGCTCGGCTGCGAGCCCGGCCGTCGTGGCGGCAGCCTCCCGTGGTGCACTCTGGTGCGCCGTCTCGTAGACGAGCCACCGCAACCCTTCGAGACGAACGGCGCAATCCGCGAGGCGATGTTGTACGGCCTGGAACGCGCCGATCGGTTGACCGAACTGCCGCCGCTCGGTCAGATAGGCGACGGTGCAATCCAGCGCCGCGCCCGCCGAGCCCAGGATTTCGGCCGCGAGGGCCAGACGCCACCAGCGCTCGAGGTGTGCGCTCGACCCTGGCCCCAACGAACGACCGGCAGCGACCTCCTCTTCAGGAACGCGACCGAGTGGAAAACCGAAGTTCGATTCCACGGCCGGCGCGGATGCGCTCGCCGCGAGCTCCCGTGCTTCCTCCCCACACAGCACCAACATCGTTTCGGCATCGGACGCGAAACGCGCAAGAAAGCTCCGCGCTGGATCGACCAGCGCCGTCACGCCGGGGGCGGCTTCGCCCTTGAGCATCGGCCACACCAGGAGCGACGCGCCCGCGGAGATCGCCCCAGCCGCGCGCGCCACTCGCTCGATCGCGAGTACGGCGGCGAGCGGGTCCAGATCGAGGGCCACGCGATCGAAGCCTGCCTCGACGAACGCGCCCATCAGCACGACATCGAGAGCCGAAGGGCCGAGTTCGATGGCGCGTGCGGTGCCCGCGTGGCGTGCGAGCAACGCGTCCACGGCTTCGACCAGGGCACGCTGATCCTCGTTGAGCGAAAACTCCATGTCAGGCCCGCGGCAAGCCGAGGAAGCGGCTCGCAACCAGGTTGAGCTGCACCTCGGTGGCCCCCACCGCAACGCCCGCCGTCATCGCGAGCCGGAAGTTGGAAGCCGCCTCGCTCCCGTACTCGAGCCCGTCGAAGCCGAACACCTCGAGAGCGAGTTCGCCGACGTGCTTGTCGGCCGAAGTCCCCGCGATCCGGGCGATGTTCGTATCGGGTGTCGGCGCGCTGCCGTTCGCGCGCAGATCGATCACGCGATAGGCGAGCAGACGCGCCGCTTCGCATTGCGCCCGCGCCGCACCCAGCTTCTCTTGAATCGCCGGGTCCGAGAGTCGCCCGGTCTTCGCCGCATGGGCGGCGATCGCATCGAGGGTCAACGCCGCCCGCGCATAACGTGCCGCACCGACCCGTTCGTAGGCAAGCGAGTACGTGACGACATTCCAACCTCCACCCTCTTCCCCGAGCAGACAGGTCGCAGGAACCACTACGTCGGTCAGGAAGACTTCGTGGAAATACTTCTGGCCGACAATGGATTCGATCTCGCGCACCTGGACGCCGGGCAGAGCCATCGGCATCAGCAGCACGGACAAGCCGTGTCGGCCCTGGGAGCCTTGTTCCGTTCGCACCAACAGGAAGCAGTAGTCGGCCCCGTTGCAGTAGGAAGTCCAGATCTTCTGGCCGTTCACGCGATAGTGGTCGCCTTCGCGCTCGGCCCGCGTCCGCAACGAAGCCAGGTCCGAACCCGCGCCCGGCTCCGAGAACCCCTGACACCAGAGCACGTCGCCGGCCGAGATGCGCGGCAGATGCAAGGCCTTCTGCGCCGCGCTCCCGTGCTGCATGATCGTGGGCCCGATCCAGTTGACGTTCATGTACTGCGAACCCCGCGGCTCGCCGATCGCCCACATCTCCTCGCCCAGAATCGCGTGCCGCCACGGCGTCGCATCGTTGCCGCCGTACTCGGCGGGCCAATGCTGGGTCAGCCAACCCCGCTCGGCGAGCTTCCCGCAGAACGCCTTCGAGAACGAGAGCTGCGCCTCGCTTCCGGGCCCATCCTTCGAGATCTCGCCCCAGTGCCCGGGGAGCGCTTCGGCCAGGAAGGCCTGCAGTTCCTCGCGGAAGCGCTGATCAGCGGCATCCCAATCGAATTCCATGGCTTCGAGCTTGGCGCAGAATCGCGGGTTCCCCAATCGGGGCTCGGCCGCAGTCCCACCAGCGCAGGCAGCGAGCAGCGCGAGGTTCCCACGATCCGCCGAGCGCCCCGGGAGGTGCTGCCCAGAACGCTCGCGCGTTCCACTAGAATGAGCCGATGAAACGCGCCGACCTCCCATCCACGACACATCCGGTTGCCCCGTATCGGCAGGCTTGCGGTAGTGACTGTATCGGCGCTCCAGGCGATGTCTGACGGGACGGGTACGTCGCGGATCCTGACGTTGGTCTTCACGGACCTGGCGGATTCCACGGCACTGAAGACGACGCATGGCGATGAACTCGTCGGCGATCTGATCGAGCAACATCGCGAACTGGTGCGCCGCTTTGCCGAGGAGTTCGAAGGACGCATCATCGACTGGGCCGGCGACGGCTGTTTTCTGACCTTCGAGACCGCCAGCGCCGCGGTCTCGTTCGCGCTGCGGATCCAGCAGGCGCACGCCGACGCGCGCGAGCTGCCCGGGGTGCGCACGGGCCTGCACATGGGAGAGGTCGGTGAGCGGCCCGGGCCCGACGGTGACGGCGCGCCCCCCCGCGTGGCGGGGCTCGCGGTAGATCTGGCCGCCCGCATCGCGGGCCTCGCGCGACCCGGGCAGGTGCTGATGTCCGCCGCGGTCGGCAACAGTGCGAGGCAACGGATCGACCCCGGACTGCTTCGCCAACCGATTCGCTGGCAGGCCTACGGGAGCTATCTGCTGAAGGGCTTCGACGAGCCGCTTTCGATCCGCGAGGCGGGGCTCGAGGGGATTGCGCGCTTTGTCGCGCCGACGGCCAGCGAGAAGGCGGCGCCGGTGGCGGAGCCGCAGACGTCACTGCGACGTCGCCGTTTGCTTCCGCTCGCCCTCGGGTCTCTGGTCGTCGCGTTGATCGCGTATCTCGTAGGGACGGCCGCACTCGAGCCCCCTGCGGTGACGAACGCGAACGACGTGCGGCAGACCACGCCTGACCTGGCCGAAGTACCCGGCTTTGGCGGCCGCCCCGCGATCGCCGTGCTGCCCTTCGACAACCGTTCGCCTGATCCCGAGCAGGCCTTCTTCGCCGACGGTCTCGCCGAAGATCTGATCATGCGCCTGTCGAGTTGGCGTGCGTTCCCGGTGATCGCGCGCAATTCGAGCTTCCAGCACCGCGGCGGCAACCTGGACCTCAAGCGGGTCAGTGCCGAGCTCGGCGCGCGCTACCTGGTCGAGGGCAGCGTGCGGCGCGCGGGCGATCAAATTCGCGTCACGGCGCAGCTGATCGACGCGTCGACCGACCAGCACGTCTGGGCGCAGAGCTACGATCGCGCGATCACGGACCTGTTCACCCTGCAGGACGAGATCAGCTCGACGATTGCGGCATCGCTCGTCGGCGACCTCACCCGTGCCGAGGGCGAGCGTGCGCGCCAGCGCGGAACGGAGAATCTGGAAGCGTGGAGCCTGTACCAGCTCGGCATGCAGCACGCCGAGCGGTTCTCGCTCGAGGAGTACGGCGAGGCGCGCAAGTTCTTCGCTAGAGCGGTCGATCGCGATCCCCGCTTCGCGACAGCACGAGCACAGCTCGCCCTTTCGACGGTGATGGAAATCATGCTAGGCGGCAGCGGTGTGCGCGAGGACATGGTGTCTACGGCGTTCGAGAGCGGGCGCCGCGCGGTCGCGCTCGACGCCCGCGACCCGACGGCGCATGCCGCCCTCGGTGGAGCGTATCTTGCAGCGGGCGACCCGAAGAACGGCATCGATTCGATCCAGCGTGCCGTGGATCTCAACCCGAGCATGCCGGAGGCATGGACCTGGCTCGGTTGGGCCCAGGTCCTCGCGGGGAATCCGGAGGCCGCGATTGCCGCCAGCCTGCGCGCCCAGCAGCTCAACCCGCAGGGCTCCATGGTCTGGATCTACGAGAACCTGGCGGTCGCCTACTGGGAGGTGGGTCGCTACGAGGAAGGGCTCGAGCTGGCTCGGCGGCTGGTCGCCACGCAACCCAGCTACCCCACGGGCTATGCGTACATTGCGATGAATGCCATCGGCCTCGGAGAGATCGACGAAGCGCGCGCAGCGATCATCGCAGGACGCCAGGCCAGGCCCGATCTCTCGCTCGCCCTGATCCAGGGATACTTCGGCGTTTCGCGTCCCGCCTTCGACGCGCGCCGCAACGAGGTGCTGCGTCAAGCGGGCCTGGAGTGAGCGCGCGATGGCAGGCGCCGCCTGCTGCCGTGACTAACCGCCCGCCATCCTCCGACTGAACGCGGCCTGACGGCGTGCGATCGTCTCGGCGCGCTGTTCGGCGGTCACCATCGGCGTCGACGCTGGAAGTTGGGTGCGGAGTTCGCTCAGTGAGACGACCGCGGACGTCAGTTCTTCGGGATAGGGGTCGCAGTGGGTCCAGCGGGCGAACAGGGAGCCCTCCGCGTACCCGGCGGTATCGAGCCAGTTGGGAACGCCCGGGTCGCGCCGGCTCACGACGTAGCGGATCTTCCCATCTTCATCCGTGTGCGCCTGCCGATGATTGAGGCTCGACTGATGGCTCGCGTAATCGCCCGCCTCCATCCAGGGATTCGCGAGTTGGATGTTGGTGAACCGGCAGGGGACGCGTGGGACCGTGATCAGGAGCGCCTCATCCTCTTCCAGCCGAAACTGCGCGCGGACGGTGGCCTGGAACGGATCCGACATGGGCAGGGCCTTGTCGGACCTCGCAGGGATGGGAACTTCATTGGGATCGAGCTGGAGCTGGAATAGCATCCGATGGGCCATGGTCAGGGTGGATCGCACGCCGCGCACACGGCGTACGGACTCTCGGAGCTGAGCTTCGATCCGCTCGGGAGTGGGTCGCGGTGAACCCTGCCCGAGCGTCGTCAGGTTCAGGATGACCCAGTCACCTTCCTCGGTCTCTTCCCAGTCGGCCTGCAGCCGCCGGATGACCAGCTGATTCGCGTCCGGCTCCAGCCGTAGCCAGTTCCCGGGCTGCGGTTTCGCGCTCAGGGTCAGCTCGAAGTTCCCCGCCTCGTCCGTCTCGATCTCTTCGGAAGTGACGCCGCCGGTGTTGCGCATCTCGGAGATGGGCGTGTAGCCGAGCATGCCGCTGTAGATGTTGAGGCTCACGAAGTCGAAGACCGCGAGGTTCCCGCGAATGACGTAGTCGTGGTCGCCTCGAACGTGCGCGCTCAGGTAGAGGCTGTCCGGGTTGTTCCATCCGATCTGGGCCACCGAGTTCGGGAAGCGCACGAATGCGGATAGTCGGGGTCGTTGTGGTCGGTCTCCGTCGCGATCATCGAGCTCAGGAATCGCGCGAGGTGCCGATAACCCTCCGCCGCGGTCTGATCATCTTCGTTGAAGGGCGCGTCCTCCACCAACTCGCCAAGGGCTTCGATCTCCCGCGCGAACTCCTTCCACACCTCGTTCGCCGATTCCTGCCATGCCTCGAGACTACCGCAAGACATCGCGGCGGGGCCTCAGCGAAGTTGGCGAGACGGTTCCGGGCGCCTCGGCCCGGCCTCAATTGCGTCATGCGGTGGGTTCATCGGGTCGTCGCGCGCTCCGCCTCCATGGAAGCAGCGATCATCTCGAGCCAGACGCGCGCGGGAACGAGATCGCTGCTCCAGGCCGCCCAATCCTCGGGCAGCCCGGCAGCGATGATCTCGTCTGCGCTGGCGCCACTAACGAACCGGGGTTCTGCAAACCGACGTGTCTCACGAATCATCGTCCGGTACGCGTCGACCTCGTCGTAGTCGAGCACCCCACCGTGACCGGGAATGAACCTGAAGTCCTTCGCCGCTTCCGTTAGCAGCTTGCCGAGCGCGCGTTCCAGGCCCGCGACCGTGCCACCGTTGTGAACGTCCACGTAGGGGAATGCACCGGGCCAGATCAGGTCGCCCACGGCGGCGACCTTCTCCACATCGAAGTAGACGACCAGGTCGCTGTCGGTGTGGGCCCGCGGGTAGTGGACGACTCGGATGGCGCCCTGCCCGGTGGGGAACTCGAACGAGCCCGAGATGGCCCGAGTCGGCAATCCAGCCGCCGTTCGCGCCGGGAACGTGTGGTGCGATCCCGGTTTCGTCAGGCCGAACCCCTGCTGTGGCCGAGATAGGCGATCGAAGACGTTCTCATGCGCCACCACCTCGGTATCCACCGAGTACCGCTCGATGCCGCCGCTGTGATCCGGGTGCCAATGCGTCACGACGACCAGCCCGATGGGTGCTCTTGCGATTTCTTCCGCGCGTTCGCGCTTCGAGCCGGCGAGCGGTTGAAGCTGCGTATCGACCACGATCCCGGTCTCGCCATCGGCGTAGACGACGACGTTGGCTCCGATCTGATCGAGCACGTTCCTCTGCGTGAGTACAGCCACGGAATCGGTAACCCGTGTGAGCCCTCCGTAACCGAAGAAGAAGTGATAGGCGGCGGCCGCGGAGACGAGCAAGGCGGCCGCGACGACGCCGCCGAACCGCTTCATCGGCTCAGATCTTCGGCCACCAGGTACCGATGCATGACATCGGCCACGCGGCGGGCGATCGATCGGGTGTCGCGCGGCTGCGGATAGAGGCTGGCGTCTCCGAAGACGATCGCGTCGCGAAGCATGGCGGACATGCAGGCCATCGCCGTCCGGATCGCGACACGCGGCCGACCGTGCACGATCTCGTTGCGCTTCTGGAGCAGCAGCCGCTCCATCTGGGAGACGATCCCCTCGTTGTAGGCGACGCGCGCTTCGTCCTCGCCACTCAGCGGCATCATGCGGGAGCTCACGTAGACGACGGCAAGCACGCCCCGGTACTTCGCGTAGATCTTGGCGTTCCGTGCCGCGACGTGGGTCAGCAACTCGCGCATGCTCTTGCGGGACCAGTCCGCGGCGAGGGCCTCCTCGATTTCCCAACGGGTCTCGCGAGCGAGCTGATCGAACAAGGTGCCGAGGAGCGCGTCCTTGTTCTCGAAGCGGGAGTAGAAAGCACCCACCGATATGCTCGCGCGGGCCGCGATCTCGGCGATCGATACTTCGTCGTAGGACTTCTCGGAGATCAGCGCGGTTCCGGATGACAGAATCCGGTCGAGCGTCTGTTAGCGGGGTGCCTTCTCGAAATCGTAGAGCAGCATTCCCTCGGCGTTGCCGTGGCCGCCACCCTTGACGCGCAGGCCGAACGCCATCTTGCGGCCATCGGGGCTGATCACCGGATTGTTGGCGCCATAGCCTCTGTACTCGGAGAAGTAGGTGAGCCGCTCTGGAACGCCGCGGCCATCGAGCGGCAGTCGCCAGATGTCGATGTCGCCGACCGGCACGGCCGTGTATGTGTCGACCTCGCGCTCGATGGCGATGCTCTCGCCATCCGGGAAGACGCCTTCCGCCTCGTCGTAGGCCCAAGCGCGGGAGTAGTTGGTCAGTTCGCCCGACTCGAGATCAATGCCCATCACCTCGCCGCCTCTGTAGGCGTACGCGGTGAACAGCAGCTCTCGGTCGTCGGGTGGGCGGAAGTCCTGGGATTCCAGATGGGCCAGGTACATGAAATCTCCGCGATCTACCCGCTTCCGCCGGTCGACGAGTCGCGCCTTGCCTCCCACGAACTCGACCCGGCCCGTCCAGATTTCCGACGCACCGAACAGGGGATCGTCCCGAGACTCCGACACGGTCCAGGCGATCTGCATGTCGCGCCGCGATACGGCGGGGCCCTCGAAGCAGGGCGTCTCGAGGGGCTGGGCAGGCCCCTCGAGGCTGCGCGACAGGTACCACATCTCGGCGTTCCAGCGACCGCCTTCTGCCTCGTCTTCTACCGCCCGGACCGGCCCACATAGCAACAGGTCGCCGTTTGCGAGATAGCGCGCGCGCGTGAACCCGCGGTGCTCGAAATGTCGTGTCAGGATGCGGCGCTCACCCGTCGCTAGTTCGAGTTCGTAGACATCGCCGACGAGCGCGTCGAGATAGAGGAGATGGTTTCCGTCGCCCGACCAGTCGGGGCGAACCCCCGACGGGAGCAGCGGACTGATCCATATGGGCAGCTCGTCCATCGGTGAGCCGGTCCGGCTCCCGACGCCCGCCGAGCGACCGCAACCGACCAGACTCGACGCGAGCAGCAGCCAGACGAGCCCGATGTGCAGCGGTCTCCCGATTCTGCCAGGCCGGTTCACGCGCCGCGGCCCACGATCTCACCGGCCACGGGCATGTGCGCAATGGTCTTTGCTTCGAGGCCGGCCATCGCTTCGTCGACCAGCTGGACGAACTCGGGCGATTCCAGTTCGTGCCAGATGCGGTTGAGTCCCCACTCCTCCCGCATCGTGGCGGACTTGCGTCCTTCGCTGGCGACGCTGAGCACCGCCTGCCGGGCGAGCCCCGCTGCGCCAACGGTCCTGGCGCGTACGAAGTTGGCACGTTGGGTGTTCGTGAAGTCGATCCAAACGAAGCTGAGACGCACGCGCGCAATCGCATCGAGCGGCTCGTCCTTGCCGGCCGCGTGCCAGATCCGCATCAGGTCCTCGTTCTCCATGAGGCGCCCGCGCCAGCGCCCGATCGAGTCGCTGTGGCGATCCAGGGCCGAAGCGCGTTCGAGCCGGTTGGACTCCTGCGTGGCCCGCGTGCTGTCGCGAATCTGGAAGACCAGGATGATCAGCGTCGCCACCACGGCCGCAGCGCCGACGATCTCCCCGACGGCGCCGATCGCTTCCCAGTTCATGCCTTCAGGCTAACGCAGCGCCGATGGGCAGCGTTCATCCTGTAGCACTGCCAGTGCAAACCTCCCCAGAGTCGGCCCTTTCGTGACGATTCGCCCCGTGAGCAGTGGCTGCATCCCGATCCGCAAGCGCGAGCGGCCTTCTCGGCAGCGGCACATCGCTTGCAACGCCCCTGCGGAGGTCGCGGGAGGGCGAATGGAACATCTTCAGCTGCCGGCCCTCTCGGGGAGCGCGCAATGGGTTGGACGGACACTCGATCCGGGTGCCTGTGCCGACCCGGTGTCGCTACTCGCCTCGCTCGCCGAGGAGGCTGCCGAGGACGCCCAGGGCGGGCGCCGACTGCTCGACGCGATCGACACCATCGGGTTGCTCGGCTCCGCGGGCTGGTCGCCCGACAATGGACCGCGGCTGCTGGGCGAGCGACTCGGCGTGAAGCCTCACTGCGAGATCGAGACGGCCGTGGGAGGCGAGATCCCGATCACGCTGGTCAACCACGTGGCCGACCGGATCGTCCGCGGGCAGACACGGGTCGCCCTGATCGGGGGCGTCCATCTGATGCGCGTGCTGAAGGCTGCCGCGGCCAGCGGCGAGCGGCCGAACTGGCCGAGCCGTTCCGGCGGAGCGCCTCAGGTGCTGGGCGAGCCGCGCTCCGGCCACAGCGAACGCGAGCAGAATGGCGGGCTCGACGCACCCATCCATCTCTACCCGCTGATCGAGAACGCCATCCGCGCCCGGCTCGGCCGTGGTCTCGAGGAGCATCGCGAGGCGCTCGGCCGCCTGTTTGCGCCGTTCACGCGGGTGGCGGCCGAGAACCCGTATGCGTGGTTCCCGGTGGAACGCTCTGCGGCGGAGCTGACCCGGATCAGCGCCGCGAACCGCATGATCTCGTACCCGTACACGAAGTATCTGAACGCGGTGCTCGATACCAATCAGGCCGCCGTGCTGATCCTGTGCTCGGCCGAAGCGGCGCGATCCCTCGGAGTTCCCGAAAGACGTCTGGTCCACTGGTGGGGAGGCGCCCATACCCAGGAACGCGCCTGGAACGTGAGCGAGCGTCCGGAGATCGGAGACTCCCCCGCGCTCCGCGAATGTGCGCGCCGCACCTTGACCCGCGCTGGAATGACGGGAGACGATCTCGGCATCGCCGATTTCTACAGCTGCTTTCCCGCCCCGGTTCAACTCGCCTGCGACGCATACGGGATCTCCGAGGACGATCCCCGAGGCCTCACGGTGACGGGCGGGCTCCCCTACTTCGGCGGTCCCGGCAGCGGCTACCCGCTACACGCGATCGCGACGATGTCGCAGCGGCTTCGCGCGCAGCCCGGCGAGAAGGGTCTCACCACCGGCAACGGCTGGTACGCGACGAAGCACTCGGCGTGCGTCTGGTCGACGGAGCCCCCGCCGCCTGCCGTGGTCGCACCCGTGGAGGCGCGGGCCGAGGTCGGCCCGCAACCCCTTACCGTGGTGGATGCACCCTCGGGAGCGGCCCGCGTGGCCTCCTATACCGTCGCGTTCGGACGCGACGGGCAGCCGTCACGCGGAATCGTCGTTGCCGACCTCCCCTCCGGCGAGCGCTGTGTGGTCGACACGCCCGGCGACGTGCCGTTCCTCGAGGATTTCGTCGCCCGCGAACAGGTCGGAGCGACGGGCATCATCCGGGATGGCGCGGGAGCCCCCGTCTTCATACCCGGTGGATGATCCAGGCGAGGCCTCGCCCCCGCCTGGAGGAAGATGCAATCAAAAGGGCCCCTCGCTCGTCTACCCGTAGAGCGCGCCCGCTCAACCTTGCGACGGGAGACCCCGAAGCAGGAATCACGAAGGAGAAAACAAGATGACCATCGGGAAGATCTGGCCCTCGAAAATCGGGGCGATCGCCCTGGCATTGCTGCTCGGAATCATGGCGACGGCGGCCAGCGCCGCGGACGATCCCTCGATCAAGGGAGACCTGCGAACCAACGTCCATGGGGCGATGGACCAGTTCGTGGCCGACAACACGGTAGATGGCGTGCTGCGCCTCTACGACGCAGTCGACGGCAAGCTGCTCAGCCTCCGCTCTTATGAGCTGCACAGCGGCATCGTCAAGAAGGGCGATTTCTACGTGAGCTGTGCGGATTTCGTGGACCAGGAAGGACGCAAGATCGACGTCGATTTCCTGGTGCTGCCGAAGGACGGCAAGCTCCAGACCAGCCAGGGGATCGTGCACTCCATCGAGGGTGAGAAGCGCAAGTACCACCTCGAATAGGGAGCCCTGGAGCGCGAGTGAAGAAGCGATCCATGCAATTGCGCGCCCGATCCGGCGAGAGCGAGAAGGCCCGGGACGAAGATCTCGATGAGCTGTTTCAGCGAGGTTTTCGCTACGCCCTGGCACTCAGCCACGATCCGGATCGGGCGGCGGACCTGCTCCAGGACGCCTGCGTCTCGTGCCTGCGCGCGGGCGCAGCGTGGCGCACCGGGTACCTGTTCTCGGCGATTCGCAGCCGCTTCGTCGATCAGTACCGAAGACAGATGATCTCCGTGGTCGAGCCGATCGGTGACCCGGGCGCCCTGGAGCGGGCCGGAGCAGCCGAGGATCCGACACACGACGAGCTTTTCCGGGCCGATCTCGATCACCTCGATCGCGCCCTCGGAGGCCTCCGAGCTGACGAGCGCGAGGCACTCTATTTGAGCGCCGTCGAGGGATACAGCGCCCGGGAGATCGCGGAAGCGACTGGACGTCCCCGGGGCACGGTCCTGAGCGTCATCCACCGCGCCCGGCGCAAGCTTCGCGATCGGCTCCGTGATTCGGGCATCGAGGAGACCCTATGAGTAGAGAACGTCTGGACGGTCACCTGCGCCGCTACTACGGCTCGCAGCAGCTCGACGCGACGACGCTCGAGCGCCTGAAGCAGCTCGCACAGGTCGAGACGCGAGCCGAAGTGCCGGAGTCATCGACGCACGGCTCCCAAGGGCGACGCCGCTTCGCTTCCCGCTTGCTGGGCGCAACGACCGCAGTCGCGGCCCTGGTGCTGCTGACGTTCGTCTTGCCCGCCCTTCGCAGCGACCCGGTCGCCCGCCCCGAAGCGCTAGCGGGCTCCATCGCGCGCGAGATCGCGCTCAACCACGTCAAGAACCTGACGGTCGAGTTCCCCGCCGAGGGCTACCCGGGGCTCCGTGAACAGATGGGCAAGCTCGACTTCTCGCTCCGTTCGCCGGAACACACCGGCGGCGGCGGCGCCTTCCGGGTGATCGGGGGGCGCTACTGCTCGATCCAGGGCCAGTTGGCCGCACAGATCAAGCTCGAGGACGGGGCGGGCCGGCTGCTGACGCTCTACCAGACCGACTTCAGCGAAGATTTCGAGGGGCTTTCCATGCAGCAGCGCGAACTCGAGGGAATCCAGATCCGGATCTGGCGCGAGGGCGACCTGCTCTTCGGACTCGCCGCCTCGGAGATCTGAGCCAGTCTGCGCTCAGATCCGCGGGCACCTGCCAGCGAGCACGCCCCGTAGCCCTCGGCATCGAACGACCTTCGGGGTTTGAGCCGAGACGGATCGGTCGCTGCTAGTTCGGAGCGTTCGGGATGCTCGATCGTTTCTTCGGACTCGGCCCGAAAGGATCTCGCCGCCCATGCTGAACTCGGGCGAGGTCGGGACGCCGACCAACCGTTCGATCGGCGTCCCGATAGGTGGGGCTCGTGGCCCGTCGCGCCCGAGGCAAAGAGCCCCACTCGCATGCGCGACGTGTAGAAGAATCCCTCAGATCCGGTGGTCTGGTTCGCTTGCGAAGCGGCGGGAGCTTCGAGGCGCGACACATTCCGCGCTTCCCGCTGCGCCCGAAGAGGCGTCTCGCGCCGTGATTGCGCCGAAATCCATCCGCGCAATCGCGGCGGCGCCGAAACCAGCGGATTCAATCGATGTTGGTCTGCGGTTTGCATCGACCCCTTTCAGCTGGCCCGAGTGGGCCTGCGAAAAGGAGCGCTTCGCTTGGTCCCGGTCAGAACCTTCGTGGATGAGATCGAGGACACGTGCGACGGGCCAGGAGCGTGGCGTAACGGCACATCGAGCCAGCCCGGAACCTCCAGGACCAACGCGACGCCGGTTTGTCGTCGTCTCCTTCCGAGCAGGAAGGGCGATCGATGAGTTCGCCGCTGCTGCGCCGCCCTTGTTTCGATGTCACACCCCCGACCACTGGGAGAACGAGAATGTCGACCATGCGAGCCACCACGACGGTTGCACTCTGCGCGATCGCGATGTTAGTCGCGCAGGCCGCCGCCGCCTACGACGTCGTGCCCGTCACGGATGGAGGCAAGATCTCGGGAACGATCTCGGTCGTTGGTGACATCCCCTCGCTCCGGCGCTTCAAGGTCGAGAAGACCCCCGAAGTCTGTGGCACCGACGACCGGTTGGTGGCCGAGATCCGCGCCACGAACGGGAAGCTGGCGGATGTGGTGGTGCACCTCGAAGAAGTGGACGCCGGCAAGCCCTACCCGAAGGAAGAGGCCCAGGGCGGCCCTCCTGAGACCGCCTTCCACTCACAGGTAGCCGGGGGCAATGGCGAGTTTCCGGGAACCACCATCAAGCCCAAGAAGTGCATCTTCGGGCCCTACACCGGCGTGATCGCACAGGGCAAGATGCTGAACTTCCGGAACCAGGATCCGGTGAAGCACAGCCCGCACACCTACGCCTCCAGGGGTCGCGTGAAGACGACCATGCACAACGAAGATCTCGAAGGCGAGGGCAAGCTCGATCTCGAGATCAAGTTCGAGAAGGATTCGACCAACGTCCTGAAGCTCGAGTGCGACCAGCACGAGCACATGCAGAACTGGTTCCGCAAGGTCGAGAACCCGTATTACGCGTTCTCCGGCGAAGATGGGACGTTCGAGATCGGCGAGGTTCCGCCGGGCACCTACAAGCTGATTGCGTGGCACCCCAAGTTCAAGCGGGAGAAGACGCAGAAGGTGACCGTGTCCGAGAACGGAACCGTCGAAGCGAGCTTCGAATTCAAGTCGCGAGTCCGGAAGGTAGCCCCCGCACCGGTCGCCGCGGGAACAGGAGCAGGTGAATGAGCGCAGCGGCTCATTGCGCTCCCGGGGCGCTCGCTCGCCTTGTGCTTGCCCTCGCTCTCGCTGGCGGCCTTGTCGTCAGCGGCAGCGCGGCATATGGCCATGGCGAGGAGAGAACCAAGGAAGCCGAGGACGCGAGCCAGAGCATCTACTCGGGAGCGGCTGGGATTCCTGCCGCGATCAACCTGGGCTTGACGGGAAGAAAGGGGAGCATCGATCCGAGCCTGGCGGCTCGCCACCTGATGGAAAAGCAGAAGGTTGCCCTGGAGGGCACCTACACCCAGTCCGGGAAACAACATTTCGGCGGCGACCTGCGTGAGGATGTTCGCCTGGTCCGAACCGCGACCGATTCGGTTCGCCGCGGCCACCGTTGCCCCGCCGATGTCACGAAGCGCGTCTTCGACGTGACCGCCATCAACGTCGACATCACGCTCAACCAGTACCACGACTTCTACCCCGGCTACATGTACGTGCTGACGGAAAACATCGAGAAGGTGCGGGAAGAGGAGCAGCGCAACGAAGACGCGCGTTACGAGCTGAACGATCCCGGCGCCGTCACCAATGGCCTCTCGGGCGACATCATCCAGCCGCTCGCGATCCGCGTGAACCAGGGCGAATGCCTGGTGGTGAACCTTTCCAACGAGGTGGAGGACGAAGACGTCAGCTTCCACCTGCACGGCTCCAGTCTCGTCGTGGCCGCGACGGGAGAACCGGCGAGCGCGGTGAACCCCGACACGAACGTCGCACCGGGCGAGAGCCAGGCATTCGAGTGGCACGTCGCGTACAGCCAGCAGGAGGGCGTCCACCAGGTTCACAGCCACAACCACACACAGGCCGCCACGGGAATGTTCGGAACCGTGACCGTCGAGCCGGAAGGGTCGCGCTACCTGAGCCCCTACACGGGAGAGCCGATCAAGAGTGGCTGGCTGGCCATGATCGAAGACCCCAATGGCCCGGACTTCCGCGAGTTCGTGGTCGTCTATCACGAGACCGGCGATGGCGAGATGCGCCCGCTCAACATCGACGAAGAGATGATCTCCCAGCGCGATCCGACTGCGCACAACTACCTCTCCGCTGGAAAGGCGCTGAACTACCGGAGTGAGCCCTTCGGAAACGGTCTCCGAAAGGAGGAAGAACTCTTCGGTCTGATGGACGAGTCGCAGTCCTACAGCTCCTATCACAACGGCGATCCCTCGACTCCGATTCCGCGTTCCTATCTCGGCGACCCGGCCAAGTGGCGGCTCGTCCACGGCGGTACGGAGGTCTTCCATTCCCACCACCTGCACGGTGGCGCGATCCGCTGGCGCCGGCAGTCCGAACTCGAGCAGGAGCTCGACCTGTTCGGGTCCGCCAACGAAAACCTGGCCACGAACGGGCCGATCAAGTATCCCCCGATCCAGGTCGCCTCGAACCGGGTCGACGTGCAATCGCTGGGTCCGGCAGAGACCCACGATCTGGTGATCGAGTGTGGCTCGGGCGGTTGTCAGCGGACGGCGGGCGACTTCCTGTATCACTGCCACGTCGTCCACCACTACGTGGCAGGGATGTGGTCCTTCTGGCGCACCTACAACACGCTGCAGGTCGACGGCGCGAGGACCGACACGATGCCCGCGCTGGCCGAGCTGCCCGATCGACACGGCGGGATGCTCGCGGCCGTGGATTCGACCCAGCTGGTGGGGAAGACCGTCGAGTGGTTCGGGAAGGAGTTCGAGATTGCCGACCTCGACGCCAGTACCGACCTCGAGAAGAACGTCTTCTCCCTGACGGACTGGGTCGAGATGCAGTTGCCGCCGAAGGGGCTGCCCGGAAAGAAGCAGGACTGGAAGGAACAGATCCTCGCCTATGACTCGAGCGTCTGGAACTGGGATCGGAAAGGCGCGCTCTATCTGGGCGAACCGGAAACGATGGTCCAATGGGCGAAGTACAAGCCTGCCTGGATGGGCAACGAGCCCGGCGACCGGCCCGCGTTGCTATTCGACCCGGCAACGGGCAAGCGCGCATTCCCGGGAATGCGGCCCCACTTCGGCAAGCGCCCACCGTTCAGTCCGGACAAGAACCCGGCGCCATTCCTCGAGCCGATCCACCGCCAGGCGAACGGTGCCAACAGCGCCAACGTCGCTCGCCCCGGGGAGAACGGGCCGTGGAGCCTGTGTCCACGGGAGGCCGACTCAACGAGCCAGCGTAAGCAGTTCAACATCCACGCGATCGCTACGCCGATCACCATGTCCGAGGCGAAGTGGGGGCAAGCGGCCATCACGGATCCGCAGGGCCAGCTCTACGTGCTTCACGAAGAGGAAGAGAGGATCCGCGCGAATAACGAGCTGAAGGTTCCGCTCGTCGTTCGCATGAACGTCCACGACTGCGCGGATGTGATTCTCACCAACGAGATTCCGGACGATCACGAGAACCTCTACTCCAGCAAAGTGAACATGCACATCCACTTCGTGCAGTTCGACGTCCAGGCCTCGGACGGTGTGATCACGGGAATGAACTACGAACAGTCGGTCCGCCCGTTCACGATCCTCGAAGACGAAGGCAAGGGGATGGGCACCCCGCAGAACACCCTGACGAAATCCAGGGCGAAGGCCGGTGCCACCTCGATCAAGGTCGAGGACGCCAGCATCTACCAGGAGGGCGTCCAGGTCGGCGTCGGGATGGACGCCGTCGGACGTCTCGACATCCGGGAGATCGAGAAGATCAAGGGCAATACCCTGGTCTTCAGTGAGCCGCTCAGCCACGAACACAAGAAGGGCGAGTTCGTCAGCACCGAGTTCGTACGCTACCGCTGGTATGCCGATTCGGATTTCGGAATCACCTACTGGCACGACCACGTCTATGGCCTGACCTCGTGGGGCCACGGCCTGTTCGGTTCGACGATCATCGAACCCAAGGGCTCCACCTATCACGACCCCGTCACCGGTCGGCCGGTTCGCAGCGGAAATGTCGTCGACATCCACACGACCGAACCGGTCTCCTCCCAGGTGACCGGCAGCTTCCGCGAATTCGTGATGCAGATCCAGGACAGCAACCCCACCACCGAAACCCAGGTGATCGCGGGTGCGGTGCCCAACAAGAAGCCCAGCCCGGAAGCCGAGCCGAACACCATCAACGCGCTCGGAAGCATGGATTCGTGGAGCCTGCCGCTGAATGCGTTCAGCTACCTGAACGGCGGCGATCGCACCTCGGGTGGCTCGATCGGGCTGCGAGTCGAGCCGCTGCATCGACGCCTGCGCGCCAACAGCGACGCGTCCGTCCTGTTCAGCAGCGTCGAACACGGCGATCCCGACACGCCCCTGGTGAACGCCTATCTCGGCGATCCCATCGTGATCCGCGCCCTGGCCGAAGCGGCGAACGAAAGCCACATGATCCACGTCCAGGGACACTACTTCCCGATCGAACGCTTCCTGACCGGTGCGCGCCCGCAGAGTTCGGTGCACGTCGCGATCGCGGAACGCTACGACCTGGTGATTCCGGCTGCGGGTGGCCCCCAGAAGATGGCGGGCGACTACATGTACCACAGCGGGCGCCTCTCCCACCTCGGTGAGGGAATGTGGGGACTGATTCGCGTCGAGGACGCGCTCCGCAAGGAGCTGCAGCCGCTCCCGATGCGCCGTGAGATTCCGAAGTCGGCGACCGAGGTCTGTCCGGCGGATGCGCCGCTGAAACAGTTCGAAGTGGCGGCCATCGACTTCCCGCTCGATTTCAATCCCGCCGCACCCGATGAGGTGGCCGCACCGACGGGAACGAACCGTAATCTGTTGCTAGGCAACCCAGAGGGGAAGATATTCGCGCTCGAGAGCGAGGTCGCCTCACTGAAGGCCGGGAAGCTCAGACCGCACCCGCTGACGCTGCGCGCGAACATCGGCGACTGCATCCAGGTGACGCTGCACAACCGGTTGAAGGCCGAGAAGGCCTCCTTCCACGCCGACATGCTCGCCTACGATCCGAACGATTCGATGGGCGCCAACATCGGTCGGAACCGGGGCGACCAGACGGTCTCGCCGGGTGGCGCGCGAACCTACACCTTCTACGCGCATCCGGAATTCGGCGAAGCCACCGCGATGGTCAGCGACTACGGCAAGGTGACGCGCAACCTTCGCGACGGTCTCTATGGCGCCATCATCATCGGCCCCCGCGGCTCGAGCTACCGAGACCCCGCCACCGGCAAGGACGTTTCCCTCTCCAATCGCTGGCAGGCCGACGTGATCGTCGATCGCTCCATCCGGGGAAACCGGAGCCGGGCCGACTACCGGGACTCGGCGCTCTACTTCCAGGAAGAAGACAACCTGATCGGGACGCCGTTCATGCCCTACATCTCGAGTTCAGCGGGCTTGTCGGCGGTGAACTATCGGGTCGAGCCGATGGCATGGCGTGCGGAGAAGTACGGGTGTCCCGTGGAGGACGCTGCCCACTGCCAGGGTAGAGCGCCCGACCCCGCGACTCCGGTCATCGAGGTGGCGGCGGGCAGTGCAGTACGAATGCACGTCATCGGGGCCCACGGAGAACAGAACTCGACCTTCAGCGTCGAGGGCCATCAATGGCCGCTCGAACCGAATGTGGTCGGCGCAGAGATGATGGAAGTCCAGCAGTTCGGTCCGACGGATACGTTGGAGCTCAATCTGATGGCGGGCGGTCCGCACGCGCTCGCCGGCGACTACATGTGGAGCACCGAGCGAATGCCCTACTCGATCGCCGGGCAGTGGGGAATCTTGCGCGTGCTGGACGCGTCCGGAGAGTCGCGGCAACGGGCCGATGCCGCGTTCTCGACAGTGCTCGATGAGGCGAAACCGGAGACCGGTAGCTTGCTATTCGGCATCCCGGGTGGCCTGTAACCAGGAAGAGACCCGTTCGCAGGGTCGTGGGGCAGACATCGTGAATCAAGACAACAGATCAGGCGTGGCCAGGAGAGGTAGAAGCGAAATGAAGATCCGAAGCGTCGTGGCGTTGACATTGGTGACCCTGGCCCTGCTCGGACTGTCGAGCATGGCCGCTTCGGCGGACACCCGACCCTTGGCACCGCTGCCGGACGCCGAGATGCCCGACGCGGCCAAGGTCGAGATCGGCAAGTGGATGTTCTTCGAGAAGCGGCTTTCCGGCGACGGCGATCGCGCGTGTGCGGACTGCCATCTCCCCGAACAGGGCTGGGCCTCCTCGGACGCACTTTCGATCGGCTACCCCGGAACCCTGCACTATCGAAACGCCAAGACCGTGATGAACGTGCGTTTCGCCAAGTACTTCTACTGGGATGGGCGTCTCGACGGGGGGAACGATCTTGCCACCCAGGCACGCGATTCCATGACCGACTCCCACTTCATGGCTGCGGACGGTCGGATCATGGGCCAGCGCATGAAGCAGATTCCCGGCTACGTGGAGATGTTCAAGGCCGCCTACGGCGGAGAGCCCCACTTCGGCCTGATCATCAAGGCACTGGGGGACTTCGAGAAGACCCTGGTGTCGAAGAACGTTCCCTTCGACAACTACCTGAAGGGAGATACGAGCGCGCTTTCCGCCCAGGCCAAGCAGGGCCTGGACCTCTTCCAGGGCAAGGCGAACTGCATCCAATGCCACGATGGGTTCATGCTGAGTGATGGGGAGCCCCACGCGCTGGGCGTAGCCGTGAATCCCGACATCTTCGAAGTGAAGCGATACACGACGCTGCGTTCCCAGCAGATGTTCCTCGGCACCCCGAACTACCGGAACCTCAAGTCGGACCCGGGCTTCTTTGCCACGGAGAAGAACAACAAGTACTTCGGCAGCTTCGTGACTCCCTCGCTTCGCGAGGTCTCCAAGACGGCCCCGTACATGCACAACGGGATGTTGCCGACGTTGGAAGCCGTCGTGGACTTCTACAACGAGGGCGGAGGGCAGGCGACGAACAAGGACCCGGTGATCGCGCCGCTCGGCTTGAGTGCAGGCGAGAAGGCGGCGCTGGTCGCGTTTCTCGAGAGCCTCAGCGGGGACGATCTCGGCTACCGCTCCGCAGATTTTACCGAGGACAAGAGGCCACCCTACCAGCTCCTTCAGTGGGTGGGACAGGACAACTAGTGGATTCCAGCGATCCAACTTCCAAGAGGCAACCAAAGTGACGACGACGCACAGCGTAGTTACCCGATCATCCCGCGAGTCGAGCATGATCTCCCGAGTCGGAGGGGTACTGGCGATCGCGGCCCTGGCTCTCTTCCTTGGCGCACCCGCTCTGGCGGGAACCGCCAAGCAAGTCATCCAGGACGGCAAGAAGTTCTTCGAAATTGACGGCGAGCTGTTCCCCGCGCTCGAGGCCCTCGGGCCGCCTCCGATTCCGAAGGACAACCCCCAGAGCGTAGACGCGAACGGCTGGCCGCTGACGGACGACCCGAAGGTCAAGCTCGGCTACTTCCTGTTCTTCGAGCCCGCTCTCTCCGGAGACGGCAGCGTTTCCTGCCAGACCTGTCACGTCCAGGGCGCGGGTTGGGCATTGAATTCCGCCATCAGCCGCAGCTACCCCGGTCAGTCCCACTGGCGCAACTCCCAGTCGGTGGTGAACGCCGCCTACATGAGCAAGCTGTTCTGGGACGGGCACACCGCGAGCCTCGAGACCCAGGCACCGTCGGCGGCGAAGGGTCTGGCGGGCAACGGCAAGCAGGACATGATGACGGCCCGGCTGACCGTGGTTCCCGAGTACGTCGAGATGTTCACGGCCGCGTTCGGGTCGGCAAACAATCCCGTACACGACGCCTGGCGCGCGCTCTCCGCTTTCGAGCGAACCCTGACCAGCACCGATTCGCCGATCGATCAGTACCTGCGCGGTGATGAGGACGCGCTCGACGAGGCGCAGCTTCGCGGCATGGACCTCTTCAACGGCAAGGCCCGCTGCATCATGTGTCACAACGGCAAGCTGGCCTCGGACGAGAAGTTCTACAACCTCGGACTGCCCAGGCAGCCCCTGTTCTCCAACATCGCGAAGAACCAGATCGGCTTCAGATCGCAGAACTACGGCGCCGGGCTGCCCGAAGAGATGTTCCGGAAGACGAAGTCGGACCTCGGGCTCTACCACCGTACGCACAATCACGAGGACGCGGGCCTGTTCCGAACCCAGCCGCTGCGCTTCATCGAGTACACGCCGCCCTACTACCACAACGGCGTGATGGACGACTTGTACGAGGTGGTCGAGTTCTACAACCAGGGCGGCGGCGAGGACTACGTGCAGAAGGACTTCGGCTACAGCACGAAGACCGATCGTCTGAAGGAACTGAACCTGACCGAGGACGAGATCGACGACCTGGTCGTCTTCCTCGAAGGGTTCAGTGGGCCGGAAGTCCTGATGGAGATTCCGATCCTGCCGAAACCGCCCGCCCGCATCTCCGTCAACTAGATCCCACCAGAGCGAAGGAACGGACCATGGCCACTGAATTCAAGATCTTGGAAACAGACAATGATGCGGAGGGCCGCCCCTGCCAGCTGAGCAGGCGGCGTTTCCTACAGGCCGCTGGCGTTGGCGGAGCCACCATCGCGATGCTCACGATTCCGGGCTGCGGAACGATGATGGCACGGACGATTCCGCTGCCGCGACAGTCCGTGGCGAAGCTGGCCGATCTGAAGGTCGACAGGCCCGTGACGATCAGCTTTCCCGACCCCGGGGCAAAGTGCATGCTAGTCAAGCTAGGTGTCCCCGCCGGCGGCGGTATCGGACCGGACGGAGACATCGTCGCATTCAGCCTCGATTGTCCCCACATGGGCATGACGCTGATCGGCAGCTACAACGCAAAACACAAGGGACTCGGCCCCTGCCCGTCGCATCTCACCCGGTTCGATCTGACCCGCTACGGGATCGTGATCTCGGGTCACGCCACCCAGAGCCTGCCCCAGGTAACCCTGGAACTTCAGGACGGTGAGATTTTCGCGACCGGGTTGAGAGGCCTGATCTACGGCCGAACACAGAACCTCGGCTGATCGAATCGAATCCACGAGAAACATCGCAAGAGTCATTGAGGAAAGAGGACATGGCGAACGAACCGTATTTCACTCCAGCTAGCGAAGTTCCCCTGCCGCCCACGGACGCGGACGAGTTCACCACCTGTTGCGACTACTGTGTCGTTGCCTGTGGCTACAAGGTCTACCGTTGGCCCGTCGGCAAGGAAGGCGGTCCCAAGGCCGCCGAGAATGCGCTCGGCGTCGACTTCCCCAGGAAGCCGCTGCAGGGGGGCTACATCAGCCCGAACATGCACAACGTCGTCACCGCCGACGGCAAGAAGCAGAACGTGATCGTCGTGCCCGACAAGGACTCGAAGGTCGTCAACCGCGACGGTGACCACAGTATTCGCGGCGGTTGCATCGCCCAGAAGTGTTACAACCCGGACACGCCCACACGCGATCGGCTGCAGCATCCGATGATGCGGGTGAACGGAAAGCTCGAACGCATTTCGTGGGACGACGCCACCGACATCTTCGCGGAGATGGCGACCTACGTCATCGACAAGTACAGCGAGAACGCCTACGCGCAGAAGCAGTACTCGTACCAGTTCTTCGAGAACAACTACGCGCTGACCAAGCTCGCACTTCGTCACATCCACACTCCGGCCCATGCCTTCCACGACAACCCCGGGCACGCGCCGGATACCCCGGGCTTCCGGGACGCTGGCATCGACAACTTCTCGGCCTCCTACGACGACTGGTACGAGGCGGATGTCGTGTTCCTCAGCGGTACCGACCCGTTCGAAACGAAGACGATCATCTGGAACGAGTACATGCTGCGCGGTTCGATGGAGCATGGTCAGAAACAGATCTTCGTGAATCCGCGCCGGACCTCGGGGGTCGACTACGCCGTGAAGAACGGTGGTCTGCACCTCCAGCTCATCCCCGGAACGGACACCGTGCTCTACATGGCTCTGGCGCGAGTGATCCTGGAGAACGGTTGGGAAGACAAGGAGTGGCTGGCCAAGTTCCCGCCGGCCAACAAGTGGGAATCCAACTCCGGCTTCGGACGGGGCATCCGAGACACGCCGTGGCAATGGCGCACCACGTGGGGAAAGGTCCAGACCAAGGGCCTGGAGGACTACAAGTCCTGGATCCTGTCGCAGAAGGAGAGCGAGCTGGAGTTTGCCTCCGAGCTCTGCGGCGTACCGAAGGAGCAGATCCTGAAGGCGGCCGAGATGATGGCAAAGCCGCGCGAGGACGGCAGCCGTCCGAAGCTCTCGGTGGCCATCGAGAAGGGCAACTACTGGACGAACAACTACAGCAACACCGCGTCCATCGCCTCGCTCGGATTGATCTGCGGGGCCGGCAACCGTCCTGGACAGATGATCAGTCGACTGGGCGGCCACCAGCGTGGCGGAAACAGCGGAGGATCCTATCCGCGTTCGAAGGGACCGGAGAAGTTCTTTGGCCGGCGGCGAATGACGCTGAACCTGGACAAGTGGATGGAGAACGGGCACGTCCGCATGGCCTACGTCGTCGGCACGACCTGGGTCGGCGCGATGTCGGCCTCCCAGTCGCTGCAGGATTCGATGACCAAGCTGACGCGAGGCAATCCGCACCAGATCACCCGCAAGAACAAGGCGCACGCCATCGAGGTCATGAAGCAGCGGGTCGACTCCGGCGGCACCATGATCGTCAACCAGGACATCTACCTGCGCGAGCCGATCGGTAGCGAGCTAGCGGACTTCGTCTTCCCCGCAGCGACCTGGGGCGAAGAGGTCTTCGTACGCTCCAACGGCGAACGTCGCATGCGGATCTACGACAAGTTCTACGACGCGCCGGGCGAGTCCAAGCCGGATTGGTGGATCGTGGGTCAGATCGGCCAGAAGATGGGCTTCCCCGGTTTCGATTGGAAGACCTCCAACGACGTCTATGAAGAGAGCATGAGAGGCAATCGCCGTGGCCGACGGGACTACGCGGTCTTCCTGAAGTACGCCAAGAAGGCCGGGAAATCCGGCCACCAGTTCTTGCGCGAGCTCGGCACCCAGGGAATCCAGACCCCGGTGCGTGAAGTCGACGGAAAGATCGTGGGCACCAAGCGTTTCCACGACAGCACGTTGGAGCTTCCCGACACCGGTCCCGAGGCGTTGACCTGGATGCACAAGATATTCAAGTCGTTCAAGACGCAGACGGGACGGCCGCACCTGCTCAAGTCGCCGTGGTTCATCTTTGCCGACTTCTTCGATGCGATCAAACCGCAGGATGACGAGTTGTGGATCTCGAGCGGCCGCATCAACGAGGTCTGGCAGTCCGGCTTCGACGACGTGCAGCGGCGCCCCTACATCACACAGCGTTGGCCAGCGAACATCCTCGAGATCCACCCGGACGATGCGAAGGCACGGGGCATCGAGAGTGGCGATCTGGTCGAGGCCTACAGCGACCGGGTAGCGGTCCAGACAGGAGGCTTCATCCACCGCACGCTGGAAGATGCGATGTACACCGGCCTGGTGAAGAACGGGCACATCGAATTCAAGAGCGCCTCGGTGGAGCTGGTCGCAATGGTGACGGACATCGTTCGCCCTGGAACGACCTTCTCGATCTGCCTCATGAACCCGAAGCGGGCTGTGAACGCGCTCTCGCCGAGCGTCACCGACCCGATGAGCGGAAACTACCGCTTCAAGCTCGGGGTGGGGAAGGTTCGCAAGATCGGGGAGAGTCCGTACAAGAATGATCTCGCCCAGATGTCATTCACGAGCCGGACGTTCAGCTAGGCCCGAAATCGACCCATCGAGCCGAATCGCGTACCCGTCGAGAGGGCGGGGGCGGGGCTGTGCGCCCAGTCGACAGACACGGAAACACGAATGAGGAAATGAACGATGTTAGTTCTGACGCGGATGACGGGAAGGGGCCCGTCAACGTGGGGCCTGCTGCTCTTCCTGCTTCTGACGCCGAGTGTCGGATTCGCCGACGGAACCCCCGGCCGGGAGCTATTCGAATCGAACTGTGCGGTCTGTCACGGGATCGATGGGACGGCGACCCTGCCGAACGCCCCCCACTTCTCGAAGGGGGAACGGATGGAGAAGACCGATGAGGAGCTGCTCGCATCGGTCTCCGACGGCCTGAATATCATGCCGCCCTGGAAGGGTGTGTTGAACGAGCAGGAAATCAGCACACTGGTGGCCTATGTGCGATCCCTCGCTCCGTAGAACCCCGATGGGCAGCAGGAGAGCCCTCGCCTCATCGGTAGTCATCGTGGTTGCTCTACTCTGCACCCAGGCCTCTGGCGGTACGCCCGCGGTCGATGCCGACCGGATCGAGGAGAACCTGGACTCGAGCAAGACGATCACGCGCCCCGAAGTCCTGGGCGGCGTCGAACGCCTGGGCATTCGCCAGGGGATTCCCGGCGCTTGCCACCTGTTCGGGATGGATGGCTACCTGAAGGAGTACATGGTGTGGTCGGCAGATCTGAAGCTTGCGGTTCAAGTCCACGATGACGGAACCGTCGCTGACGCTGAAAGCGCTCACTATGTCGTTTCGATGACCTGCACCCCGACCCGCGGGCACATGCCCGAGATCACCGTGACGTCCAGGAAAGAGAATCCAGACGGCTCGGTGACGATGACGCTCCCGCAGGTCCACCACGGCCCTCGACGGTTCCTGATCTTGAGCGGTCACACCGGAGCTTGCCGCCTGCTCGGTTACGCCGCGGCCGTCGAGTCCTCTCGAGAGTGGTCGGAGCATGCCGTTGATGGCGTCTCCCTGGCGATGGATGGGAAGATCTATGAGAAGGCATCGGGAACATTCCTGACCGCGCTCGCATGCACGAACGAGCCGCAGAAGCGAAGGACGTGGGTTGGAAATGAACAGGGCCAATAGCAGTTTCGTGATCGGCCGGCGTGCCAGGCTGGCTGCGATCGCTGCCCTGACCGCCCTTTCGTTCGTTGGGGCCGGTGTCGCACACGCGGCTCGTCCTGATCCCGCCGCAGGTGAGGAACTAGCAAAAACGGCTTGCGCCTCGTGCCATGGGCTGGATGGGGTCAGCCCCGAAGCCGCCTACCCGAACCTCAAGGGTCAAAAGGTCAAGTACCTGGTCCAGCAGCTCGAGGCTTTTCAGAGCGGCCTACGCACGAGTCCGGAGCATGCGGCTCCGGTGGCGGGTGAACTGTCCAAGGGCGACATCAAGAACCTCGCGGCCTACTACTCCGGACTATCCGATGAGGCCAGCATCGCAGACGCGAGCCCCCCGGATTTCGCGGCAGGGGAGGAAAAGGCGAAAATGATCTGCGCCGCCTGCCACGGACTGGACGGAATCAGTCTCGTGGCTGCCTATCCGAATCTGCGGGGACAGAAGGTCGACTACCTGATCCGACAGCTCGAGGCTTTCCGAAGCGGCGAACGCGAGAGTCTGCAGCTGATGAACCCGGTGGCGAGTCAACTGACCGATGACGACATCAAGAACCTGGCAGCTTTCTTCTCGAGCCTGGAACCGGTGAGCCAGGAATAGGAGTTTCGATCGGGTGATAACGACTCGGCTGTTGTCAATCCTCTGCGCCTCTTCGTTCTTCTTCTTGTCACTAGGGGCGAGCCCAGGCTTGGCGGAAAGCCCGAAGCCGCTATCGGGGCGAAGCGTGTACAAACGCGTATGCATGGCCTGTCATACGTTGAGCGTCTGGGGGGCGCCCAAGCTCGGGGACCGATCCGCCTGGGCGGAGAGAATCGGCAAGGGGCGCGGGGCGCTCTACTTCAGTGCGCACAACGGCTTCAACGAGATGCCACCCAGGGGAAATTGTCAGTTCTGCACCGATGAGGAACTCAGGGCAGCGGTCGACTACATGGTCGGAAAGGCCATGCCGCGTACAAGAGGCGACGAGTAGCCGTGTTCGCCCATCGACTCGATCATGCTAGTCGTGGCTTCCGCCGCCAACAGCAAGCAGCTCCACCTCGAAGACGAGTGTCGCGTTCGGCTCGATCGCCGGGACTCCCGGACGCGGGGGCTGGCCACGAATGCCATAGGCCAGATGCGGTGGCACGAACAGCTTCCATCTGGCGCCTTCCGACATCAGCATCAGTCCTTCCGAGTAGCCCGGAAGGACACTCTCGGACAGCACGAACTCGGCAGGCTCGGAATCGAACGTGTCGTCGAACTCGCTTCCATCCAGGAAGGTGGCCCTGTGATGAACCTTGACCTTCGCTCCGGCCCTGGGCTTCTGGCCCAGGCCTGGTCTCAGGATCCGGTATTGCAAACCACTCGGCAGCACCACGACGTCCGATTGGCGGGCGTTCAGCTCGAGGAAGCCGCGGCTCTCCTCCCGGTTTCGCGCCGCGATCTGTTCTCGCTCGTCGCGCGCCCTGCGAGCGATCTCCCGGCCGTACTCCTTGACGATGAAATCCATCTCGGCCCGGCTCAGCTTCGGCTCCTGGCCCGTGTAGGCGTGGGCGATCCCTGCGTTGAAGAGTTCGAGGTCGAGATTCTCGAGCTGCTTGACGACGTTCTGCCCCAGGTCGTATCCGATGCTGTAGCTGACCATCTCCTGGCGCAGATCCGAGCTCTCTCCTGCCGCGGAGAACACCACGGCTCGCGCCCTGATGCCCGGAATCTCCTTCACGAGGACCTCGTAGCTCCCGGGTCGATCGAACCGGTGGCGATAGGAGCCAGCCTCGAGCCGGTGCTCCCTCTCGGGCAGACTCGCCTCGCCGATGATGCTCAGGGTGAGTTCGCTCTGCGTGGAGCTCTGGAATCTCACGCTGTCACCGGCCTGCAAGACCACATGATCGGGGCGGATCCCGATAGTCGTGATCTCGAGGGTGAGCTCGTCGGCCCCAAGCGAAACCGGGAAAAGGGCCACGATCAGGAAGGCGACCCGTCGCTTCATTCTCTTCATGCTGAGCGCATACTCCGCGGTCGCGGACGGCAGTTCGCTCCGCCGTGTGTTGTGATCTCTCTGGCCGCGACGCCCATGGAAGCTACGGCTTCAGTTCCCGACGTCGAGAGCAGGGGCCTCCAATGATGCCGCTGAATCGCGAAGTCTTTGCGATGCTATTTGCACTGTCCGCTCTCTGGACACCGCGACCACTGCTGGCGGGGAACGAAGCCGCGTCCGCCCCGCCCCTGCCGCTGGGTCTGGAAGCCGCCGCGTACTTCGAGCCAGCCGACAATCCCGTCACAACGGCCAAGGTCGAACTGGGCCGGCTGTTGTTCTTCGACAGGCGACTCTCGGCGAACGACAGCATCGCCTGCGCCAGCTGTCACTCGCCAGCACACGGCCTCTCCGACGGCCTGAAGGTGTCTTCGGGAATCCAGGGGCGACGAGGGGGCCGGAACGCTCCAACGATCATCAACCGATTCTCGAATTCCAGCCAGTTCTGGGACGGTAGAGCGGCCAGCCTGGAAGCGCAGGCAAAAGGGCCCCTGACCAGCCCGCTCGAGATGGGGATGCCCGACCTCGCGGCGGTGACGAAGAAGGTCGCGTCCATCGGGGGCTACCGGAAGCCGTTTCGAGAGGTCTTCGGACGGGACATCAATATCGATGACATCGTCAGGGCGATCGCCTCCTACGAACGCACGATCGTCTCTGGAAACTCGAGATGGGATCGCTTCAACGCGGGCGACCGGGAAGCCATGACGGAAGCCGAGCAGCGAGGGCTCGCGCTCTTCACCGGGAAGGCACGTTGCAGCCAGTGTCACTCGGGCTGGAACCTGACCGATGAAAAATTCCACAACATCGGAGTCGGCTGGGACAAACAGCCTGTCGATGAGGGCCGCTTCGCGATCACGGGCAGGGCCAGGGACACAGGCGCTTTCAAGACGCCCACGCTGAGGGAGATCGCACGGACCGCGCCCTACATGCATGATGGCAGCATCGGTACGCTCGGCGAGGTGGTGGACTACTATAGTGACGGCGTGATTTCGAATCCCTTCCTCGCCGTTGAGTTGGCGCGCCCCGCCCTGTCACTGGAAGAGACCATCCGCTTGTATGGCGAGCGTTCGAAGCTCGGCAGGGAGGTCGCCGTTCCCGTCAAGGAGCTGAACCTGACGAAAGGCGAAAAGGCCGATCTCATCGCCTTCTTGCACGCACTCGGCGGTGAAGGATGGCAGCACGTACGAGAACCCCGCGCGTTTCCCGACTGAGGGAATCGTGCCATGGAGGAAAGAGACCATGTCGAAGAGAATGCAACGTCGTTGGAGCACGAAGTCGTTTCCGTCGGAACTGGCGAAGCTCGTGCTCCTCTCGCTGGCCTCGGCCCTGATGATCCTGCCCGGCTCGTCTTGCTCCGAAGAGCCCAAGCTCTCGGAGGCGCACTCGATGACCCTTGGCCCTTCGGCCAAGGAGAAGGTCGGAGAGGAGACCTACCAGGAGCTGGTGAGGTTCTTTCATGATGCGGAACGAGCCATCGAAGCGGGGAACCTGGAAGAGCTGATGACGCTCTACTCCGAGAAATATACGAATCTCGACGAGGACAAGGAATTCGCGAAGGGAGTCTGGGAGCAGATCTTCGCCAACTTCGACGACCTCTCATCAAGCCACTCCATCGAGCTTCTCACCTACGACGACTCCTCGGGACAGACCGTGGCGGTCCTCGAATGCACCGGCCTGCTGATGGGTACCCCGAAGGGGGCCGAGCTACCGGTCGCCGTCGATAGCTGGGACAAGCAATGGCACGTCCTGATCAAGGAAGACCGATGGCGGCTCTTCGGCAACTCCGGGGAGTCCGGGAAGAGATTCGGCGCCGGTGACCAACTGACGCATCCTCTCTTCTAGCCTGATGAGAAGACTGCCTTCAGGATGGCGATGCTGGCTCGTCTTGCTGGTGCTCCTGGCGCCCGGCGGGGCCATGGCCGACGACGATCGGTTGGTTCGGGGAGGGGCGTTCACCCTTACCGATCACACCGGTCGCGTCGTGAGCGACCAGGATTTTCGCGGCCAGTTCATGTTGATCTACTTCGGCTACAGCCACTGTCCCGACGTCTGCCCGACGGGCTTGTCGGTAGCGACGCAGGCGATGCAGGCGCTGGGCGCTGCGGGGAAGCGGGTCCAACCGCTCTTCATCAGCTTCGATCCGGAACGTGACACCGTCCCCGTGTTGGCGGCGTACATGCGCCACTTCCACCCCCGCTTCCTCGGTCTGACGGGGTCGAAGGAGCAAGCCATCGCCGCCGCCAACGCATTCTCCGTCGACGTGTCGGCCACCTACGCCGCGAACACGCCCGGCATCGACTACTCGATGAACCACTCCGCCTTTACCTACCTCGTGGGTCCCGAAGGCAGGTTGCGCTCGATGTACCGCGAAGGCATCGACGGAGCGACGATGGCCGTGGCGATCCGCAGACACCTGGAGGGGCAGTGAGTGGAACGGGGAGCCTGCATTGCCTTCGTCTGCCTCGTGGTTTGTGCCGTCCCATTCCCGATCGGCACGCCCTTGTCAGCGGAGCCCGCGACCGAGGTGACTCCGGTTGCTTCCACTTCGCAGCCCAGGGGCCTGACCTTCACCGATCACACCGGACGAGCCGTGAGCGAGCGGGAATTCCTGGGGCGCTACATGCTGGTCTTCTTCGGCTACACGCATTGCCCCGACGTCTGCCCGGCCGATCTCATGATCATGAGTGCGGCCTTGCGGGAGCTGGGCGAGGCGGGCGAGGCCGTCCAGCCCGTATTCATCACGTTCGATCCCGAGCGCGACACCCCCGTGGTGCTGGCCGAGTACGTTCGACACTTCCATCCTCGGCTTACGGGCCTGACGGGCTCTCCGGCCGAGATTGCGGCAGCCACTCGTTCCTATGGTGTGATATTCGAGAGAGACGGCGATGAAGAAGGGTCCGAAAGCGCCGACTACTCCCTGCGCCATACCGCACTGACGTACTTGATCGGACCCGACGGCAAGGGCGTGGCGATCTTCGACCACGACTCGGACCCGGTGGAAACGGCTGCCGAGATTCTCGCGCTACTGGAGCAGGGCCCCGCCGGCGCGGTCGCTGGAGGTTCCCCGTGAAGTCGGCACTGATGGTCTTCGTTTCGATCCTCGGCCTTGCTGGTTGTGCGACGAGCGACGAGTTCCGCGAGGGCGATGTCGTGATCGAGAGCCCCTGGGCGCGCTCGAGCGCCGGCCGGACGGCGACCGGCGTCGTCTATCTCCGTCTTTCCAATCTCGCGGCCGAGCCGGAGCAGTTGCTCGGGGTCACGACGCCGATAGCGGCCGGGGCGTCCGTTCACCGGACCATGCGAGAGCATGGAATGATGTCGATGCAGCCGCTGCAGGCCTTGGCACTTGCCGCCAACGAAACCGTCTCCCTGGAGCCAGGCGGTTTGCACATCATGCTCATGCAGCTGGGCTCACCGCTGGTGGAAGGGGAGACGTTCCCCATGACCCTCAACTTCGAACGCGCAGGGTCGATCGACATCCACGTCACGGTCCGGGGTGTGGGCGCCATGAGCGCCCACGAGTAGGGACCGCGGCGCTACTCGACGTGGATGACGCCCCTGGTCCCCGGATGCTGGTCGAGATGATAGTGAAAGGCGCCGGTCTGCTCGAATGTGTGGGTCCAGCTCTCGCCTTTCTCGAGCGCCGGACTCGAGAACGAATCGTCGTCCGCAACGACGCGGTGACCGCCGGACATGTTGACCCGATTGACGAAGGTCACCGCTTCACCCTTCTGGATGGTCAGCTCGGTGGGGCTGACCTGATGATGGCTGAGCTCCACCGTGGGATTTCCCGCGCTCACGACGAGAAGACTCGCGAACGACACGAGCGCAGCTCGCGTGAATCGCTGGATCCTTGTTATTCGTCGGTTCATTCTTCTACTCCACGATGGGCTGGGCGAGAATCCACAAGCCAGCGAAGGTGTAGAATACCATCAGGGCCAGCATCGGGTACTGGCTGTTGAGCGCCGATCTCCGGTCCTCGAAGCCGCGCAGCGCGAGCACGTGAGCCAGATAGACCGCGATGACGTGGCCCACGACGACGGACGAGACGGATGCGTACCAGGTGAAGCGAGCGCCGATCAGCCCGGTATCGATCTTGTAGTCAGCGGTTCCCAGCAGGTCCCAGCCGAAGCCGAACGGGTCGGAGGCCAGGGGAATGATCAACTGTCCGGCGACGAACAAGAACGAAACGTAGTGTGCCAGGTGGTAGGCAATGGCGATCGGAATGAGCGAGAGAACGAAGTGGCTCGCCATTCGCATCGTCGTGTATTCGTTCGCACCGGCTTTGCTCGAAGCGCGCGACGCGAGCAGCATTGCCGCGCTGAATGTCAGATAGACCGTCAGGAACACCAGCGGAGCCAGCGCGAGGCCAATCGTGTAGACGATCGAGTCCACGCTCATGCCCATCATGTTGAGCTGGTGGAGCAACGGCATCAGAGCCCGGGTCGAGGTGATGCCGTCGTAGAGCTCCAACCACAGGGACGTGGCCATGAAGCCGTCGAAACTGACGCTGGCCAGCATCAGCACGACAAAGGCCATCTGCGAGGCCGAGATCGCCTCACGGCTCAGGAGTCCGACGCCAAAGGGACGCAGGTTCCATTCTCGGGCTTCGGCGCTGCCGCCGTGGTCGCGGCGGTGCGCTTTCGAGATGCACTCATTGCAACCGACACAATCCTCGCCGCGCTGACAGCGCTCGGCAGAGCAGCTCCGGCAGATCGAGGGATCGACGACGCGGATCTCGCTCGGCGCGAACCGGGCGAGCAAGCCGAACGCGACGTTGAATGCTTCGCCGCCGCGAAGCCACGCATGCTTCCCGAAGGCGAACATCCCGATCCACGTCACGACCGAGTACGCGACGATGGCCAGGGCGAGGTTCCTGGGAATCGCGTTCTGTTCCCAGACCAGCTCTCCCCAGACGAAAACGAAGAACAGCAGGAAGGCGGGCCATACCCCGAGCCAGCCGGGGTAGCGGAATCGAAGGCCGGGCTCTTCGATCGCGAAGACTCGGCGCACGCCGCTCTCCGCCCAGCCGTAGAGGATCTTCCAGGGATTGATGAGCGCCCATACGTCCCCGAACAGAGCGGAGACGTAGGCCATGCCCGTCCACCAGATGATCCACACGAGGGTGGGCAGCACGTTCTCGGAGGGGCTCTGTTCGCCCCAGAGTCCGGCCGCAAGGGAACCGGCAAAAACGACGACGCTCGCGGCCTGGAGCGTCGCGACGACGGCCGGTCGCATCAGGAGCCTTGGCAGCCGGCCCCGCAGCAGCTTCAGGCGCGGGTAGGAATCGAGCTCGCCGCCTCTGCGGACGAAGAACGCGATGATCGCGAAGGAGACCGCGACCGTTGCCGCGGCGCCGACGAGATAGAAATCGAGCGGTACCGGCAGGTCGAAGCGCTGACCGAAGCCGTGGCCGAGTGCCGGGCTCGCGAGCAGAGCGGAGAGAGGCAGCGGGGATAGGGCAAGGACGCCACGAGGACGTCCCTGCCGGCCGCCGCGTTTCATCGCGGATACACCTCGAAGTACAACAACGTCACCTCGCCGTGATCGCCCTCCTGCGCGGCCTGAGCGCCGTGTTCGTGCTCGCCGTGTTCGTGCTCGCCGTGGTCGTGTTCGTGCTCGTGGGCGGGCGCGGCCTGCTTAGGGGCCTCGAAGCCGTGGCTCGTGATCGGGAAACGGCCGCTTGCATTGGCCTCGAAGCTCATCGTGGACGGACGACCCGGCTCGAGGGATATCTCGATGTCGTAGCCGTGCAGGTGGATGGCGGTCGCCTCGTCGGTCACCCAACGGATTTCGGCCCGCTCACCCTGGCTCACCCGGATCGCGTCGCCCTCGAGCGAAACCGCGCGATCCACGATCGACAGCTCGAAGCTCCGCGGCTCGACCGGGGTCGCCTCGGCCGGAGCCTTGGCTTGCGGGGAATCGGAGCAACCCACGGCCAGCCCCATGATCGCCATCAGGGACAAGGCCGCGCAGGATCGCCGGAGTCGGTGGTGCATGGATGAGGGGACGGCCCTGACGACTAACATCGCGATCGATCTCCTCGCACCTGCCAAGGGGTGGGTCAGGCGACGAGGACGTAGTCTAGATGACCCACCAAGCAGGTGCCGGAACAACCCGCTCGCCAGCGCCAACTAGAATTTCGCGTTCAGATCGAACCGGATTCGCTTCTCCATGTTTCGGGACGTCATCGGAGCGTCGATCGGGCGCGAGAAGAGGCTCCAGATCTTCAGTTTGATGTTGTCTGCGATTCCAATCTCACTCCCGAATGCGTGTCCGCGGAATCCGGTGGCGTGCTGGAAGTCGTCCTGGGCGAACCCGGAGAACACGGCCTCCCGTCCAAGTTCCTGGTACTGATAGAAGAACTTCGCGGAGCGTTCCATCACCTTTCCCTTGGTCGACGCTCCGAGCGCGTAGCCATCTTCGAAGTCGCTGTTGGACGCGTCGAAGTTGTGGATGTACTCCCCGGCCAGGGTGATCGGCCAGGACAGCCCGCTGAACGTCACGCTCGCGATCGGGTTGATGATCTGGAAGTCCGACGCGAACGCGTCGCCGATACCGTCGCCGTTGAAGTCGGTGAGCAGATTGCCCGCGTTGTCGGGGAGCAAGGCGCCGTCGCGGCCTGCGCCGCCATCATCGAGCCTCGAATAGTCGTAGTACCCCACCGCGGCGGTCGCGACGAGGTGCTCGGAGATCTCGATGCTCCCGTGTCCCTGCACGTCGAATAGCGTGGCCTCGTTCGCCCCGCCGCGCTCGACGAGCCAGTACTCGCCGGCCACCACGCCCAGCTCGAGGCCGTTTCCGTTCGACCAGGTATAGCCGCCGGTGAGACCCTCGGGATTGATGTCTTCATCCCAGACCAGCTCGCCGTAGACCGGGTTCGTCTTGAACTTGTGCGGCGCCTTGCCGGCGACGAGCCACAGCCCCTCGACGTGGTCGGGTTCGTAGCGGATGTAGGCGCGGTCGAGGTTGAACTCCCATGAGTCGAAGCCGCTGCCAAAGGTCTGGTGCGGAGAGTTGGGATCGTCCGGGTTCCCGGTCCTTAGTCGGAACCCCGCCGTGAACTCGTTCGTGAGCTCGTACTCCGCTCCGATCCGGAAGCGTGTGCGGAGACGTGTGCGGTCGCGGCGCATGCCGGGCTGGTGTCGCGCGTGCTCGAGGCGGAGCCGCATGTCGGCGAAGGGATGAATGCGGTCGAAGAAGGTCTTCTCGGCCTTGCTTCCTGAAGCGCTGCCGACCGCGGGAAGGCCGCGATTCTGCTGGGCGCGCATCGCCTCGCTGAGTTGTTTCACCGCCGACTTGAAGTCGGGAGATAGACTGGCGTCGTTCTCCGCCGCCGTTTGAAGCGCCTCGAGCGCCACCTCCAGGTCCGAGCTGCCCGCCTGCGCGCTCGTCCCGACGGCCAGGAACAGGCCCGCTCCGATCAATGCTGCAACGCCAATCCTCGATCTAGTCATTCTGGTGCCTCCCGGCCGAGTACTTTGCAAACCAAGGGCCAGCCATTCGCCCGGACTGTTCCAAGCAGCCCCAGAAGAGCGACGACCGGCTCGAACCCCCCGTTTTAGCTTCGTTATTCCCGCCGTCACGGATTCCCGTCCGGAGTCCCGGGCTCCTCGGCAGCAGCTCACCCGAGCCGAGATGGGGCGAATTCAACCGCCGGACCCTGTCCACTGGGGCCTCGAGCCACGCCCACCGGGACTGAACCGGGCACCCTCCGAACGACGTGGTTGGACCGTTGTTAGTGCGGGCACGAGTTGGCCCTGGTCATACCGGCCTGGAGGCGAGCGCTGTCAGCCCTTCTCGCCGGGGCTGACGACCCGGTGATGCACTAGCGAGTGGTAGCGCCAGCGCCCGGGCATGTGGGAGCTGACGCTGCCGATCACCAAGGCGAGCGTCAGGAGCGGAATCTCGAAGCCGCCGATCACGCTGATGGCGACCAACAGCCCCACTTTGGCCATGGTCGCGACCCCACGGATCTGGACCAGCCAGATGGGCGCCTGCCACGCTTCGAACAAGGCGAAGATTCCGCCACTCAACCCGACGGCCAGGACGGAGGGTGCTAGGCGCTCGGGCTCGACGCCGTAGAGCTGTCCGCCGTAGAGCGCACAGACCGCGGCAATGTGCACGGTGCGTAGGCTGGTCCGAATCCAGCGCGCAGCGGGGAGTTTCGTCTTGGGTGCAAGCAGCCACGCGTCGACCCGGGGAGGGAGCCTCACTGAGCGTGCGTTGCCTCTTTCATGTCTGCGGTCCGGGCCTCCTGGCGATCGGTTCTACGTCACCGGGCCCGGCCCGTCCAGTGCTGTCCCGATTCATGCCTCCGGTGTGTATTGCACATTCATCTGAAGACAGGTGCGCACCAGCGCCGAGGGTTTGAGGACGGGCCCGCCGTCGGAGTACGTCATGTCGGGGAAGCGCCGCAACAGTTCCGCGAAAGCGACGCGCATCTCCATCCGCGCCAGGTTGGCACCGAGGCAGAAGTGCTGCCCGATGCCGAAGCCCAGATGGTGCGGGTTGCGCTCGACGTCGAATTCATCGGGCCGTTCGTACACCTCCGGATCCCGGTTCGCCGAGGGGTAGACGATCAGGACCTTCTGGCCCTGCTTGATCTCCTGGCCTCGAAGCTCCGTGTCGCGGGTCACCGTACGGCCGAAGGAGCGAACCGGCGAAACCAGCCGCACCATCTCCTCGACCGCCGAGGGTATCAGCGTCGGGTCATCGAGCAGTTTCTGGCGCTGCTCGGGGTGCTCGATAAGGAGCTGCATGCCGCCGGAGAGTCCGTTCCGCGTGGTCTCGTTGCCGGCCACCATCAGCACGACCAGGAGCATGGTGAGTTCGTCGTTGGCGAGGTCCATGTGCTCGCTGGGAAGACGGTCTGCGCCGGGGAGTTCGTTGCCATCGAACTCGCCGATCAAGCCCTGATCCTTCGCACCCACCAGGATGCTCACGAGATCGTCCTTGGGGTTCCGGCGCCGGTCCTCGATGATCTCTCCGACGTAGGCCGAATAATCCATGAAGGCCTGGCCGGCACGGGCCATCACCTCGGGGTCGTCCATGTTCCCGTCCGCGCCGATCATCGCGTCGGACCACTGGTGGAACCGCTCACGATCCTCCCGGCGGATGCCGATCATCTCGGCGATCAGGAGCAGGGGAAGGGGAACGGCGATGTCGTCGACGAAGTCGCAGCGGCCCTGCTTGGCGATCGCGTCGAGGGCTTCGTCCACGATCTCGCGGAACACGACCTCGAGATGGCCCACCATGCGCGGCGAGAAGCCCCGGTTGATCAGACCCCGCATCGCGGTGTGCCGCGGCTCGCCCTCGTCGATGAGGCCGAGCTTCGCGGGGTTGCCCGGCCGCACACCCTCCGCCGAGGTAAAGAGGCCCTGATTCTTCGAGACCTCGCTGACGTCGTCGTGCCGCGTGACGAGCCAGAGGTCGTCCTTCTCCGACCAGTGGACCGGATCGTGATCTCGCAGCCAGCGGAGGCGCTCGTACATTCGCTCGTCCCAGTTTGCAGACGCCAGGAACTCGATATCCATATCCATGAAGGGTCCTTTCTCGAAATGCCGGTTCGGGCTCCCGGCGGGTCATCAACGGTGTCAGCCGGCACTCTTCTCCGTGCTCGTGAACAGGGCGCCCACGATCTCCCGGAGCAGGCGGGTCTGCCGCTCGAGGGCCTGCTCGGCCAGCAGGTCATCGCCGGTCAGCGCCTCGTAGAGCGGGGCGATCGTGAAGTAGCCGATCACGATGTGGTACATGGCGAGCACCAGGTGGGGGATCTGATCGGGGTTCCAGCGCTCGGCCCCCGGCGAGATCTCCACCATTCGGTGGGCGCGGGCGAAGACGGGCACCATCCACTCGCGCAGCATCCGGGTGAGCTGATCGCCACCGCTCAGGGTTTCGTGGGCCACGAGCCGGGGGAGCCGGGGACGCCGAGCCAGCAGTTCCATCACGCGCTCGGCCACCTGCGCCGGGTCTCCGCTGCCCTCGGAACCGTCGAGCAGGAACTCGGAGAGCGCCTCCAGAACGGGGCCGATATCGCGCTCGAGGACCGCCGCATAGAGGGCCTCCTTGCTCTCGAAGTGGTTGTAGAGGCTCGGGTTCTGGATGCCGACCCGGGTCGCCACGTCGCGCAGGGTGGTCGCGCTGTAGCCCCGTTCGGCGAAGAGCCCCTCCGCGGCGTCGAGGATGCGCTCCGCGGTGGCTGCTCCCCGGCGCCCAGCGGGGGTGGGCTTGAACGTTCGTGCGGGAGCCGCCGGCATCGATCCTCCAATAGACTAACTAGCGCTAGTTTGGTAAATTCCCCCGGTATCGTCAATCCCCTGTCGTCGAGACGGCTGCTCCGCGCCTACCATGGGGCTGGCCCGCGCAGACGTTCGGGGTGGAGGAGCAAGGCATGATCTGGCTCGCGCTCGGTGTTCTCTTGTGGGGTTGCGCCCATCTGTTTCCGAGCGCCGCGGTGCCGACCCGCTCGCGCCTCATCGAACGGCTCGGTGAGAAGAACTACCAGGGCGCCTTCGCGCTGACGATCGTCCTTTCCGTCGTCCTGATGGTGGTCGGCTGGCGCTCGTCCCTGGCGAGCGCCAGCTACGGGCCTCCCAGCTGGGGCGCTGGCGCTGCCTTGCCACTCGTCTTCGTCGCACTGTTCCTGTTCGCGGCCTCGGGAGCCGGCTCCAACATCAACCGCTTGATACGCCACCCCCAGTTGACCGGCGTCGCGGTCTGGGCCGGTTCGCATCTGCTCTCCAACGGCGACAACCGCTCGTTGCTCCTCTTCGGGGGGCTCGGGTCGTGGGCCATCGTGGCCATGCTGTTCATCAACCGACGCGACGGCTCCTGGAATCGCCCCGAGCCGCAGCCGATGCTGGCTGAGTGGAAGCCCCTCGTGGGCGCAGCGGTGGCCTTCGCCCTGCTCGTCTTCGCGCATCCCTACATCGCTGGCGTACCGGCGATGCTGCGCTGATGGCCGGACCAGACGCCGAACCAGCCCCGCGAAGCTTCGAGATCGCCGAGTTCGGGCCGGGGAGAGGCATCCTCGCCTTCACCTGCGTCCACTATACGGATACGGACCGCGGGGTCTACGAAGAGACCGCCCAGGCGTTCTTCGTTCGCTCCTGGCCATCTTCAACGGGCACCTCGACTTCAGCATGAGCGCGGCCGAGAAACGCTAGGCGCACTGCGCGATCCGGGCTGCTACGCGGGCCGTAGGATCAGTCGCACTGTCCGGCCCATGATCTCCTTGGCCTTCTCGAGCTCGAGCCGCCCCGATGTCAGCGCGATCATGAGGGAGAAGAAGAGGTGGCCGAGGATCTCTGCCAGCTCTTCGCGATCCTCCTGGTCCTCGCTTCCCAACGCCGTATCGAGATAGGGGAGCAGGATCGTCTCCCGCCAGTACTCGGGATCGTTGGTGGCGGGATCGTTCGAGGTAACGGCGGCAATTCCGGCCGCGGAGAGGTTCAGGTCCGCCGCCGCGGCCTCGAGCATGCGGTGGAAGACGCCCTCGACGCGCTCCAGCTTGGAGCTACCCGGAGGCGGAGTCGCCGTCAGATCCTCCACCACCTCGCGACTCACCGCGGCATGGACCTCGGCGATCAGATGATCCTTCGAAGAGAAGTATCGATAGACGGTCGCCAGTCCGACACCGGCCCGGTCGGCGACATCACGAATCGTGACGGCGCCATAACCCCCCTCCGATGCCAGCTGCCGGGCTGCCTCGCGGAGCCGGTCGCGGCGCTCGGTTTGCGGGGGCGTCAGGCGTCTCGCGAGCCTGAGGGTGGTCGCGTCGGTGGTCATCTCTCTCCTGGGTCGAGTCGGGGCTCAGCCTAGTAGATCAAGTAGCGAAACGCATACGATAACATGTTATCGTTTCGGCCTGAATCCGGCCTGCTCCGAGCGGGCCAATGATGGGGAGAGCGAGCGATGACCCATGACGTAGTGATCCGAGGGGGCCTGGTCGTCGACGGTACCGGGAGCGAGCCCCGGACGGCCGACGTGGCGATCGTGGGCGACCGCATCGTCGAAGTCGGCGATGTGGAAGAAGAGGGCAAGCAGACCATCGACGCCCGGGGCAAGCTGGTCTCGCCGGGATTCATCGACATCCATGCCCATATGGACGCCCAGGTGATGTGGGATCCGATCGCGTCTTCTCCCTGCTGGCATGGCATCACCACCATGCTGAACGGCAACTGTGGCCTGAGCCTGGCACCGGCGGCGCCGGAGCGTCTCGGGTTCCTCGTCAAACTGCTCGAGTCCGTGGAAGACATTCCGGCGAAGGCGATCCTGGCAGGAAGCCGTTTCGCCGGGGGGAGCTTCGGCGACTACCTCGACACCATCGAAGCGCTGCCGACCGGCATCAACATCGCCTCGCTCGTCGGCCACACCGCCGTGCGTTTCGAGGCCATGGGCGAGCGCAGCATGGAGCCCGGGGCCGAGCCGAGCGCGGAAGAACTCGATGCTATGCGTGCGCTCGTTTCAGAGGCGATGAACGCCGGCGCCTTCGGCTTCTCGACCTCGCGCTCCCTGCTCCACACCACGCCAGACGGCCGCCACGTGCCCGGCACCTTCGCCGGGCTCGGCGAGTTGATGGCCATGGGCAAGGTCCTGGAAGAGGCGGGACACGGCGTCTACGGATGGGTCGCCCCGGTCGAATCGGGCGATCCCGAGCCGCATCACCGGGACATCGAGATGATGCGAACCATCTCGCTCGAGACCGGCTGCCCGTTCACCTTCGCCGTCATCCAGAATCGCGAGAACCCGCAGCTGTGCAATGACTTGATGAAGCAGATCGAAGAGGCGAACGCCGGCGGGGCACGGCTTTCTCCACAGACCGAGGTGCGCTCGGTCGGCGTGGTGATCGGGCTGCCCAACGTGACCCCGTTCGGCCAGAGCCTCGCGTGGCTGGCGCTCGAGGGCCTCACGATGGACGAGCGCCTGGCAGCCCTGCGAGATCCCGAGCGCAGGGCAGAGCTCGTGCGCGACGGCAACGAGAGTTCCAGTGAGGCGCAGCTCTCGATGATCTATCAGCTCGTCATCGAGGACGGCGATGCGCGCTACGACTTCAGCGAAGAGAACAGCCTCTGGGCGATCGCCCAGCGACTCGGCGTGAGCCCAGCGGACGCCTTCATCGATATCGTCCTCGAAGCCGAGGGGAAGGCGTACTTCATCTTCCCATTCGCGAACCACGACATCGACGTCGTGGGCGAGCTGCTCTCCGATCGCAACATGCTGCTCGGGCTCGCCGACTCGGGCGCCCACGTGGGCCAGATCTGCGACACGAGCTTCTCGACCTACTTCCTGCGCTACTGGATTGGCGAGCGGAAGCTGATGCCATTGGAAGCGGGAATCCGGAAGCTCACCTCCGAACCGGCGGAATTCCTGGGACTCGAAGATCGCGGAGTCCTGCGACCCGGTGCCTTCGCGGACGTGAACATCATCGATCTCGACGGCTTGCGCGTTCACGCGCCCGAGTTCGTGCACGACCTGCCGGCCGGAGCGGCGCGCTTCATTCAGCGCGCTTCGGGCTACGACTACACGCTAGTCAACGGCGAAGTATTCATGAAGGACGGCGTCCACCAGGGACCGTACGCCGGACGCGTGCTGCGCAGCGTCTCCGGAGAGTGACGAACAGGGAACGAGCGTCCGTCGCCTGACATCCAGTCCCCGGCGCCGACTCAGGGCTTGTTGAGCCACTCCTCCAGGAGGTGGTGGAAGTGCCGCGGCTTCGTCTCTCCGTAGTCGGCAAAGATCACGTGGTCCTGCTTCATGGTCTTCAGCCCGCTCTGCACCCGGGGCATGTTGTAGACGTCCTGGTTGAACACCTTCGCCAACATTCCGAGTTCGGGGGCTTCCACCCAGTCGTCGTCGGGGCCGAGCCAGTGGATGGGCGCCGCGGCGGGGCGAGGTTCGCCGACGGGCGCCGGCGCGAAGTACATGCACTCGTGGATGCACTCCTCCGGGTTGTCGCCGTAGGGACGGAAGCGGTAGACGATCTGGTTGAACGAGCCCCAGGGATGGAAGTTCGGGAAGAGCGTCAGATAGATCGAGTCGACCAGTTCGGCGTCACTGACGTCGTCCATGCAGTCACCCAGGATCGCGCGGAAGGCCTCGCGGCTGGGCGCCGCCATGGCCGCCCGCAGGTTCGGGGCTCCGCCGAGGTCTCCGCCTTCGGGGGTCGGCACCTCCTCTGCACCCGCGAGCTGTTTGCCCCCGATCCAATCGCACATGTTCGGGTCGACCTGACCCAGGTCCCCCTCGATCCGGTAGCCCTCGTCGGTGAAGAGTCCCTCACGACCATCCGTGGTGGTGACCCGCACGCAACCTTCCTTGACCCGCTCGTAGATCGCGCCGCTCAGGGGATGGCGCAGCTTCGTGTAGAAGCGGCCGTCCGCAAGGGCGGGCTGGCTCGGTATGCCAGCGAGATGCGGGCTCGGGGTGCCATTGGGGGACAGCGCGCGCGAGTAGTTGCCGAAGACGTCGTACTTCGAATTCGCGTCGCCGATGCCTCCCAGGATGGTCGGATGCGTGGCGATCACATGATAGGCCTCGGAGAACGCCTCCTGCGCCACCTTCCAGTTGCAGCGCAGGATCTTGGCGACGTGGGCCTGCTTGTAGCGCCGCTCATAGGGCAGGAGCGTGAACTGCTCGGACAGATCACCCAGGAAATCCTCGAGAGGGCCCGCGTTCTCGTCCGGATTGATGAACAGGAAGCCGCCCCAGCGCCCGAGCTTCACCTCCGGTAGCCCGTACTCGGCTTCGGTAACGGACGGGAAATCCCAGTGGCAGGGGACCTCCCTCAGCGAGCCATCGAGGTTCCAGGCCCAACCGTGAAAGGCGCAGCGAAGCTCGCGGGCCCACTTTCCGTGGGTCTCGCGCAGCAGCCGTCCGCGGTGCAGGCAGGCGTTGTGGAATGCCTTGAACTCGTCCGGCCCGGATCGGACCACGAGGAAGGAGAGGTGGGCGATCTCGTAGACGTGGTAGTCCCCGACGTCGGGGATGTCGTCCTCGTGGCACGCCATCTGCCAGACGCGCTTCCAGACCTTTTCGACCTCGAGATCGTGGAACTCCTTCGAGAAGTAGCGCTCCACGGGGACCCGGGTCGGGCCTGGCTCCATCGGCGATTCGACCCGCATGATGTCGCGTACCGGATGACTGTCGGCGTCGAGCAGTTCCAGGTAGGAGATTCCCGCCGAGCGGGCCTTTCCAGTGGTGGTCTCGGTCATGGTGTCTCTCCGTTTGTTAGGTCCGGTTCACGCGCCTCGGCGGGTGACCTCGATCTCGAGTTCCTTCAGGCCCCGCAGGATGAAGCTCGGCTCGTACTCGAGCGTCGTGCCCGGCGCGAAGGCAGGCGCCTCGATGCGCCGCGCGAGTTCCTCGAAGAGGACGCGGATCTCGAGTCGCGCCAGGGGGGCACCGATGCAGAAGTGGGCTCCCCGACCGAAGGCAACGGTGTCGTTCAGGTTGGCGCGAGTGGGATCGAAGCGGTCCGGATCGGGGAAGACCCGCTCGTCGCGGTTCGCCGAGCTGAACATCACCCACAGCATCGAGCCCTTGGGGATCTGGGTTCCCGCGACCTCGGAATCCTCGGTGCAGATGCGGAAGAGCCCCTGGTTCGGACTGGCGAGACGCAGTGCCTCCTCGGCCATGGCCGGAATCGTCGAGGGATCCTCCTGGATGCGCTTCCACTGCTCCGGGTTCTGGATGAGCAGCTTCAGGATCTCGGTGATGCCCTTCGTGGTCGCCTCGTTGCCCGCGACGATCAGCTGCTGGAGGATGCTCAGCATCTCCGGGGTATCGAGCTTGCGGGCCTCGCCCTGCCCGTCATCGAAATCGGCGTCGATCAGCTCGGTCAAGAAGTCGTCCTGCGCACTCTGGCGACGGTCATCCAGCAGGGAAGCCAGATAGCCATGCATCTCGACCACGCCCCTGGCAGCTTCGAGGCCACGCTCCTTCGTGATCTTCACACCGATCGAAGCGACCGAATCGTCGGACCAGCGCTTCACGTCATGCTCCCGGTCGAGCGGGATCGAAAGCATCTGCGCGATCACGCGCACGGGGAACGGGATCGACAGCTGGCGCATGAAGTCGACACGCCCGCTTGCGGGCCACGCGTCGATCAGCTCGATTGCTAGTTCGCGGATGCCCGGCTCGAGGGCGAGGATCCGTTTCGTGGAGAAGGCTCGACCGACCGCCTTCCGATACCGGGTCTGGAGCGGGGGATCGAGGGTCAACATCGTGCTGACGGCGGGATAGCCCTCGGCGAAGATCCCCTTCAGCTCCTCCTCGCCACCCGGGACCGGCGCGGGGCCAGCGGTGTTGCCCCACTGCGACGAGAAGCGGTTCGGCTGCTCCAGGACCTCGAGCACGGCATCGTGACGCGAGACGAAGTACATGCCGTTCGGGCCCAGGTAGACGGGCGCCTCCTCCCGCAGGGCCTGGTAGTACGGGAAGGGATCCTGCTGAGCGGTCGGATCCATGGGGTCATATCCATCTAGCAGCGTGTTCAAGGTGGCCTCCTTTTTGGGGCCCGATTTTAACACGTTAAATCTTCTAGAACACGTTAAATGCTGGCCCCAGGGCTGATCGGGCGCGCCTGGTGCGAGGCTGCGCACGAGCCGGGCCGGATTCGGACCCGGGTCCCAGCACCGCTACCCGGAGACCTCTCGATCGATCGCACACGACCCCGCAGTCCCCGTCCCAGCTTGCGGATTCGGGCGTTTTCAGCGCGTAGACCTGCGCCCGACGAAACCGCCGACGGTACGTACGAGCCAGCGCGGGTAGAGCTGCACGGCACTCGCGACCAACCGGTTGGGGAGGCCCGGCACGACGACCGCGTGGCCAGCGACGCAGGCCTCGTATCCCTGCCGCGCCACGTCTTCGACTCTCGAGAGGAAGGGTCCGGGGACGTTCTGGACGATGTCGTGCTCGTCGTGTGCGCGCTCGTACATGTCGGTTCTCGTGATTCCCGGGCAAAGAGCCGTGACCGTCACACCCGTACCCTTCAGCTCCTCGGAAAGCGACTCGGAGAGCGAAAGTACGAAGGCCTTGCTCGCTGCGTAGAGGGCCATCGAGGGCACGGGTTGGAATGACGAGGTCGAGGCGACGTTCAGGATGCGCCCGCGTCCACGTTCGATCATCGAGGGCAGCAGACGACGGGTCAGCGACGCCAGGACCACGACATTCAGCTGTAGAAGGCGCTCGTGCTTGGCAACATCGAGGTCGGCGAAGCCGCCCATGTCCATGAGTCCGGCATTGTTCACCAGGATGTCGACTTCCAGGTCCTGCTCCTCGAGCACATGGACCAGGGCCGCCGAAGCGTCGGGGACGAGCAGGTCGGCAGGCAGGACCGTGGCCCGAACGCCGTGCTCCCGTCGGACTCGCTCAGCCAGCGCCTCGAGCTCGGCCTTGCGCCGCGCAACGAGGATCACATCGAAGCCGTGGGTGGCGAACACCTGCGCCAACTCCAAGCCGATGCCGCTGGAGGCTCCAGTGACGAGGACGGTCTCGGGGGCCTGGGCCATGTCAACCGCTCCGAAGATGGATGGGATCACCCTACCACGGAGTGGCGGCATCATGGACTCGGCTCCCGAGGCGCCGGGGTCGCGCGCATCGCGCCTCACATCGAAGCGGTCCGGCTCGGTGTAGTGCCTCTCGTCGCGATGCCTGGAAGTCTCTGGCCCGCCTTCAGGTATCGGGGTCTGAAGACGTCACCCTTCACGGGGGACCCGTCGCTCCAAAAGCTGATGACCTGGTGATCCAGCGGGACATCCGCGGCGAATGCCGGAGCAACCAGCAGCAAGATCGCGCCAACCGCGCCGATCAGGTTGGGGAACAGGGGCTCCAGGATTCTCATCGTCGACTCTCCAGTCTCGGCAAGAGGGCCCGGGCCTACCATCGCCCTTTGCCAAGCGGCTTCTTCTATAGTCTCGTGGACAAGGGGAGGGCGTAGGACCGGGCCATGGCGAAGCGTGTGCGGCTGCGAACCTTCTTCAACAGCGTCGACGAGTCGCTGCACCTGCTCGACGAGGCCGAGCCGACCCAGCCCTTGAGCATCCAGTTCGAGCTGCGAGCGCCGGGCGCACTCGACGAGGGGCGCCTGCGGGCCGCGGTTGTCGCTGCCTGCGCGCTTCATCCGATGGCCCGGGCTCGGCAGGTGCCGTGGAAGGCTAGCCAAGCGCGCTACGAGTGGGAGATCACCGAGGGCCTCGACCTCGATCCGGTCCGGGTCGTCGCAGCCGGCGATGACGAAGCCGTCCATACCGCGCGCGCGGAGCTGCAGAGCCGTTGCGTCTCCCTGGCGGAATCGCCGCCCTTCCGCGTTTGCCTCGTCCACCACCCGGCCGGCGACTTCGTCATGCTGAACATGAACCACTCGGCGAGCGACGGCGTCGGCACGCTCCGGCTGATGCGCTCGATCGTCCGGGCCTACGCTGGCGACCCCGACCCGATCCCGGCGGTCGATCCCCTCGCCGTGCGCGACCTGGACGTGGAGCTGGCACCGGCGACGCTGGAGGATCGCCTGCGCGGCTGGCGTGGGATGATCGACTCGTGGAGCAAAGCGGCCTCCCCGCCCGCGCGCCTGTCACCCGATGGCGGCGGCGACCTCACCGGCTTCGGCTTTCATCACCTCACGCTCTCCACTGAGCGGACGGCATCGCTCGACCCAAAGCGCTATGCCGCGGCCACCGTCAACGATCTCCTGCTCGCGGCCCTGGCACGCGCGGTCGAGAGCTGGAACGCGGACCACGGTGCACCGTGCCAGCGCGTTGGGCTGATGATGCCCGTGAACGTCCGCCCACGGGACCGCTGGTACGAAGTCGTCGGCAACTTCGCCGGCGACGTCACGATCAGCACGACGATGAAGGAGAGGGCCGATCGCGCGGCGCTCCTCACCGCAATCGCGGAGCAGACGCGGCAGGCCAAGGACGACGGCACGGCGTCCGCCGTGCTGGCGCTCCTCGGCGGCCGGGCAAGCGTGCCGATCGGAGTGAAGCAAGCCCTGACGGCCTTGCTCACGCCCTCCACCGAGCGCTACGCCAACAGTGCCGTGCTCTCCAATGTAGGCCGCGTGGACGAGCCGATGTCCTTCGGTGACGACGGGGAAGCGAGCGAACTCTGGTTCTCCCCGCCGGTCCGCGCGCCGATGGGCATCGCGCTCGGGGCCGCGTCCTACGGGGGGCGTCTCCACCTGGCGTTCCGCTACGGCCACGCTTCGCTCAGCGCCGCGGCCGTCGAGCGCTTCGCGGGCAGCTATCTGGAAGCGCTCGACGAGCTCGGATGAGGGTCGGCGTTTTCGCGGCGGAGCGCGATCAACCTCCCTACGGCCCAGGAGAAGAGAGCAAGCGACGCGGTCAGCAACAGAGTCCAGGCCACGAAGTGGGCGTCCATTCCGGTCTCAGCGATCGGTCGCCTCTCGAACTTCCCGACGACATCTGACCACCAGTAGGAGAAATTGAAGATGTCCATGACCATGTGGCCAATCATCCCGGGAATCAGTGATCTGCACGCCCAAGCGAGCATCCCCAGCATGACGCTGCCGATGACGCCAGCGATCAGGAAAGGCGGCAGCCAGGCCTGGTGGAGGTGGGCAGCGAGAAAGACGACCGCCACCACGGCGATCGCGGTTGCAGGGCCGTAGCGTCGCTCGAGCGGCACCTGCATGTAGCCCCGATAGCCGACCTCCTCGCAGATTCCCGCGACCAGCGACGCCATGACGATCCCAAGCCATGCCAACCAGACGGGCATGCCGGCGAAGTCGTACTCTGAAGTCAGCGCCTCGGCCGGCAGCTCGACGATCCGGAAGTTGACAACGAGGATTGACTGAAAGACGACGACGAAGCTTACGGCAGCGACGAGGCCTAGCTTCCAGACCGCCACTGGTAGGCGCGTCATGCGAAAGCTCGCACGCCGGTACTCCACAGTGCTCGCCGGCCACCCGCTACCGCTGAAGTACTTCCAATACATCCACAACAGCCCGGTCATCACCAGGAACCACCAGGGAGCTGGAACCACCATCAGACCCGCCAGCCAAGTGCCAATGCCAAGCGTACTGACAGCGAACCCTGAGAGAATCGCTCGAACGGCAAGCGGAATGCGCCCCCACGATCTCGTGATCGCCGAGTCAGTCATCCTGTCCCCCTCGTTTTCGGAATGAGGCCTGGCCGGGAGAACCTACATCGCCAGGTGCCGATCGATGCCATGAGCGCCGAGAAGAACGCGTACGGCTTCGAGATCGCCCGGCGTACGATCCACCTGGACCAGTCGCTCGTCCACACGGCGGGCATCACGACGTTCCTCTAGTCCTCGACTAGCGAGCCCTGCCGCTCCCTACGCTGCCGCGCGCGCCGGCATGGCCTCGACGGGGCGTTGTCGGCCGGCCAGCACGTTGTGGAGCGTCGTGATCGAAGCGCCTGCGTAGGCCCCGCACGCCATGCTTTCCAGCAGGCCAATCAAGAAGCTTGCCGGGCTTACGTGACCGGTGGAACCGCCACCGCTCGTGGACTTGAATAGCAAGCTCGCGCCGGAACTCGCTCCAGAAGGCCGTCGAGCTTGTTCAATCCCCGCTCGCCAGCACCCAGGTGCCGACCGCGATGAAGCCCAGTCCGGCGAACCACCGGACGACCTTCGGGCTCACGTTCTCGGCCAGGAACGCGCCTGCCAGCACCCCCAGGGCCGATGTGAGCACGAGTGCTGCGGCGGACGCTGCAAATACCGTCAGCTTCGGATGTTCGGCATTCGACGCGTAGAGGAGCGTGGCCAGCTGGGTCTTGTCGCCCAACTCTGCGATGAAGATCGTCGAGAAGACCGTTGCGAACAGTTTCAGATCCATGCGTTCCTCCGTCGCGCAAGGACCGCGGGGATGCTCGAGCGCGGCTGGTTCGTGTAGCACCAATGTAGCCACGGGAAGGCACCCTCGAATCGTCGCGGACGCGCCGGGTTCCTTCATGAGTCCGGGGACTTGCGGGCTCGGGAAGCCATCGCCCGAGTTGGATGGCCTCACTCTGGGGCGCTCTGCCCCTTGACCACGCTGTACTGGGTCCGAAAACCTCAGGTCGAATCCCCGGAAGCCACAGACGCGACCCCCACGCTGGCACGACGCGTGCAGTGCCTGTGGACAAGGAGGATCTCCATGACCAAGGCCCACCCGCGCGAAGTGCTTGCCTCGAACCTGTCCGTGCTGGCGGGGGCGGGCTTGTTATGCGCGTCCATCGCGATCACCCCCATGAGCTTGCTCAGCTAGCGGCGAGGCTGAGATCCATATGCGCCACACAGAACCCGAATACATCGAACTCACACCCGAGATGCGCGATCGCCTCGAGCGCTTCCGCGAAGACCACGACGGCGAACGCCTCGGCGATGTGGCCACCACCCTCCTCTACGAGGATGACGGGGTCCGCGTCTGGGAGATGAACCTCGAACCCGGCGAGCACACCGACCTCCACCACCACGCGGTCGACTACCTGCTGGTGATCGACTCCGGCGATCTGGTCGCCGGAATCCCGCCGAAGGGCAGCGGCGTGGACCCGTTCGTGGGAAAGATCCCGGCCGCCGGCAACACGGTCCGCGTACCCGCGGGCGGTACCGAGTGGGCCCTGAACGTCGGAGACGAGACCTACCACGAGATCCTGATCGAGTTGAAGCAGCCGTGAGCGCGTTCTCGCGAGGGGCCGTCGACGCGTTGTTGGCTCGCTACGACCGCTCCGGGCCGCGCTACACCAGCTATCCGACGGCGCCTGAATGGGAGGACGGCTTCGGGGACGACGACTTCTCGTCGTTCCTCGGACGATCGGGCGACGAGCCCCTCTCGGCCTACGTCCACGTCCCCTTCTGCCAAAAGCTATGCGCGTTCTGCGCCTGCACGCGAACGATCCCGAAGGATCGCTCGGTCATTGCTCCCTACCTGGCCACGCTCGAGCGCGAGCTCGAACTGGTCGCCTCCCGGCTACCGGCGCAGCGCCCGTGCGCGCAGCTCGCTCTGGGCGGTGGCAGCCCCAACTACCTCGATGCGGCATCACTCGGCCGATTGGTCGACGCGGTGGACGAGCGCTTCCCGCCCACCGCCGACGCCGAACGGAGCGCGGAGCTCGACCCCAGGCGCACCGACCGGGATCAGCTCGAGGCACTCGCCGAGCGCGGCTTCGAACGCGTGAGTTTCGGCGTCCAGGATCTCGATCCGCGTGTCCAGGCTGCGATCCACCGAAGCCAGAGTCCGGCGAAGACGGCCGCCATCATCGCCGAGGCCCGCGCCCTCGGCTTCGAGAGCGTCAACGTCGATCTCATCTACGGCCTGCCCGAGCAGACGCCGACCTCCTTCGACCGCACGCTCGACCAGATCCTCGAAATCCGGCCCGATCGGATCGCGCTCTACGGCTACGCCCACGTGACCTGGATTTCGAGCACGCAACGCAGCTTCAACCGGCGCAACCTGCCCTCCCCCGAAGATCGCCTGCTCCTCTACTTCCGCGCCCTGGAACGGTTTACCGAAGCCGGCTACCGGCACCTCGGCCTCGATCACTTCGCGCTGCCCGAGGATGGGCTGGCCCTGGCCGCCGACGACGGCACCCTACACCGCAACTTCATGGGATACACCGTGGCCCGGAGTCGCGATCTCATCGCGTTCGGTCCGAGTGGGATCTCGGAAGTCGCCGGATGCTATGCGCAATCCGAGCGCGAGGTCGGCACATGGCAGGCAGCCATCGAAGCGGGCCGACTGGCGACCTTCCGGGGCTGGCGACTCAGCCTCGACGACGAGCGCCGGAAGTGGCTGATCCAGTCGTTGATGTGCAGCGGAAGCATCTCGCCCGAGGGCTTCCGCGACGAATTCGGAATCGAACTCGGCGAGTTGCTTCCCGGCTTCGAGGGCACGCTGAACGGGTTCCAAGCGGACGGCCTGCTGGCGGGTTCGCTCGAAGACGGCTTCCGCACCACCGACACCGGCCGGCTGTTCCTGCGCTCGATGGCCATGTCCTTCGACGCCTACCTCGCGCCCGCCACGGATCAGGCCCGCTACTCCCGCGTGGTATAGAGCCGCCCCACGCCCGCTCGCACCCTCGACCATGACCCGATCTACCTGGCAGCAACGCCGAGCGCCTCCATCGCTCTGCCCGAAGTGCGCGCAGGGCTCGGGCCAGGCCTCCGTCAGGCCATTTCGAAGGCCGCTGGATCCGGTTGCGCCATCGCTTCCCGGAACCGATCGAAGGTCCACGGCCAGGCCGCCGGAATGCCGCGATCGTCGAGATACCAGCTGCGGCAACCCGTCGCCCAGACGGTGTTTCGAGCGGCCTCGGTGCGTTCCGCGTCGAAGCGTTCGGTGACGTCGGCCGATGGGCTGACCTCTTTGCAACGTCCGCTGCGGACCCAATCGATCAACTGGAGCGCGTAGGCGAGTTGCAGCTCGGCGACCTCGATCAACGAGAAGTTTCCGACCGGACCATTGGGGCCGTTGAGCATGAAGAAATTCGGCATCTCGGGGATCGAGATCGACAGATAGGCGGCGGGACGATCCGCCCATTTCGAATCCAGGCACTCGCCATCCCGGCCCACCACCTCGATGGGGCGCATGAAGCGATCGGCCTGGAACCCGGTCGCCAGGATCAACACGTCGAGTTCGTGGAGCCGACCGTCCCGGGTCCGCACGCCGAGCGGCTCGATGCGTTCGATCCCGTCCGTGACCAGCTCGGCATTCGGCCTTTGGATCGCTTGATAGAAATCCGGTGAGATCACGAGCCGCTTGCACGCCGCCCGGTGATCCGGCCGGAGCCGTTCGCGCAGCTCGGGATCCGCGACGCTCTGCTCCAGGTTGGCTCGACAGGTCTCCTCGATAAGGTGCATCTGCGGCGAGTCGGCATCGACGACGGCGTTGGAAAAGGCCTCGGAGAACAAACGGGAAAGATCATCGCGCAGCCGTTGCATCTGCTCGGGATGGTCGCGGTACGCGGCCTTCTCGGCCTCGTCGTAGACCGGATTCTCCTGCGGCATGATCCACTGCGCGGTGCGCTGGAACACGCGGAGATCGGCCACCTCGTCGACGAGTGCCGAAGTGATCTGCACGGCCGTCGAGCCGGTTCCGATGATGCCAACCCGGCGTCCCCGCAGCGGAACGTCGTGGTCGAACCGCGCGCTGTGGAAGCAGCTCCCTTCGAAGCCTTCGAGACCCGGAATCTCCGGCAGGTTCGGATGATGCAGGACGCCGGTCGCCGCGATCACGAAGTCGAACTCGCTTCGCTCGCCGCGCTCGGTTTCGAGCTGCCAACGGCCGCCCAGGAACGCGCAGCGCACGATCTCCTGGTTGAATCGGATCAGGCCGTCCACCTCGTACTGGCGCGCGACCCGCTCGAAGTAGGCCTGGATCTCCGCGCCCGGGGCGAAGTGATGGCTCCACTCCGGATTCGGTGCGAACGAGTAGCTGTAGAGATGGCTCGGGACGTCGCAGGCGATGCCCGGGTAGGTGTTCTCCCGCCAGGTCCCGCCCAATCGATCCGCCTTCTCGTAGATCGTGAAATCTTCGATTCCGGCTTCGCGCAGTTTGATCGCGGTCAAGATCCCGGACATTCCAGCACCGATGATGGCCACGGAGACGTCGCGCCTCTCCATTTCGAGTTCCTCCCTCGCAAGTTCTCGTTGGGTCAGATGGCACCAGCGCTCGGGGCGCGTGGGACAGCCCGCCCCGACGGTGCCGATGACCCGGTCCCGTCCATCCGCTCCGCCGATTGGAGCAAGCTCCGTGCCGAGTTGCAGAATTCCCCGGGCAACGACCGCGGGCGAAGCCGGGCATGCGAATTGCTTCGGATCCTCTCAGGCGCAAAGCCGACTGGAGGGCACATGAAGAACCACGACGCGATCGACCAGGAACGCCGCATGATGCTCGACCTCGATGATGGACACGTGCACATGCACGTGGCAGCGGCCCTGATCTTCGATGCGGCAACCCTTCGCAGCGAGGGCGGCGGGATCGATATCGACGCGATCCGGCGACGCGTCGCGGCCAACCTCTACCTGATCCCGCATGCCCAGCAGCGCATCCTGGTGACGCCGATCGAGGGGAGACCGGTCTGGGTCGACGACCGCAGCTTCAACCTCCAGTACCACGTCCGCCACACCCACCTCCCGCTTCCCGGGGACGATCGCCAGCTGAAGCGTCTGTGTGGGCAGATCGCCTCGCAGGAACTCGACCGGGAGAAGCCGCTCTGGGAACTCTGGGTCGTCGAGGGCGTTTCCGAGGACCGCTTCGCGATCATCGCGAAGGCCCACCAGTGCATGACCGGGGGCGTCTGGAGTTTCGATCTCGTGGATCGATTGTTGTCGGAGGTCCCGGAAGAGGTCCCGCAGGAATTGCCGATCTGGTACCCGCGACCGCGGCCGAGCGATGGTGAGCTGCTGGCATCGGCGTTGCGCCGGAGGATCGGCGCCCCGATCGCTGCAATCCAACGCAGTATCGATAGCGCCGGGGAGGGGCTTCCGGAACGACTGCGGGCTGCACTGCGCGGCGTCTTCGATGCCGGCGAATCGTCCGAGACTGCACTCAACCAGCCGATCGGCCCGCACCGACGAATCGACTGGATGACGTTCGACGAGGCCACGGTGACGGACCTGGCCAACCGATCGGCCAGCAGTCCAGATGCCGTGATCACGAGTGCCATCGCGGGCGCCGTCGGTAGCTTCCTCGAACGGCGCGGCACCCCGATCGTCCAGCAGCAGGAAATGACGATCCGGGTCTGTGAACCCGCCAATGCCGGTGGCCTTCGCGCGCCCGAGGATCGCGCCAGCGCGCTCTCGTGGACGGTCGCCGAACTCCCGATCGCCGATGTCGATCCGGTGCAACGGCTCCAGGATACGGCGAATGCGCTGGAGGAAGCCGATTCGATCTCCTACGGGCTCTTCCTCGAGGCGAGCGAATTCCTGCCCGGACTCTCCGGGGTCATCGCGCGGCGGCAGCTTGCGCTGCGGGCGTCGAACCTCACGCTGACACGACTGACCGGGCCGAAGGAGCCGCTCTACCTGCTGAAGGCGCCGCTGCTGGAGATCTTCCCGGTCATGCCCCTGGTCCCCAGGCAGGCGCTTCGCGTCGCCGTGCTCTGCTACCAGGGCCGGCTCCACTGGGGCTTCAACTCCGACTGGGATCAGGTGCCGGACCTTCACGATCTGGTCCAGGCCACCAGCAACGGACTCGAGGAACTCGGCAAGGCGATCGGGTCGGAAGGAGCGCGGGCATGATCGAATTCGAGCGACAGACACGACACATTGCCAGCCGCAAGCAACGCTCCGAGCCGCCGGCCGTGCGCGTCCGCGACGTGATGACGAGCGATGTCCACGTGACGAGCCCGGAGACCACGCTGCTCGATCTCGACCGCGAGCTGACGGAGCTCCGCATCGGCGGAGCACCCGTGCTGGAGGGCGACCAACTGGTCGGCGTGGTCTCCCGTGCGGACGTGGTCGGAGCCCTCATCCAGGACCAACGCGATGCCTCGCGGATCTCGTCCTACTACTCGAGCCCGTACCCGCTTTCGATGGGCTCCGTCGCCCAGCTGAGCACGGACGCGAGAAAGCTGGCGCTACACCTCGGCCAGGCCCGTGTCGGCGAGGTGATGAGCACGGAGCTTCTGACCGCGACCCCGGACGAAGATCTGCGTGCCGTCGCCCAACGGATGGTTGAACACCGCATCCACCGACTGCCGGTGGTCGAGAAGAAGGTTCTGGTCGGTATCGTCTCGGCCCTCGACCTGGTCGCCGAGATCGCCCAGCACGGCCTGCCGACACGCTAGTCGGGAGCGATTCTCGCTGGCCTGGCATTCCCTGACGTTGCGGCCAGCGATGTCGCTTCGAGGAACTCGAAGTCGGCGAAATCGGGTTTCGCCATGACGCGGTGGAACTCGTGGGCCGGCCACGGCCAGAGCGTCGGCGTACCCTCGGGGTCGACGTACCAGCTGTTGCAGCCGGTCACCCAGATCGTGCTCTTCATCGCCTCGCGGAGGTCTGTCTGGAACTTCTCGGCGGCCTCTCGCTTCGGCGCGAGTACCTTGCCCGGCTCCCGACCGATGCGCTCGATGCAATCCAGGATGTACCGCGTCTGCGTCTCGGAGACGTCGATGATCGAGATGTTCCCGATCGGGCTATTCGGCCCGACGATCATGAAGAAGTTGGGGAAGCCCGGCATCGTGACGGAGCGATAGGTGCGAGGGCCCTGCGCCCAGGCCTCCTTGAGACTGAGGCCCTCCTTGCCGACCACGTTCGCGATGCCCCATTCGTGCGCGCGGAACCCCGTCGCCAGCACGAGTACGTCGAGTTCGTGGAGCTTGCCATCCTCGGTGACGATGCCCCCGGGCTCGATGTGGTCGATCCCCTCGGTCACGAGATGCACGTGTTCCTTCGCGAGCGTCGGGTAGAAGTCGGTGGACAGGATCAGGCGCTTGCAGCCGGGCTGGTAGTCGGGCTTGAGCTTTGCGCGAAGCGCCGGGTCCTCCACCGCTTCGAGGTGCTCACGGCAGCCTCGTGCCATGCGGCGTCGCCACATGCCGTCCTCGACGACACCGGCCGAGGCGCGGTCGAAGATCGTCTTGTAGAAGGTGCGCGTGATCCTTCCGAGGATCGGGAGCCTGCGCTTCCAAGCGCGCTCGCGTTCGGTATAGGGCCGGTTCCCGATCGGGAAGATCCACTGCGGCGTGCGCTGGAACATCGTGAGATCGCTCGCCGCCTTCGAGAGCGGCGCCATCATCTGCACGCCGGTCGAGCCGTTGCCGACAACGCCGATGCGTTTGCCTTCCAGCGGTACGCCGTGATCCCAGGCGGCGGAGTGGAACTGGACGCCTTCGAAGCGATCGAGGCCCAGGATCTGCGGGTAGTTCTTGATGTGCAGGGGGCCTGTCGCGTCGACCAGGAAGTCGGCGCGTATCGTCTCGCCGTCGCTCGTCTGGATCGTCCAACTTCCGTCCTCGAAGCGGGCGTCGGTGACGGCCTGGCCGAAGGAGATGTCGCCTTCCAGCCCGTACTTCCCGGCGATGTTCTCGAAGTACGCGAGGATCTCCGCCCCCGGCGAGAATCGGTGCGACCAGTCCAGGTTGGGCTCGAAGCTCAACGAGTAGAAGAAGGAAGGGACGTCGCAGCTCAGTCCCGGGTAGGTGTTCTCGCGCCAGGTGCCCCCGACGGATTCCGCCTTTTCGAGGATCACGAAGGGCCTGCCAGCCTGCTTCAGGCGGATCCCCATGACCAGGCCGGACATACCGGCCCCGATGATCGCGGTGCCGACGCTGCGCATCTCGCCTCCGCCGTAAGCCGGGTTCTCGCTGCTCATGGTCGCCTCGGTGCTCGGGTCGCGGTGCGCAGGCATCCGCCCTCTCTGCGCGACGCCACCGGTCGGTCGTCTCAGTCGACGTGGTAGATGCTTGCCGCCGTTCCCTCGAGGACCTTGTGGACGACGTCTTCGTCCACGCCGGCGAGTGCGCGGTCGACGTAGTCGCGCGGCGCGTCGGCCGGTGTGGCCGGCCCCGGCGACATGCTGGTCGGGTGCGGGTAGTCCGTCTCCCACATGATGTTATTCGGGAAGCGCTCGAGTGCCTGGCGAGCGGATTGCTCCTCGAACCAGAAGCACGCGTAGATCTGGCGTTCGAAGTACTCGCTCGGCAGCAGGTCGTACTCGGGATGCTCCTTCGCGACCCCGCCGTTGCGCCACTGCCAATCCATCGCCTCGAGCGCGCTGCCAATCCAGCCGACGCCGCTCTCTACCGACACCAGCTTCAGGTTCGGGAAGCGGTGGCATACGCCGCCGAAAGTGACATCCGCGATCTGCTTCGAGTTGTCGGCGAAGATCGTCGACGAGACCCGGGCGAAATTCGCCTTGGGGCCGCCGCCCAGTTCGAACTCCGCCGCCATGTCCTCGAAGGAGCCACCGCCGATGTGGAAGCTGATGGAGAGGTCATGGTCCTGCGCGGCGGCGTAGACCGGGTCCCAGTGCGGATCGAAGAGCGCGGGCTCGCCCCATGCGCGGGGCTGGTTGCAGGCGAGCACGGCCTTGTGGCCCGTCTTCGCGCAGCGCTCGATCTCGCGGACCCAGGCGTCGACGTCCCAGAACGGGCTCGCCATCACGGGGATCAGCCGCTTCGGATCGGCACTGCACCACTCGACCAGGAAGTCGTTGTAGGCCTGCACGCAGCTCAGCATGAGCTCCGGGTCCTTGAGCCCGAGGAACGCACCGGAGCCGAAGCCACCCGCGTTGGGATAGACCACCTGGGCGTACACGCCATCGCGGTCCATCAGTTCGAGGCGCGCCTTCGCGTCCCAGGAGGCGGGCGGGCATTCTCCGAACGTCTTGCGGCTCTCGGGGAAGGTGCCGTCGAAACCGGCAGCCGTCACGAAGCCGGGGCCCATTCCGGCGTTCTCCCCGCCCATGAACCAGACGTCACGCCCATCGACCTTTTCGAGGTGCGGAACTGCATCTCCCCACTTTGCGGGGAGGCGCGTGGTCCAGAGATCGGGCGGCTCGGTAACGTGGGTATCCGTGTCGATGACACGATGACGGTCGAAGAATGAACTACTCACGGGTCTTCCTCTTGGCGGGGCCTCGCGGCCTCGGCGTCAGGTGTGGCTCCCTGGCTCTTCCGCATCTCGCTGGGGATGCGTGAGGAGCCTCTCTAGAAGGAGCGCGGCCACTTCCGACCGCTGGGCGATTGGGTAATCGTCGAAGTGGACCCAGCCGAGCATCAGCGACGTGAAGGTCCCGAGCACGATCTCGGTCAACCCGTCGAGCTCGTCTTCGCGCACGTCGCCGCGCGCGACGCCGGCCTCGAAGAAGCCCCGAAAGATCGTGTGCAGGCGGCGGTCCTGGTCTGCTGGTGATTCCTGATGGCCTAACGTCACCATGTGCCCGACCAGGTCGCGTTGCCCTGGGCCGAACTCCCGCGCGCTGCGCGTGAGCACTTCGAACAGCGGGGCGAGCTTCTCGCTGGTCTGCCCAGGTGTCTTCGCGGCTTCCTCCACACGCTGGGCCAGCGTCCGCAGTGATTCGTCGACGATCGCTCGCAGCAGATCGAGCTTGCTCGGGAAGTGATTGAAGAACGTTCCGTAGGCGACGTCGGCCGCCTCGCAGATCTCGGCCACCGTCGTTTCCTCGAAGCCCGTCTCGCGGAAGCGGCCAAGCGCGGCATCGAGGATGCGGCCCCGCATCTCCAGGCGGCGCCGCTCGCGCCGGGGAGACTGCGCCGGGTGGGTAGGCGGTGCTTGGCTCATCGAGAACGAATATACTGGAGTATAGAATTAAATTACAAGTTCATTCTTGATATGAAATTCAGGACGCGGGCCGGCAAGGAGTTCCCAAGGATCAGAATGAAGTGTCGAGTTGGAGACTGAGCCGCGTGCGGTCGGCGCGCCCGCCCCGGCGACCCTCGAATCTCGCCGCCTTGATCAGCAGGCGGGTCCGCTTGGTCAGCGGCCTACCGAGAGTCGCGTCCCATTCGTGCCCAAAGCTGTCGCCGCCGTCATCCATCCAGAATTGGTGATAGACGAGCCGGGCCTTCAGACCCCACGGAAGCCCGGGCGAAACGTAGAGGTAGAGGTCGCGAAGCCCGGCTGCGCCTCCGTTGTCGAGGAAGGCGTCTGCCCAGCCGTTGAACTTGTGCGCCGTCGCCAGCGGCGTCACGAAACGGGCGCGGCCGTGGTCGCTGCCTAGCGTCTCCCAACCGATGCCGACCGTGCCGAACTCCCGGCGAGTGATCCCCACGTCGGCTGCCAGGTAGAACGCATCGTAGGAGACGGGGTTGCGGTGGGCGTCGGTCTGCCAGGCGAACGAAGCGCTCCAGGGGACCGACCAGTCAGCGTCGAGTTCCTCCCGGCCGCTGAGCCGCGTACCGAATGTGCTGGAGGAAGCGCCCGGTGCGTTTCCGAAGTCCAGCAAGTATGCGAAGGCTGTCAGCTTCGCATGCGGCAACCCACCCCATGAGACGTTCACGAGATGGGAACTCGAGTCGAAGTCACGGGTCGGGCCGGTTCCCTTGTCGCCGAAGATCCGGTGGACGTCCCAGACGAATGCATAGGTCACCATCAGATCTTCCACGCCGAGGGAGCTCGTCAGCTGAATGGCATCGAAGACCTGGTCGTTCTGTCGCCAGCCCACGTCCCCGACGAGGCGAGCGTCGTCGAGCACGATCCGCTGGCGCCCGCCCACGATCTTCGTGTCCGCTACCGGCAGGTCGTACGACAGGTAGAGCTGGTTGAGGTCGGCGTCTTCGGGGTCCGCTACCGCCGCCTTCCCGTTCGGCTTCGAGACCACGTCGAAATAGGCGTCGTCATCGAGCGCCACGATCCCTTCGATCTCGGCGAAACCCTGGAGTCCCTGCCATTTCTTCGTTCGGAAGCCGAGCCGGCCGCGCAGGGTCACCGCGTGCGCTTCCTCCAAGCCGTCGATGTCCGCGAATTCGTAGCGGAGCCGGGCTGCGAGGGAGAACGTACCGAGTGGGGTTTCCGTGAACCCGGGGCTGGTTTCCGGCGGGTCCTGGGCCGGAACACGCTCGGCACCAGCGGCGCCGGCCGCGAGCGCACACCCGGCGATCAGGAGCGCGGCTCGCAGGCCGCGACGGTGTCGCGTGAAGGTCGTCATGTCCGAAGCTGAAGCAAGCTCCGTACCAGGACGGCGTGTCAGTCCTTCGGATCGGAGGTCTCGCGCACGCCCGTGATCATCTCGCGGAACAGCGCAAAGAATGTCTCGCCGGTCGTCGCGAGGTAGACGTGGACGACCACGAAGAGCGTGAGGAGATAACCCACGCTCAGATGAAGGATCGCCATGGGCCAGAGCCCTGGCCTTCCCAGCGCGTGCTCGGGTGCCAGGATCGGGAACAGGAGCAGCACGCCGGAAACGATCGAGAAGGGCATCAGCACGAAGAGCACGAACGCATAGACCAGTTGCTGGGCACTGTTATTCCGGAGCCCGGGCGAGAGCGGCGGCGCGTCTCCTCGAAACATTCCGAAGGCGTAGTAGCGCGCCTGCAGGACCGCGGAGTGGATGATGTGCAGATCCGCGGGGACGTAGTGGGCGAGGTGGCCCGAGACCGCACTCCGGATCACGAAGAACAGCCAGAGAAGAGCGGCGCCGATGCCGCAGGCGTTGTGCCCCATCACGGCGATCCGAAATGGCACCATGGGCCATTCCGACCCGGCGTAGTGCATCGACACACCGGTCGCGATCAACCCCATGAACAGCAGCGCCAGGGCGCCGTGCCAGACCCGTAGCCAGAGCGGATTCACGACCTCACGCGTCATCGGGCCCCCGCTCGTCGGAACTGCGCTGACGACGGCTTCGCTGCCACGGGATGACGCGGGCAATGGCGTGCATGGCGATCGCCCCCAGCAGGATGGCGAAGAGGATCTGGCTCAGCCGTTCGAGCCGCGGACTGCGGGTGGAACCGATCACGTAGGCATCTTCGCCCGGGTTGGTCTGCTGGCCCGGTCGCTGGGCGCCGTAGACGGCGTCGAGCAGCCGCGACGTCGGGGTGTGGCACTGCCCGCAATCGTCGACCGACTGCTCCTTCGGCTTGATGTCATGGAACGTCGCACTCCCCGCCGCGGTGTGGCAGGCCACACACTTGATCTTGCGCAGATGGTTCGCCGGGTTCGGGAAGTGTCCGTGAAAGGGCTCGGCGTCCGGCTGCACGAAGGAACCGGCAGCCCTTGGAACTCTACCGTGGCAACGCAGACAGACGGCGTTGCTTTGCTCGATCCGCTTCAACGCGTCCGCCGAATCGTTGATCGGCCGGAAGTCATGCGGGTCGTGGCAGCTGTGGCAATCCAGCGGGCCGTCATCCGTGGCGCCATGCACGCTGCCACGCAGATCCGTCTTGCGCTCGTCGAGGTGGAAGGATTCCAGGGCTCGATCCTTGTCGTGGCAGACCACGCAGAGATAGATCGGGTAGTGACCGGCTCCGGTGTGGGGGATCTTGTCGTAGCCCCACTCATGGCAGGTCCGACACGGGAGTTCTCCGTGGGAGGATCCCAGGTAGGCGGCGCTGTCGATCGAGAGTTCCAGGGCGTTCCCGCTGACCGGGTCGTGGATCCGCCAATCGGGAAGTCCGTGGCAATGCTGGCAGGCACGGGTTTCCGAGTCCGCAAGCTCCGCGCCGTCCGCCGGCCAGGCGATGACGGCGGCCGCAAGGCCGAGCACGGCCAGAATTGTACGAGACCATACGGAATCGGGCCGTCGATCGTGCCCGATTATCTGTACCAATATGACCCATTCTGTCCAACAATGGGGCATTTATGGCCTGACACGACTTGGCCTCCGGGGCCCGGGAACCCGCGGACGGCTCGTTCGAGCGCTACCCGGTGCCCGCCAGAGACGGTGTCGCGCCCGCCGCTGGGGCCATACGGACGGCTCGCGATCGATGATTGGGAAGGGACCGAATTCACTGGGCTTTGCATCCACTTGGCACGATCAGTGCAGAAATCACGCCACAGGGAGTTCGACAAGCATTGATCACGATACACCGACGGATGGTTCGCCTCTTCACACCCCTACTGGCTGTGCCCATGGTGCTACTGGCCGGAGGCGTCGTCGAGGCAGATCCAGCGCCTTCCGAAGCTTCGACGGCGAAGATGCGCTGGGTAGTTGGTTCAGCCGAGAACGTCGCGCTGGGCAAGGCGAGTTTCGGCACCTGCATGGGCTGCCACAACATCAACGCCACGGGACGCATCGGAATCGGCCCCCGCATCGCCAGCGAGAGTTATCTCGCAGCGGCCAGCGACGACTTTCTGATCGAGACGATCCGCGACGGTCGCGCGGGAACGACCATGGTGCCCTGGGGCGCCGTCTTCGGCGAAGCGGAGATCCAGGGCGTGGTCGCCTACCTGAGATCCCTCCACCCCGTCGAGCCCGTGGTGCTCGACGAAAGCGAACTTCGGGGAGATCCGGACAAGGGTGCGATCGTCTTCCGGAACATCTGTTCGGGGTGTCATGGACGCTCGGGCGCCGGGTATCAGGAGACAGCGAACGGCACCGGTATCGGACGCAAGGCGTTCCTCGATGCCGCCAGCAATGGCTTCCTCCGTTTCATCGTGAGCGAGGGCAAGAGCCAGACGAAGATGCGCGGCTTTGCCGCGAAGAACATCACCGCGGTTGCAAATCTCACAGAACAGCAGATCGAAGACACGATCGCCTACCTGCGTGCCAATGCCTGGTAGAGGGTCCCAGATCCGCAGCGCGAAAATCTCGTCGAGGGGAAAAGAAATGTCGGAAGCCAAGAGCAACGAGTCGGCCCAGTACGGGCGCAAGGAACTGGAAGTCCTGTCCGAACCGCCGGCCGAGCCGGAAGCCAGTGGTTTCCGCCGCCGCACCTTCCTGAAAGGCGTCGTCACTGCGGCAGCGGGAGGCGCCGTCGCCTGTGGAAGCGAGAGCGAGGAGATCGTCGCCCCGGAGCCGCCGGCCGCCGAAGCGGCAGGCGCGCCATCGGCAGACGGAACGCCGGCGCCCCCGATCAAGGACGTCCCCAACAACATCCTGGCCCAGTGCCCATATTGCGGCGTGGGCTGTGGAACCCTGATCCAGACGGAGAAGGGTCGCATCGTCGGCATGAAGCCGGATCCGAAGCATCCGACGAACGCGGGGCTCCAGTGCATCAAGGGGCTCACCTCGGCCGAGGCCATCTACGTCGATCGCCTGACCGTCCCCCTCGTGCGCAAGGACATGACCGACATCATTACCGGCCACGCCAGTGCCACCAAGGGTCGTTTCGACGAGTCGGTGTTCCGCGAGGCGACCTGGGAGGAGGCCGAGCAGATCGTCGTCGACCAGACGGTTGCGAGCATCGAGAAGTACGGCGGCAACTCGGTCGGCCTGTATGGCTCCGGCCAGCTGCCGGTCGAGGGCCAGTATCTCGAGAACTTGTTCATGAAGGGCGTGATCGGCTCGAACACGATCGAGGCGAACGCGCGGATGTGCATGACCTCGGCCGTCACCGGCTACTTCAAGAGCCTCGGCAGTGACACGCCGCCGACGTCCTACGAGGACATCGAGCTCGCGGACATGGTGACCAATTGGGGACACAATGCGCGCGGTTCGCACCCGATCGTGTTCTGGCGCATCGCGGACCACAAGTCCAAGACCGGGATCCCGACGCTGGTCGTGGATCCGCGTCGCACGGGAACGGTGCAGGGCTACGAGCAGGTGAACGCGGACAACTCGTACCACTTCTCGACGATCAACGGCGACATCGCGATCCACAACGCGATCGCCCACGTGCTCCTGACGAAGCACGACGATGCCGTCGCATGGGACCTGCTGAAGGAGCACACGACCGGATGGCAGACCTACGTGAAGGCCTGCAAGGAACGCTATTCGCCGGAGCAGGTCGAGCACATCACGATGATCGACCCGAAGTACCTGCGCGAAGTGGCCGCGGTCTGGGCCGAGGCCTCGAAGAAGGGCCGTGAACGCGGTACTGGCGGCGTGCTCTCGTTCTGGGGCATCGGCTACAACCAGCATCTCCACGGCCAGAACAACACGGTGAGCCTGATCAACCTGATGGCGCTCTCGGGCAACATCGGGCGCCCGGGCTGCGGACCCTTCTCCATGACGGGCCAGCCCAACGCGATGGGCGAACGTCTCACCGGAGGCCTCACCGGCCGTCTCCCCTTCAACCAGGGGCTGGGCAACGAAACCTGGCGCAACCACATCGCCGACATGTGGAACATCCCGCGCGCTCGGCTGGAGGCGGTGAAGAGCCTTCAGAACACGGGCTACGCGGTGGGGATGATGGAGCGCGCGCTAAAGGGCGAGGTGAAGGCCATGTTCCTCATCTACGCCACGCACATCGACCTGCCGGACCTGAACACGCTGGTCAGGCCGGCGCTCTCGAAGACCTTCAACGTCGTCCAGGAGATCTATCGCCACGCACCCAACAATTTGTACGCGGACGTGATCCTGCCCGCGGCGACCTGGGGCGAGTGGGTCGGAGGTACCTACATCCAGTCCGAACGTCGTGTCTACGTCACCGACGGCACTGCGAACCCGATCGAGGGGACGCGGCCGGACATGGACATGGTGATCGACAAGGGGAAGATGATTGCGGATCGCCTCGGCCTCGATGGCGACAAGATCTTCCCCTACAAGCGCAAGGAGAACGGCTTCTACGATCCGGAGGAAGTGTTCCGCGACCTCGTGCGCGCCTCCAAGGGCTCCGACGCCGACCTCTCCGGGTTGCTCGAGGTCGAAGAGAAGGATGGCGTTGGCCTCTACGACCAGATCCGGAACCACCGCGGCATCCAGTGGCCGGCACCGAACTACGAGATCGCCAAGGCGGGTGGCACGAAGCGTCGCTACCTGGGGCAGGAGGGTTGGGAGGACAAGCCCTACGGCGAGTTCCGCACCGACGATGGCAAGCTCCACATCCACCTGTGCGAGCAGAACTACGAAGGGCGCGAAGCCATCAACGCCGAGCTATCCAGGGCCGGAACCGAGGAGGGCTACTACCTGATCGACCACATGGACGTGCTGGAGGCAGCGCGCGACAAGGGTCTCACACCCGAGCTCCCTGACGAAGCGTTCCGCGGCACGGCGGCGGCCGAGATTCCCAAGGACAAGTATCCCTACTGGATCGGCCTCGGCGTCGTCTACGAGCACTTCCATACCTCGAAGACGATTCGGGCCGGCACCACCCGACAACTGGTTCCGGAAATGTACGTAGAGATGCACCCGGAGGACGCGGCGGATCTCGGCGTGGCCGACGGGGAATGGGTCCGCATCGTGACGCGCCGAGGGTTCTACGAAGCGCGCGCCTCGATCGGGCTCGATTCCGTGGTGCGTCCGGCGCGGAACACCGTGCCGCGCGGCTACATGTTCAGCCCCTGGAACCTGTCGGTGGCCGATTCGGCGGATCCTGCGAAGAATCGCTGGCTCGTGAACGGCGTGAGCCATCGCGCCTTCGACCCGGTGAGCGGGCAGGCGGACTTCAAGAAGCTCGCTGGACGCATCGAGAAGATCTCGTAGGCGGCAGGTCGGGGTAGATCGAAAATGCCGAGCCGGCGTAGCTTCCTCGGGATCAGCCTCTCTGCGCTGCTCGCCAGCCTCGGAGCGCTGTTCGCAAAGCCGAGCCGCGTGCGGGCGGGTCTGGTACTGCGGCCTCCCGGAGCGCTGCCGGAACCGGACTTCCTTGACGCGTGCGTGCGATGCATGCGCTGCGCCGACGCGTGCCCGAACGGGTGCATCCGTTTCCACGGCCTCGAGGAGGGATTGGAGAAGGCGTTCACGCCCTACATCCAGGCGCGCGCGCGGGGATGCATCGTGTGCGGAGAGTGCGCCGACGCGTGCCCCACCGGCGCGCTGGTTCCCTTCGAGACCACACCCGAAGGGCTCCTGGCCGGCGTGAAGATGGGGACAGCCCGGCTCAACGAGAGCCTCTGCTACAGCTATAACGGTCGCACCTGCGGCGCCTGCTACCGGGCCTGTCCCCTTCCTGGCGTGGCGATGAAGATCGGTCTGTTCGAGAAGCCGATCCTCCAGGGGGCCGACCAATGCATCGGCTGCGGGCTCTGCGAGCAGGCGTGTCTGCACCTGCCCCAGGCGATCCGGGTGATCCCCTTCTCGGAGCCGGTCACGTGATCGTTGCCCGCCCCAACGCGTCCCAGTTCCTGCGCCGGCTGACGCAGCTCTCGGTGCTGTTCTTCGTGGTCGTCACGGCCTTCGGCGGCCCCTGGCGGAACTACAAGCTGGCCCACGGCCAGCAGCGGCTGGTCGAGCTGATGCAAGGGCCGGTCTGGGGCTTTCTCTACGGGGCGTACGAGGACGCACTCAGCTTGTTAGGCGACTCCTTCGAAGTGAGCCTCTCACTTCTGGGGTTCCCCTGGTCGGGCCGGATCTTCGGACTGGAGACGGCGGATCCGCTCCTGGTCGCCTCCCTCGGCGCCCAGGGCACCATGCCGCCGCTGCTTCTGCTGCTCGGCCTGGCGATCCCCCTCGGTCTGGCCCTCGTTTTCGGCAAGGTGTACTGCAGCCACCTGTGCCCGGCCCGCTTGTTGTTCGAGCTCGGCGAGCGCGTTCGCTCGGGCCTGCTGCGCCTCCGGATTCCACTACCGGAGTGGCGTCCGGCAGAGCGGCTCGGCGGCTGGGTGCTCGTCGGAGGCCTGCTCGCCAGCGCATTCTCCGGTGCCGCAGTCTGGTTGCTGCTGCTTCCGTACGCGAGCCTCGGCGCCGGCATCCATCTGTATGTCGCCGGCGGGGCGGCTTCCGTATTGCTAGGCATCGTCGCTTTCTGGCTCGCCGCCGACGTGCTGCTTGCGCCCGGCCTCTTTTGCAAGAGCCTGTGCCCGACCGGCTTCCTGCTCGAGCAGGTAGGCCGGTTCTCATGGCTCCGCGTCGCCAAGCGGTCCGATGCGACTCCGTGTCCGAGCGGGTGCAATGTCTGCCAGCAGAGCTGCCCCTACGCGTTGCTCCCGCGCGACGGATCGCATGTTCCGGCCTGCGACTCCTGCGGGCGTTGCGTCTCCACCTGTCCCGGCGGCCGATTGCAGCGCCAGTTGCTGGTTCCCCTGGTCGGCGTGTTGGCGCTGGTGTGCCTCCCCGTTCCCGCCGACGCGCACCACAACAAAGGCATGCCCCACTACGGCTACTTCGAGAACTACGCCCAGGTTCCGAGCGAGGAATACGTGACGCTCCAGGGCCGCTGGGAGATGGGTGCCACCCTCTTCAACTTCCAGGGCCTCGATCGCCGGAACTCCGACACGCCAAACGACGTGAAGATCTACATCTACCTCTACGACCTGGAGGCGAACGCCGGCTGGGAGGGGCAGGCGTCTTTCACGGTCGAACAGGACGGTGAGGTGATCGCCCGGTTCGACCGCAAGCAGGTCGACGAGGAGTCCGTCTACTCCACGCGCGAGACCATGCCCCGGAGCGGGGACTACGACCTAGTCGCCCGGGTCGACGGAGAACGCGTGGTGCTGCCGTTCCACGTCGAGCTGGCCGGAGACGGGGTCAGCTGGGCCCTGGTGCTGGGACTGACGCTTCCCGCGGCGCTGCTGTTCGGGCTCGCAATGCACGGGCGTTCCCGGCGCGGGCGCCCCCGTGCGCGCTCCCGGCAGCGTGCCCGCAACACGATCACGGGTGCACTGCTCGCTGGCGCATTCCTGCTTTCCCCCATCGACGCCGGCGCCCAACACGCCGCCCATGAACCCGTGCCGGTGCCCGTTGCGAGCGGACACCACGAGCACGCCGCCAAGCGCCCGGGCGCGCCCGCGATGACACACGCGGACCACGAGGCCTCCGGCGAATCCGCGGACACGATGGTCATGGTGATGGGCGGTATCCCGCTGCCCTTCGTGCTCGTGGGCGTGGCCGCTATCCTGCTGCTCTCGTTCGTAGCGAGTGAGCGCTGGGCGCCCGTCGCACCGCGACGGCGTCCTCGCAACCGCAACCTGATCCGCAACCGGCGCATCTACGCGCTGCTGCGGAGCCGCTGGAGCCAGGCCGTTCCACAAATCGCCATGGTCGCCGTCTTGGTGTTCCTGATCGGCGCCGGCTTGTTCGGAAGCCCCAACGCCGGCTTCGTGCCGACGGCCGTCTGGACGCTCTGGTGGGGCGGGCTGATCTTCGCCGTGCTCTTCATGGGATCCGCATGGTGCTTCGTGTGCCCGTGGGACGGGCTCGCGAACCTCACCTCCCGGTTGCGCCTGGCTGCACGGGTCGAGCCGCTCTCGATGGGGCTCCCGTTCCCGCACTTCCTGGCCAATCTCTATCCGGCCATCGCGCTGTTCGCGTTGCTTACCTGGCTCGAACTCGCGAAGGGGGTGACCACGGACCCGCGCTCTACCGCCTACATGGGGATCGGGATGGCGACCGCGGCAGTCGGAAGCGCGTTGCTGTGGGACGGCAAACGCTTCTGCGCGCACCTCTGTCCGGTGGGCCGAATCTGTGGCGTCTACTCGAACGTGAGCCCGATCGAGATCCGCGCGCGGAATCCGAAGACCTGCGAGGTCTGTACGACGGAGGAGTGCCTCCACGGCAACGAGCGCGGTTACCCCTGCCCGACGGGGATCTCGCTCAAGACCACGACCGACGCCACCCTGTGCACGGCCTGCACAGAGTGCATCAAGAGCTGCGACAAACACAACGTCGCGCTGAATCTCCGACCGATCGGCGCGGACGTCATGGCACCCCAGGCTCCGCGCCTCGACGTTGCCTGGCTGGCGGTGATCCTTCTCGCGCTCACGCTCTTCCACGGCCTGTCGATGACGGGACTGTGGGAGAACTTCGAGCCGGGTCGGCCTAGCATCTTGAAGTGGATGTCCCAGATGCTCGGAACACCGCGGCTCACGAGCTTCTCGCTCGCAATGACGGCGGCCGTCGCGATCCCGGTCACCTTGTATGCGAGTAGCTGCGCGCTCGGGGCCCGCTGGGCGAACGGTGGGGCAGCCGGCGGCGTGAGCAGCCGCGAGTTGTTCACCCGGCAGGCGCTCTCGCTGCTACCGATCGCGCTCTTCTATCACCTCGCTCACAACCTGATGCATCTCGGACGTGAGGCCGGGCACATCGTTCCCCAGCTGAGCGACCCGCTCGGCGTGGGGGCCGACTGGCTGGGAACGAAGGCGCTCGCGGTCGGCCCGCTCCTGTCGGACACCACGCTGTGGTTCTCCCAGCTGGGTCTCATCGTGTTCGGCCACGTGCTCGGCGTCGTCGTCGCCCATCGGATCGGCCATTCGATCATTCCCGACCGGAGCGCAGCTCGCCGTGCCCTCGTGCCGCTGCTCGTGGTGATGGTGCTGGTATCGGTCGGCGGTCTCTGGCTCACGCACCTCGACATGAACATGCGGATGGGGCGAATGTGAGCGAGGTGCTATCGCGCAGGGCATGGTTGACGGAAGTGACGCGCAAAGCGGTCAGCGTCGTGGCCGACGCCGCCCAGCGAGAAGTCGACCAGCGCTTCCCTCCGAAGCGGCGCCCACCGGGCGCAGAGTCGGAGGCCGCGTTCCTGGTGGACTGCACCCGCTGTGGCGCATGCGCCGAGGCCTGCCCGCATGACGCGATCCATCATTTCGGCGTGGACACGGAAGCCCTGGCGGGAACACCGGTCATGGTTCCGGAGAATCGCGCGTGCCACCAGTGCGAAGGCTTTCCCTGTGCGGCAGCGTGTCCAGAGCCGGCACTCACGGTTCCGGCGACGACGACGTGGAGACTAGGCCAGGCACGGATCGTCGAGGAGCAGTGCATCGCCTGGAACGGCCCCGAGTGTGGCGCCTGCATCTCGGCATGTCCTTCCGATGCGGTGGCCCTGCGACTACAGAACTGGCGCCCGGTCCTGGATCCGGCGCAGTGTGTCGGCTGCGGCCTCTGCATCGAGCGTTGCCCGACGCTGCCGAAGGCGATCGTCCTCGATCCGCTCGGCGACGCGTACTAGCAGGCTGCGGAAAAACCCACTCCCGTCGCCGGGTACGCATCTTTCCGGCCCACTCTGCGTTGCGAAGCCTTGCTGGGGCTCGCCCCAGCGGCGGCTCCGCGCCTTGATTGGACCGAAAATCTGCGCACCGGGCTCGGTCCGGGGTTCTTCCGC
>JAJDAP010000034.1 GCA_029261795.1 Deltaproteobacteria bacterium
CCGACGAATCACCTGCTCCATCAATGGCGCGAATGCTCCCCGTCCTGGCTCGCCAGTACGATCAGCTCTCCGATCATCCCGCCTTCGGTGTGGCCAGGGACCGAGCAGACTACCGGGTAGGTTCCGGGCTCATCGAGCTGATACGTGGCCGCCTCGGTCACGCCGGGCGCGACGTGGAGATGCACCCAGTCTTGCGCACCGTCGGGAGTCTTGACGACGAGCGAGTGCTCGACCACACCGACGTTCACCACTTCGATCCGCGTGGGAACTCCTGCTCGAAGCTCGAGCCGCTCCGGCTGGAAACGAAACGGATCGAGTACCTCGACCCGCAACGTTGCCTGAGAGGCGGCATCCACGACGCCGACCGGTCGATCCATGTGCGCGTGAGCTCCGTGGTCGTTCGACGGGGCAGCCGAGTGACCCTCATGGCCGGACATACCCCCATCGAGGGCGCCGTCCTCGTACTGGGCACGAATCAGCTGGAGCAGTCCGTCGAGCCGCTCGAGTTCCTTCCGTGTCCGCTCCGCATCGCCGCGGTCCGCGGCGACGTGGAGCGCGTCTGCGACGCGGCTCACCTGCTTCGCCGCCCCTTCGACGCGGGTGCGCTTGCTCGTTTCGAGATCGCCTGACTGCGCCAGCAAGCCCGCCACCAGTTCCGGAAGCGGCCCGGACTTTGCGTGGATATCGTTCAGCGCACCCGCCTCGAGGTCTGCGCTGATTCCGTCCCGCGCGGCCATCAGAGCGCTCCAGGCGCCCCTCACTCCCGAATTCGCCGGAGTCGACATCCCGTGACCGTCATGGTCTCCGTGGCCGCCGGCTCGGGGAGCACTCTCCATCTTCTTTCCGTGGCCAGCGTCCGCGCTCCCGACCACCGGCAGCGCAAGCAGGACGGCCCCCGCGAGGACCCCCACCAGAATTCTCTTCGACATTTCGCTTCTCCTCGTTTCGATTGTCTATCTCTGCCGCGGTGACCTACCGCGACGTCTCGTTCGGAACCGCAACCGCTGCGGCAACCCCGGGGATGGCATCGAGCGGGTCGCCGCTTTCGCGAGCCAGGTATTGCTCCGCCGCACGTCGGCCAAATCGCAGGAAGACTGCAGGCGTCACCGCCATGTCCAGCAACGTCGAACTCAACAGGCCCCCGAGGATCACTACCGCGACCGGATAGAGAATCTCCTTGCCGGGCTCGCCTGCTGAGAGGACGAGTGGGATCAGTGCCAGCCCCGCCACCAGCGCGGTCATCGTCACAGGCACCAACCGCTCGAGCGATCCGCGCACGATCATCTGCTGATCGAAGCGCTCGCCCTCGTGCTCCATCAGGTGCAGGTAGTGCGAGATCATCATGATCGTGTTGCGCGACGCGATCCCTGCGAGCGTGATGAGGCCTACGAGCGTCGCGACGGACACCGTTCCTACCATGGCGTATGTGAGTGCAAGCCCGCCGATGAACGCGAGCGGAATGTTCAAGAGGATCTGGCCCACGATCATGGCACTGCGGAAGTGCGTGTAGAGCAGCAGGAACATCGTGGCCAAGGTGAACAGACTCAGGAGGGCGATCAGGCGGGTCGCCTCTTGCTGGCTCTCGAACTGCCCCTGGAAGCTCACTGAGTAGCCCGGCGGGAGATCGATGCCGCCGACGGCCGCCTGCATGTCCGCGACCGTCGAACCCAGATCCCGCCCCGAGACATTGGCCGAGACGACGATGCGCCGGCGAACGTTCTCGCGGTTGATGATGTTGGGTCCCTTGGCCTCGCGAATGTCGGCAAGCAGAGCCAGGGGAACCTTCTCGCCGGAAGGCGTATCCACGAGCATCTCACGAACTGCCTGGACATTTCCGCGGTAGGGTTCGTGATACCAGACGTAGACGTCATAGGTCCGTTGCCCATCGAGCACCTGACCCACGACGCGACCATTCAACGCGGTCTCCAGCAGCTCCGCCATGTCGCCGACCTGCACGCCATACAGCTGGGCTCGTTCCCGGTCGAGTTCGATACGCACCTGCGGGATCAAGACCTGCTTCTCGATCTGGAGGTCCACGACGCCGGGGACCCGCCCGAGCGTCTCCTGGATCTCGGCGGCCTTGGCGCGCAGCAGGCCGAGATCATCTCCGAAGAGCTTCACGGCCACCTGGGCACGCACCCCCGACAGCAGGTGGTCGAGCCGGTGGGAGATCGGCTGCCCCACGTTCAGCGCAGTGCCAGGAATCTCCGAGAGCTTCCCCCGGATGTCTTCGAGGATCTCCTCGCGGCTGCGCTCGGAGGGGAGGAGATCCACGTCGATCTCGGAGTAGTGGACGCCCTCGGCGTGCTCATCGAGTTCGGCGCGGCCCGTCCGGCGACCCGTGTTCTCGATCTCGGGGATCGAGAGCAACAACCGTTCGGCGATCGCTCCGGTGCGATTCGACTCTTCGAGCGCAGTCCCCGGTGCGACCAATACGTTGATCGTCGCCGTTCCCTCGTTGAACTCGGGCAGGAACTCCTTGCCCATGATCGGATAGAGCGAAAAGGAGCCGACCACCAGCAATGCCGCGATCCCCAGAGCCGCGAGCGGATGCGCAAGCGCGGGGCCCAGCAAGAAGCGCTGATCGAGATTCTTGAGGTGGCGAACGACCCAGCCGTCTTCCTCCGAGTCCATTCGTTTCATGTGGGGGAGCAGGTACGAGCAGAGCGCCGGGATCACCGTGAGCGAGACGATGAACGATGCGACCATCGCCACGATCGTGGCCACACCGATCGGCGCGAACAGACGTCCTTCTATCCCGGCGAGCCCGAAGAGCGGGATGAAGACCAGAATGATCAGGAGCGTGGCGAACAGGATCGAGTTCCGGACCTCGGCCGAAGCCTCGGCAATCACGCGCAGGACGGGCCGGGGAGCGGCCAGGTGCCGGTTCTCGCGCAGCCGCCGGAACACGTTCTCGACATCGACGATCGCGTCGTCCACCACCATCCCGATGGCAACGGCCAGGCCACCGAGCGTCATCGTGTTGATCGAGATATCTGCGAAGCGGAAGAAGATCGCGGTGGCGACGAAGGAGAGGGGAATCGCCGTCAGCGTGATCAAGGTCGTCCGCACGTTCAGGAGGAACAAGAACAGGATGATCACGACCATGATGGCACCGTCGCGGATCGCTTCCTCCACGTTCGCGATGGCTGCATCGATGAAGCGCGCCTGCTGAAATAGCAGCGTGAGTTCCACCCCTTCGGGCAGACCGTGCTCGATCTCGGCGAGCGCTTCCTTGACCTTCTCCGTGAGCTCGATCGTGTCGACACCCGGCTGCTTCTGGACGGACACGATCACGGCTGCCTGCCCGTCCACGCCCGCGTCGCCGCGCATGATCTGATGGCCGATGAGGACGTCGGCGACATCCCCGAGCCGCACCGGAACTTCATCTCGCGTCTCGACGACGGTGGCACGAATGGCCTCGAGGTCGGCGGTGCGCGCGATGTTCCGGACCAGCGCCTCTCGATGCGCCTCGTTCAGAAAGCCTCCCGGCGTATTGATCTGCGAGCGCGCGCCCGCGTTCATCACTTCTTCGAGACTCACCTCGTAGGCCGCCATGCGTTCCGGGTCCGCCAGGACCTGGTACTGCTTGACGCCTCCGCCGATCGGGATCACCTGGGCGACGCCCGGGATCGTGAGCAAGCGCTGGCGAATCTCCCAATCCGCGATGGTCCGAAGCTCGAGCGGCACGGTGCTGCCGTCCGGGCTCGACACGCCGATCAGCAAGACCTCTCCCATGATCGAGGAGATCGGGCCCATCACGGGTGCGATCTCCTCGGGGAGCTTCTCGGCGGCCAGTTGCAGACGCTCCTGCACGAGCTGGCGCGCACGGTAGATGTCCATGCCCCAGTCGAACTCGACGAACAGGATCGAGAGCCCGATCCCCGAGTTCGAGCGCACTCGCATGACACCGGGCGCTCCGTTCACGGCCGTCTCGAGCGGCCAGGTAACGAGTGTCTCGACCTCTTCGGGAGCCAGTCCTGGTGCCTCGGTCAGTACGGTGACGAGCGGGCGATTCAAATCCGGAAACACGTCGACCGGAAGCTCGCGAATCACGATGATCCCGTAGACGAAGACCAACAGCGATGCTGCGACCACGAACAGACGGTTGCGCAGCGAGAATTCGATCAGGCGAGTCAGCATGGCTAGCGAGCCTCACGCGCGCGGCTGGAACGAGCGCGTAGGACGAAGATGGCGATCGCGGCTACGCCGATCGCGCCGAGTGCCCACGGCGCCATCGCCCATGCCGGATTCCCTGAATGAGCGTGTTCCTCCCCGCTACCGACCGGAGCGGTGCCCTCGTCCTCATCTTCCGGTTCTTCTGCAACCGGCGTCAGATACTGGAGCGAATAGTTCCCCTCCACGACGACACGCTCGCCGGGATAGAGTCCGTCGATCACTTCGACGAAGCGGTCATTCGACGCGCCCGTCACGAGGGGGCGTCGCTCGAAGCGAATCGGACGGTCCTCGTCCTGGACGAACGCGTAGAGTTGCCCGGCCTCGCCGAGCAGCGCGCCCTTCGGGATCGCCAACGCCAGGTCCGCGCCCCCGGTGACGAGGCTCAGTGTGGCGCGCATGTGTGGTCGCAACTTTCCGGTCGCGTTGGCCACGCGCACGTAGACCGCGAGCGACCGGCTCCGCGCGTCGAGCTTGCCACCGAGACGCTCGACCACACCCTCGAAGACTTCCTCCGGGTAGCTCGGCACGCGCAGCCTCACCTGCTGGCCAACGGAAACGCCGCCGATCTGGCCCTCGAAGACCCGGCCGATCGCGAGTACCTCCGCGAGATCTGCGACTTCGAACAAGTGGCGGTTCGGCTCCACGTCATCCCCAACGACCACATGGCGGTCGGTCACGACTCCGCTGACCGGGGACGCGTAGCGGGCACGCGGCGGCGGATCGCCGAGCTGGAGGCTCTCGACTTCGACGAGCCGCTTGCCCTTCTCGACCTGCTCGCCCTCCTGGGCGTAGACGGCGGTAACACGCCCGGCGATGCGGCTCGAAACGGTTCCGGAACGCTCCGGATCTGCCTGGATCTCGCCGATCACGCGCAGCGTGGTCTCGACCGGCCGGAGTTCGGCCTCCTCGACGGTCAGCCCAAGGTTGCGCTGCGCCACCTCGGAAACCTCGATGGGCCCGGTGCTCGCTCCCGCGCCCTCGGTTCCCGGGGCCGCTTCATGCTCCTCGTCGCCATGAGCGAGCGCGGAGCTGGAAAGGGAAAGGCTCAATGCCAGTAGAATGAAGACCGGTTTCATCGCGTGCCTCCAGGGCTGCTTGATGGATTCAAATGGGGGCTGGTCCCCGCCGCGGCTTCGAGTTCGATCGCCGCCTGGCGCAGGTCGCCTAGCAACTCGAAATGGAAGGCGCGGCTCTCGTTGTACTGACGTTGCGCTTGAAGCAGCTCCGCGATGCCTACGAGACCCTGTCGGTATCCGCGCTCGAAGAGTTCCCGGGCTCGAGTCGCCTCGGGAAGGATCTCCTCGGCATAGGCATCCACACTCGAGCGCAGCATCCGAACCTGCGCCTTGGCGACGTGGATCTCTTCCTCGATTCGCAGGACGAGCGCATCGCGAGATCGCCGCGATCGTCGCAACTCGGTATCGGCCGCCGCGATGCGGCCCTGCTGACGGTTCCAGAGTGGGAGCGGAATGGTGACGCCTAGCGCCAGAAACGAATCGCGCTTGACCCCGATCGGCGATTCATCGAAGACGCCGCGGTCGCGCTCGAAGCCGAGGCCCAGGGTCCAATCCTCCCAGACCTCCGAGCTCGCGAGGGAACGGTCAGCCTGGGCGCGTGCGATTCCTCGAGTCGCGGCCTCGAGGTCGGGTCGGTCCGAGGTGGCCCCGACTCCGCCGGGCCTGGCGGTCGTCGAGGCGAGCGGGCCGGGGTCGAGCGGACCGACCGGCGTCTCTAGCGAGGACGGGCTTCGACCGAGGAGCCGCGCCAAGGCGCCCGATGCGACCTCGCGCTCGCGGCTCAGGCGGAGGGCATCCTGCTCCAGACGCAGACGCTCGATCCTGAGGAGACTGACCTCGGCGGAAGACACCTCGGCCGCTTTCAGCCGCCGCGCCGTCGCCTGCTCGACTTCGAGGATCGACGCGATCAGTTGTCGATTGACGCCAAGTCGCTCGTCGACCGCTCGCACCGAGTAGAACGCTCGCTGGACCTCGGCGATCAGGCTGCGGACAAAGTCGCGGACTTCGGACTCGGCGATCTCGACGTCCTTGCGCGCGACATCCTTTTCGCGTGCAAGCCGGGCCGTCACCGGGAAGCTCTGGGCAAAGCCGATCGATCCGGCTCGCTCGCCTTCGGCGTTGAAGGCGAAATCGTCCGCGTAGCTGATCTCGAGCTCCGGGTTCGTCAGTCGACCGGCCTGGAGCAATGCCCCCTTGGCCAGGTCGATCGAGAAACGCGCAGTCTCGAGATCGCGGTTCGCGGCAAGCGCCTCGCGAACCGCGTCGTCTGCGGAAAGAGATTCGGATGTTGTCTGGGACCTCGCGGCGGCCGAGGCCCCCAAGGTCAACGCCGCCGCAATGGCAACGAGAAGTAGCGATCGCATGTCACCTCCAGGTTCATGAAGACCCCGGAAAATCCGGGGAACGCCCGTCGGGCGTCGAACCTGGGGTGATCAGACCTGGAGCGGCCGCCGTGTGGTCGCGTATGGAACTAGCGACGGTTGACGGAGACGGACCTGCGCCACGTTGGGGAGAGCCATTGCCGGGGCCGAGGCAACGACAACGCTGGCAAGTACAGGCGGTAGAGCGGTGGAACGGGGCGGCCCGCTGGATATGGAGATCAGGACTGCCGGCGAGCTGGGCTCGCCGCTGCAGCAGCTCGAGCCGTCGTGGTGGTGGTTCCCAGAGGGCGTATTGGTGCCGGATTCCGGGCCAGAGGAGTGCTCGTGGGCCGCAGAGCCAGGTTTGCTGGTCGAGTGCTCGTGGCCTGCTGCCATTGCGTGCGAACCCGTCGGCCGATCCGCTGAATGCTCATGACATGCCGCCGCGCCAGCGGGCAACGACCAGCTGGCGACGAATGCGATCATGATGAGCGTTCGGATTCGCATGACTCTCTGATTCACCCCGGACCGACTCGGTCCGCCACCACGCGGTGGGCCTTTCGATCGGCGCAACAGCCTTGACTCTTGAGACCCCGACGGGCCTCTGAAATTCAGTCGGACGCTGGGGTTATACCCCCTAGGGGTAAGTTGCACAAGCTTCGGGTCGAGACGCCAACCTCAGGGCGAACCGATGCCGGCCTCTGGTGGACCCTCGCCGAGCATCGTATGCGCCCGGCGTTTGAGTTCTTCCAGCGCTTCCGGGTCTGCAACACTCAGTTCGATCGACCGGCTTCGCGGGAGGCGTTCCACGTCAACCCCGCCGACGTACAGGGGACATTCGTCCATCCCTATTCGCGCCCTCGTTCGTGCGAACGCCAGATGGCAACGCACGTGTGCCACTGCGGCGTTCATGTCGACATCTGGCGCGAAGCGGAGTCGTACCCCGCCGTACACGTCGGCTACGTCTTCCACCTGCCCCAACAAAGGACTCGCCGCGCGCGTCTCGGGCGGGAAGGCGCTGCACTGGCCCGCCTCGAAGCGCTCCAGCACCTCGGCCGCAGCTCTGTGATCGGTCGCGTGTTTCTCTTCTCGCTTCGCCCGCGCGAGATGACGCCGCGTAGGGTTGTAGACTTCCACCTCCCAGTACAGGTCGCTGTAGCCGCCGTACCCATACGAAAGGCCGTAGAGGTCGTAGCCGTACGCACCGTAGCTGCGCAGCCTGGTACGGACTTCACGAGCCTCGGGGTCGTACGACTCCCGATGCCCGGTAGCGCGCTTCGCTGCTTCGTCCGCGCTTGCCGCGTGGGCACTGGCACTCATGTCGTCCGGCCGGCTCCCTGGCGTCGCGCAACCGGAGGCCGCCCCAAGGATCAGCACGCTCAGGAGGCTGGCGTGTGCCAGTTTGCGTCTGTGGCAGCTCATCAATCTCCTTCTCGCAAGCCGGGTGCATCAGGGACCCGCTTGGCGATCGAGGGTCTTCAAGTAGGTCCAGATCGCCTCGACCTCGTCGGGCGCGAGACCCAGGTTGGGCATCAGACTTGCGGGGTCGTTGGCCTGGGGATTGCGCAGTTGCCCGAGCACGAAAGTCTCTGTGCGTCGGTCTGAAACGCCGTCCAACGGCGGACCCATCGTCCCACCCTGCCCCTCTGCAACGTGACATCCGAGACAACCGCGTTGCTGCACCAACGTTCGACCCGACTCAGAATCCCCCAACGAGGATGCCGGAGAAAGGCCAGCAGGCGCGACATACGGAGGGTGGTGCTGAGCCTTGAGGAACTCGTAGACGGCACGAGACTCGTCCGCCGGAATGCCACCGACGACGCGCATGTGGGTCGTGATGATCGACCACTGAGGTCCATTGAATTCGGTCGGTGACCGGTACTCGTGGCAACGGTTGCAGTTGTTCGCGTAGACCGCGGCGCCATCGATCTTCGTTGGCTCGGACGTGGTCGTAGCGCTCGCGCAGCCGGTCGCGAGCGCGAACGAAATCCAGATCACATGTCGCAGCACGATGGGAGCCCTCATCAGAAGCCGAAGGCCAGCTGGAGCTGCAACTCGTCAGCGCTCCCGCGGCCGTTCCGGAACGAGTAGGCCAGCTTCAGGGGAACCGAGGGGCGGATCCAGTAGACGAGGCCGGGCGTCCACTCCTCGTAGTCGGTCGCGCCGTCGACCTGGCCGTAGCGGAGTACCAGCTCCGTGCGGTCCACGAAACTGCTGCCAGGAACGTCAAGGTAGGCCAGCGTGTCTCGGAGCTTCAGTGCGGCCTGCGCATAGAAACCATCGAGACTTTCCGTTCCACCGCTCTCCCGATCGAACTCCAGGCTGATGTACTCTCCGCGAAGATCGAGTGGCCCGATCTTGTAGCCGGCGTCGAACCCGAACATGCGGAAGTCCAGATCGCCTGCGTCGTCGAATCCGCCCCGCATGAAGGAGCCGCCGATCTCGAGCGAATGAATCGGCAGCAGGCCGATTCGACCACCCATCGCCTTGTTGCTGTTGTTGTCGGAGAGCGTCTCCCCGAACTCGATCTCGGTGCCTCCTCCGTGTCCGAGTTCGAGAGCGTCCAGGAGATCATCTGCGGACATGATCGCGCCGTCGTCCTCGAGGAACTCGGCGAGCCCTTCGAACCGCTCGGCGACTTCCGATTCCGGTTCGATCCTGGGCCCGTTCGTGACGTAGAACGAATAGTTGATCCGGGGCTCCTCACCCGCCAGAAGCCAGGGGAGCCTCGCTCCGCCGCGGAATTGCACACCGGTATCGCTCAGTACGGGGATGATGCCGCCACTGCCGCCACTGCCGCCATGGGTGCCATAGATCGGCGGAAGGGATGGCAGCTTGTTGATCCAGGCGGGATGGATCCGTTCGCTGAACGCGTTGAACGGCAGCAGGAACTTCCCGGCCGTGACGGTCAGGTAGTCGTTCACCAGGAAATCGATCTGGGCGTATTCGACCTCAACGGCGGACTCAGAGCCACGCAGATCGAACTCCACCTCACCGGTGAGGTGGAGGCGTTCGCTCAGTTGATAGTGGAAGATCGGCACGAACAGCATTCCGAACGAGCCATCTCCCCGGTCTGGATCGTTGTAGCCCGCTGCTCCGTAGCCGCTGATGAATAGTTTCGAGCTGGGGTGGTTCTCGAAGTCGACGATGCGCTGGTCAACCGCATCCACGCCGGGCCTGATCGTGGAATCGGATTGGTCCTCGAGCTTTCGAACCTGATCTTGCAGCGCCCGAATCTGGTCGCTCTGATCAACAACGAGTGCCTTGAGGTCGGAGAGATCGTCCGCCCAACCCTCAGCCGGTGTAACGAGCGCAAGAGCCCCGAGGAGCCCGGCACACCAGGCCCATCGCTCAAATCGATTCGACAAGTCACCCCTCCATCGCAGTCCCTAGCAATGGTTTACGGAAGAGTGGCGGGATCGTGACCGCTACCGAGACGACTCGGCACGAACTGAGCCGGGATCAGGTTCCGGAGAAAAACGCCCGAGCCTGGATGGCGCTGGTGACACCCAGGTAGCCGCCGGCAGCCGTCCCGGCGATCCAAGCAGCGAAGACCCAGACTGAGTTGTCTACCGATTGGAGAGCTACGCCGGGCAACAGCAGGAGGAACATCGCCGCTGCGGGAATCATCGGCCGGGCCAACTGACCGCGCCCGACGCCCAGCACCAAAAATACGGAAGCCGCGCCGATCAAGAGCGTCGCGACCAGACCGAAGCAGAACGCACTCGCGGGTAGGCCGGCGACGTCGAAGATCCGCCTCCCCAGATCGGTTGCGGTCCACCAGTTCAGAAAGTGCTGGTCCGCGCACGCGGCCCCGCATATTCCAGCAATCCCGAGACCCAGGAGTGCCACAGAGGCGGAATGCGAGAGGGGTAGCGAAGGCGTACGCACTCCGAGAAACGCAATCGCGAAGCTCACGACCAGCAATCCGGCCCATACCATACTGAAGACCGTGACATGCCACGGTGGGTGGTGATCAAAGGGGTGTCCCGAGAGCAGCAGCGTGACGCCGATCGCACCAACGACGCCCGCGACTCCTGCCGCAACCAGCAGCCGAGCCGTGCGACCGCCCCGGAGTTCGACATCGCTCCTGATCGCCGAGAGGATGCCCGAACGGACACCGTCTCGAACCTCGGACCGGCGGCTGTCCTTCTCCATTCGCGAACCTACCTCGGTCACGGCCCGGTCTGAACGGGACGGCTATCCAACCGGGAGCCCGAAGGCTCCATCTGGTCCCACCGACGCACGCAGCCTTCGGATCGCACGGGAGGCTGTCTTCTTGACGGCATCGACGGACTTGCCAAGATGGTTTGCAACCTCCGCGTATCCGACTCCATCGACCTTGGCGGCGAGCAGAACGTAACGCTCTTCGTTCGAGAGGAATTGCAGCAGTTGCATCGACTGTTCGCGATCCGCCACTTCCCCCTCAGCGTTGCGTTGCTCAGCCCTCGGCTCACGGTCCTCGATCGAGAACTCATGGTGGCGAAAGGCACGTCGGTGGTCATCGACGAGTAGCCGGTTCGCGATCTGGAAGAACCAGGGGGTGAAAGGCCGATCGGAGTCATATCGATCCCGCGCCCGATGGATGCGCAGGAACAACTCCTGGTAGAGATCCTCGGCGCGCTCGGAAGATCCGGTTCGTTTGAGGAAGAAGGCGTAGGCCCGTGGTTCGTAGCGCCGAAACAGTTCGTCGAACGCGTCGCCGTCGCCGTCGCCGTAGTGCGCCATGAGCGTTTCATCTGACAGATCCCTCTGCTGCGCGAATCGTGCTGTATCTGACATACGACCTCCTCTCGCGAACGGTGACGAGAAAACGGCGATGCACATTGCGTGCCGCTGTGTGTAGCCCGCGCCCGCGAGCGCAGGGCGTTCGTAGGTGCGTCAGTTTGGCATAAGCCAATGACCGGCGTGGCTTTCTGACCCATTCCTCGCCGCGGGGACGCAATGGTGCAGGTTCTGCGCTCGCGGAACGGTAAGGTGGCGATCGACCGCCCTGGAGACCCCGAATTGCAGCTGCACTGGCTCCTCGCCGTCGTCCTCATCACCGCCAAGCTGTTTGGAGTGGCGGCCCGCCGTTGGGGATTGCCTGCCGTCGTCGGAGAGATTCTGGCCGGCGTCGTGCTAGGCCCTTCTCTACTCGGCCTGCTCGAGATCCCGGGGTCCGATGGGAACGGCGATGCCCTGTCGGGGCTCGCACAGATCGGGCTCTGCGTGCTGCTCTTCCGCGTGGGGCTCGAGACCGACCTCGACCAGGTCCGGCGTGTGGCAGGGTCGGCGGTGATCCTCGCAGGGGTCGGAATGCTGCTGCCCTTTGTGCTGGGGGTGTTGGGGGCTTCAGCCTTCGGGGTCGCCCTGCTTCCCGCTCTCTTCATCGGCGCAACCCTTACTGCCACGAGTATCGGGGTGACCGCCTCGGTGCTCGAAGAACTCCGAGCTGGTGGCACCCGGGCCGCCGCGCTGATCCTGGCAGCGGCCGTCATCGACGACGTGCTCGGTCTCGTTCTACTGGCCGCACTGATCGGGGTTGGCGCGGCACCGGGCAGCGCCGGGATCGAGGTCGGGATCGCGGTCGCCCAGGCCGTGGGGTTCCTGACGGCAGCGCTCTGGCTGGGGCCGCCCTTGGCCCGAGCGTCGGACCGTCTTGCCCGCTGGACTCGTTCGCAGAGCATCATCCTTCCGCTCGTCTTCGGCGCTCTTCTGCTGACGGCGGCCGCAGCCAAGGCCGCAGGGATGGAGATGATCATCGGCGCCTACGCCGCCGGGCTCGCGCTGGTCCGGCACCCGGAGCGCGCATGGCTCGAGACGAAGCTCGAAGCCGTGATCGAACTATTCACGCCGATCTTCTTCGTACTCGTCGGAAGCTCGATCGCCCTGGAGACGTTCGCGATGGGAACGCCTGCCGGTCGCACCACTGTGGGATTGGCCGCGCTTCTCTTCAGTGCCGCCATCCTCGGGAAGCTGCTGGCACCGCTCGCGATTCGCAACCTCGACGTTCCAGTCTTGGCGGTCGGCAGCGCCCTCGTGCCGCGAGGTGAGGTCGGGCTCATCTTTGCACAGGTGGGCCTGAGCGAAGGTGTCCTGAGGCCCGACCTGTTCTCCGCACTGACGTTGGTGATCACTGCCACCACACTGGTCGGCCCCGTGATGCTCCGCAGGCTCTGGCGCTCCTGAGCGACGCGCCCCGAGACCCGATCGCGATCGGGTCACCTCCGAGCGCGCGAGGCCGTACTACATGGCAGGCGCGAAGGTGGCGGTCGCACGGAGCGTATCGGGCACAAGCGCAAGCAAGGAGATGACAGATGAGAACCGTTATCGCACTAGCCCTGTTCGTGGGGGCCGTGGCCCTGGTGCCGGCCTTCGCACTCGCGGGGAGCGACTCCCGGTCGGTCGAGCAGTTCGCAGTCGAGAAGGCGGAGACGCCGGAGGAGCACGCGGACCTGGAACGGCACTACCGCTCGTTGGCGGAAGAAGCGCGCGGACACGTACGCCACCACGAGAAGATGGGAAGCTCCTACCGAATAGGCAAGCTGCACAACCGGCAGCGTATGGAGCGCCACTGCAAGAAAATCGCCGAGAGCTACGCCAGCACGGCCAAGGAATACGAGGCACTCGCCGACCTCCACAAGGACGAGGCGAGGCAGAGCGAGTAATCACTCCATCAGTGAGGTTCATGTCATGCGCCTTCTCGATGAGCTTCAGAAGTTCCTGCACCCGGAGCACATCCTGTCGAAGGATCGGAGCGGCGCGCTCGCGGACAACGAGATCCAAGCTGCGACCGCACTCCTGCTTCTCGAGGCCGCTCACGGAGATGAGGAATTCGTCTGGCGGGAACACCGCTTGATCGTCCAGGGGCTAGAGCGCGCGTTCGGACTGGCTAGACCCGAGGTGCTCCAGCTGCTCGAGCGTTCCGAAGAGATCCGGCCCCCTACGGTCCGCCTCGCGGACGTCACCCAGGTGATCATGGATCGCTACGACGAGACTCAGCGGCAGGAGATCGTTCGACTCCTGTGGGCGATCGTAGATGCCGACGGAGTCGCCACGGAGTGGGAGAAGGTATTCGCCACGCACGTGGCGCAAGCGCTTGGGATCAGCGACGAGGCAGCAGCCCAAGGTCGCTAGGACGCGACCCCAGCCGGCCAACTCTTCGTCCGGTATGCGTCGGCGGCAGACCTTGGCGATGACCCCGCGGCCCTTTCTAGCCGCGCGACGGCCGCCCGTGGAGACAGACTGAGAAGTAGTGCCCGAGTGCAATGCCGATGAACCCGATTCCCGCGAGCCCTTCCGCAGCCGCCACGACCTTCCCAAGCCTGGAGATCGGCGCTAGATCGCCATAGCCCACCGTCGTGATCGTCATGACGCTGAGATAGAGGGACTCGAAGAATAGGTCATGCAGACGCTCGATGTGCACACCAAGCGTCACCGGATCGGCCGACCAGAGGAGCGGCAGCCCGACGAAGCTCGCCTCGGTGCTACTCGCCTGCGCGATCGCGTAGCTGCTCGCGAAAAGCACGATCAGGGCGCCATAGGCCTCCAGCAAAGCGGATAGTTGGAATCGGAGCCGTCCGCTCAGGATCCAGCGCAGCGTCCAGATCACTCCGGCGCACGGGACGACCACGCCAAGTACGAAGAGCCCGCTGAGGATCCATGGCGAAGGAACAGCGGCCTCCGCCGCGGAGCCGTGCATGCGCAATGAAATGACGAGCAGCAAACCAAGGTAAGGCGTGAGGCTCGCCGTCAACGTCGGCACAACAATCTGGAGGTGACTTGAATTCATTGGCTCCTGCTTCCTTCTTCACGCAATCCATCTGACGATCCAGTATGCAGTTGCGTCCCATGGCGGAGCCGAGAAACGGCGATGGGAATCTGCGCGGCAAGCTGCCTAGACCCCCAACGCGCGAGTTCAGTGACGGAGAGCCAACGCGTGCCGCCTCCGGGGTAGCGAAGGGCGCGCCACGGGCTCTCGAAGAATGGGACCTGTTGCTCCGAGAACTGCCCCGACCACAGAAGAAGCCCCTCCGAACCTCCGTGTAGGGTGGCCCGGAAGCCGACTCCGGCCGCCCGTTGGGGCCGTGTCAGCGCGTTCCTCGGCGACCAGTGCGTGACCTCGACCACCAGGAGCGCATCGACGCCGAGACGTTCCGCGGCAACGCGGGCGAGCCGGGCCGCATCACGGTGTAGGTCGGAGGACCGCGTGAGATTGGCGAGGGTGCCGCGCGTATCCTTGGCGGGCACCACGTCGACCCCTCGTTCCATCAGGGCCTCAGCGAGATAGTGGCCGACGTGTACGGCGGCCTCAGCGTAGCGCGCCGGGTCGATGGCGGACCGCCTCTCCACCTCGGGCGCAAGCGTCACCGAGGCCACTGCGACGCGATATGCCGACCCTTCGCGTCTCGCAACAGACTGGCTTGCCGGAGCCCACGGCGCGCAGGCCAGCGCGCCGGTTGCTGCCAGGATGAGCACGCTCGAAACGCGCCGACTGAGTCCCACCATGTTCTCCTCGGTCTACCGGTCTCTTGTGGCCCTGTACTACGGGAGCGGCGTCGCCCTGTGACTTCGAATGTCGTGGGGGAGCGTCCGCGGCGTCGCCTCTGCAGGCCGGTCGGCGGGTGCCGGCTGCACTTTTTCTCCAGTCACCAGATCGACCCGGATGCCGTAGTACGCGTTGCAGCGGAGTTTGCAGTCCCGTGGGACGCAGCGGCGAGAAGGGCGATGTCACGATGAACAGCTTGACAGCCTCCAAGCGAACGAGGATTGCCACACTCTGCGTAGGGTCGTTCGTAGCGGCCCTCGTGGCCTGCGTCAGCGTGGTCTGGACCCCGCTGGGGCCCCGCCGCACGGCCGACGTCGCAAACGCGGAACCCATCGGTGCTCCTGTCTGCGCGGCCTGTCACGAGCAGGTGCATGGACAAGAGTCTCCGGCTCCCTTCCACGCGGACTGCGAGAGCTGCCATGGACCGGGAAGCCTTCACGCCGCGAGTGGCGACACTCAGCTCATCCGCTTCCCGGGTAACGACGACTGTCTCGCGTGTCACACGGAGGGCGTGGCCGAGCACATGGAGTGGGGGACCAGCGAGCACGCCCGCGCTGGGTTGTACTGCTCCGACTGCCACAATCCCCACAGCGGTGAGGAGAGCGAGCTCCGGCCCTTCGAGCAGGTCGCCCTCCCACGCATCGATCTCGAGTCCGCCCTCTGCGTCGAGTGCCACCGGGACGTGGCGTCGCGCCTGAAGTTTCCTTCGCACCATCCCGTGGCCGAGGGGGCGCTGGGATGCACCAGCTGCCACAACGCTCACGAAGACCGGCGCGTCTCGTTCGGTGATCGCAACGAGCGTTGTGCGACCTGCCACCAGGACTACATGGGCCCCTGGGTATTCGAGCACCCGCCGGTCGTCGAGGACTGCATGACCTGCCATAACCCTCACGGCGCCGTTACCGAGAATCTCCTCGAGACGATCCAGCCCGTGATCTGTCTCTCCTGTCACTCCCTCCCGGACAGCCGACATCACACCACGGGCTCGTCCGGAATCCCCGGCCAATCGACCATCAGTGGCGACTACCCGACAGCGCCCGGGACGACCATCGGAACGCAGGAGGCCAGAGCCTTCTTGCGCCGGTGCACCGACTGCCATAGCGCGGTCCACGGATCCTATACCGATGAACACCTACGTCACTAGAGCCGCCATCCTCGCCGGCTACGTCCTCATTGCGACGCCGTTGCTGGCGGACGATCTGACACCGCGAGGCGATGTCACCGTGGGCATCCAGCTCTACCGCCCGGAGGGCCCATTCGAGCGCGACGACACGGCCTCGTTCTTCGACAAGTACCGGTACCTCAAGAACAAGGGCACCGATCTGCCGTTCTTCGTCGATCTGACGCACCTCGACCTGGGCCTCGTCCGCGACGACGGAACCTACGCAGTTCGCTTGCAGCGCTGGAGCCCCGGGTGGTCGAACGATCGTGCCGAGCTGGAGGGGGGCTGGCCGGGAGTGTCGCTGCTGGCCGACTATCGTCGCTATCGGAGCGACGAGCTCCGTTTGTTCTCGAGTCCGACCGGCGTCGGCAGCGCATTCGCCAGCGTGTTCAACGACGACACGTCCGCGGACGACCGCTTCTTCGTGCGACGAACGAGTGCGGGGCTGGCGGTTCGCGTGCGTCCCGCAGGCTTCGACCACCCATCCGACCTCCTGAAGGAACTGGAGTTCTCCTCGCGATACGAGCACCGGAGCGGCCAGCGCCAGGATCGCTACGTGCTGAGCGGTTCCCAGGAGCGCGGTGCCGGGGGTCTCAATACGTCCCGCTTCCGGGCGTTCACCCGGGACATCGACCAGGACGTCACCAGCATCGGGACGCGGATCGTTTCGACTCCCTGGGATCTGCTCACCAGCGCTATCGAGTTGGAGTTCGAGAGTTTTCGCGAGCGCGCTCCCACTACCACGCTCGGCGCGGGAGAGCCGGGGAGTATCTCGGCCTTCGATCCGGTCGGTATTCTCGCCGGATTCCAGGATCCCCTGAAGTCACTGCGCGCTTTCAACTACGTCCCTGACACGGATCGCCTGTACGCGTCGCTGCGCGTCCGGCCCCATCTGGGACCGGTTCAATTCCACGGCGGCGCGTCTGTCACGCGCTTGAAGCAGGCGGGGAGTCGCGCGCCGGAGCAGATCGCCTTTGGCCTCGATGACAATTCGGTCACGACCTATTCGATCTACGGCGCTGGCGAGTTTCCGCTGACCGATCAGTTGGCCCTCAACGGGTACGCGAAGTTCTGGAAGCGCCGCAACGCACTCGATTCGGGCAACATCCTATTCTCCAAGGATCAGACGGACGCCTTCCTCGAGCAGCTGCGCGAGGTGAAGAACGGCCTGGAGCTTCGCGCCACACCGATGGCGGGAACGGACCTGACGCTGGGATATCGGGGACGCTTCGTCCGGCGCGACCTCGAGTTCCAGAAGAGCACCCGTTCCGTGGCGCCCGAGTTCACGATCATCGGTGAGGACACCACGATACACACCGGCTACCTGGGCTGGAACCTTCGTCTGGTACGGAGCCTCCAACTCTCCGGGGAGGCGGGTTACGAGAACGGCACCGAAATCGGGTACCCGCGAGAGCTGGAGCGCGCGTACTACGCGAAGGCCCGAGTCTCCTACGTGCTGCCCCGCCCCGTCCCGATGACGCTCACGGCGTCCGGCCGCTTCCTCGACGGCGAGAGCGACGAGATCGAGCTACTGGGCGAATCAGCGGGAGCGCGGCGCAAGCAGTTCGAGGTGAGACGCTGGAACTACGACGTGACCTTGACAGCGGTTCCCAAGGAATCGCTCGTGGTCTTCGGCTCGTTCACCCAGCACCGCAACGAGGAACGGTTCGCGCACCTGCGCTCCAATATCCGCCGGTTCGAGGGACCGGTGCCGGCGAGCATCCTGAACTTCTTCATCGATTCGGTCCCGCAGTACGAAAGCGACGTACTGAGCGTCACCCTTGGTGGCAGCTACCAGATCAGCAAGACACTCGAGGCATCCCTGGCGACCACGGTCACCAGAACCCGCGTCGACATCGCGGGCGGAGGTGGAGCCGCCCGCGCCCTCGACGAAGTCAATCAGATCCGGAACCAGATCACGAGCATCGAGTGCGGCCTGTCCTATCGAGCCACCCGGCAGGTTCGGCTAGACCTGGGATACCGGTTCGACCGATTCCACGACGATGTCCGACTGGAGGCACTCGACTTCAGCACGCGCGAGCACACACTCTCGGTCAGCGTGACGATGGACCTCGATGCGCTGACCCCCTGAACGCCGCTCGCGCGAGTCCGTAGCGGCGGGTCACGATCCTCCATCGGGACGCTTCGCGGGAAGCACCTCGTAGACGATCGCGGTACAGAAACTCAGCATGATGCCCGCGATGAAGATCAACGGGCTGTAGGGAAGCACGGGGTCCTGGTAGACCTCGGCGCCCACCCCCGCGGAGCCGGCGAAACCGACAATGGCGAGTGTCAGCCCGACCGCGAGCGTCGCCCCCGCGATCCACGTTCGGCGCGTCTCCGACTCAGGGGCCTCGTCTGGCGCCCCGTCTTCAGGATGCGCGAGCGGCACGATCGGAAAGATCTTGGCGAAGAGCAGGAACGCCAGGCTCGCCAACCCGAACAGGCCCGCGACCACACTGAGCTCCACCCAGTTCGGAACGTAGTGGCCCTTCGCGTAGGGGAGCAGCATCCCGTCCGTCTGCGATGGGACGACGATCAGCAAGCGTTTCAGGATCGCACCGACGTTGATCACGGCTGCTGCTGCCACGTACCAGCCGATCCGCGTCGTCCGGCTCAGGAACCGCCAGAGCAGCAGACCGAACCCAAGCGCCAGGGTGCCTACCGTGGACCAGAACATCCAGGCGTACGAGCCGGACACCAGCGAGTGCTCGAGCGCGCGTTCGGCCGTGGGTGCCGCGTAGCCCGCGGTCAGCTCCTCCACGCCCATCAGGTAGAGATAGGCGAGCGTCAGGACACACTGGAAGTTCCCCAGGGTCCGGAACGCGGCCGCCTCGATCACGTCCTCCAGATGCATGAGCTTTCGGGCGGAGGCTGCAATGAGGGTCAGCATGGCCAGGCCCGAGGCCCCTGCGAGAACCACGAAGCTCGGCGCCTGGAGCGCGCTGAACCAGCCCGGCCGACCCGCCACGATCCCGAACACGAAGCCGAGCGTCGAATGGGCAACGACCAGGAGCGGGAGGATGAGCAGGGAGAGCCAGAAACTCACCACGCGGTGCCGCGCCGCCTCGGCATGCGTGCCGCGGAACCCGCTTCCCCACAGACGGTGGAGCCACCTCCAACGCGAGGGAACGCTGGCGCACGTCGCCGCACACGCGCGGCCCGCGAGGAAGAAGTAGACGAGACTGGCGAACAGGTAGCCGGCGACGACCAGCGTGAACGTTCCGAAGAAGGGTGATGACGGCCTCGCGTAGAGCGGGAGGTACAGCAGGCCATGCAACGGCCGGCCGAGATCGGCCATGATGGTCATCCCGCCCATCAACAGCGCAATGATTGTGAGGAACTCGGCCATCCGCGTGAGTGGCCGGAGTTCCGGTAGTGGAAACAGCCGTACCAGCGCCGCCGCGCTGATCCCGGCAAAACTCACGCCCACGAAGTAGATGTCGAATGCGACGTAGAGCCCCCATGCCGCGCCGCCCTGGCCGATCGTGCGAAGACCGGTCGCGACCAGTCCCTCGCGAAGCTGAACGGAATAGGCCCACGCGCCCCACAGCGCCAGCGATGCGGAAACCCCGACGGCGGCCAACCAGTATCGGCCCGGGCGATCGAGCCCGAGGGCGTCCCTGCGTTCCTGGGTAGTTTGCTCCACGGTCAGTGGCGCCTCTCACGTCGAAGATGGAAGACCTTGGGCTTCGTGCCGAGGTGCTCGAGCAGCTGGTCGGCGCGCGGGCTCGTCGCCGCGAGAGCCACCCGGCTCCCCGGATCGTTCAGGTCGCCGAAGACGATGGCCTCGGCGGGGCACGACTCGGCACAAGCCGGCAGCGACTGGAAGTCGGTATCGGACAGGCTGACCCCGTCGACCCTGGCGCTTTCTGTCACCGAACGGATCCGGTGGGAGCAGAACGTGCACTTCTCCACGACGCCGGCGGGACGCGTGGCAACGTCGGGGTTCAAGGTGTTGAGGTGGCTGGTCGGCCACTCGGGGGCATCCCAGTTGAAGAAGCGGACGCCGTAGGGGCACGCGACCTCACAGAAGCGGCAGCCAATGCAGCGGTCGTAGATCTGGGCGACGATTCCGTCGCCAGTTTGATAGGTGGCGCCAACCGGGCAAACCGGAACACAAGGCGGGTCTTCGCAATGCAAACAGGGCAGCGGAAGCATTTCTGGAGCTGATTCGCTCCCCTCGGAACGGTCTTCGAGCGGCAACAGGTTCATCCACAGGATGTCGGTTCCGTCGCTCTCTTCGGCGCTGCCGGTGGCCGGTACGTTGTTTTCCGTGCGGCACGCCACCACACAGGCTCCGCAACCCGTACAACGATCGAGATCGATCGCCATGCCCCATTTTCGCTTCTCGTCATCCGTCGCGACGGTCCTCTCCCGCTCGGGCGAACCCGCCAGCGCGCGTCGCGGGGAGGACATCAGGAACGCCCATAGTGCGCTCGCTGCGACGAGCGCCGAAACCACGAAGCGATGGGCGAACGCCCGGCGCGTCAGATTGCGGGGGATCATCATTTCCCTACGCCCTCCGGATCCGCACGTTTACACCCTGCAGCACCGGCGTCCCGACGAACGGATCGAGTTCGTGTGGGATCAACTCCATGACGTTGGCCCCCCTGCCAAGTGCGAAGCGGCCCCATGCCGTGTGGCCGCCGCCCTTCGCGATCCGTACGACATCGGGGTGCACGCCCGCCCGAACGGCCACCGGCAGCTCGATCGATCCCAGGGGGCTCTCGATCCGCACCCGATCGCCCGCCGCAACGTGGGCCTGATCGGCGGTGTCGGGATGGAGGAATGCGGTGGTCTGCCAGGCGCGGTCACCAGGCTCGGTCACGAGTTCCTGCAGCACGGGAAGGTTGGCGCCGCTGCCTTCGGCGTACGAGCCGGGTTGGTACGGCTCGAGCAGCAACGGGAAGTCCGGGCTCGAGTGCTTCGCGGGATCGGCGAAGTGCGGCAGGCACGCAAGCTCGCGATCGATCCCGACTCCGGATTCGCGAAGCCAGCTTTCGCCGAAGCCCTGCCAGAGTCGGAGGGAGAAGAACTCGAACCTGCCGGAGGGGGTGCGAATCGACTCCTGGCGAGGGGAACCAGGGTCCTCCCAGAACCCGCGGCGGAACAATGCGCGCAGGAAGTGCGGCACGCTTCCTTCGATGATCGACCCGCGCTGCGCCTCATGGATCCCGCTGAGTCGTTCAAAGAGTGCAGCACGGAAGTCAGGCCATGGAAACGCTTCAGCGACCTTCCCACCCATCTGGCGCGCCAGTTCCAACACGACATCTGCACTCGGCCGGGTGTCGTGGAGCGGTTCCACCAGCGGTTGGCGAACGCCCTGCACCGGAAAACCGACGCTAGGCGCGGAGGCAGCGTCCTCCCAACGTTCGAGATAGCTGTGATCCGGAAGCACGAGATCCGCGATCTCGGCAGTGGTCTCGTCCAGGAACGGCGAGAAGCTCACGACGAACGGGACGCGTGCGAGCGCGCGACGCCAGCGCGCTGGGTCCATTCCGGAATAGCAGGGGTTCGAGTAGTAGAGGAACAACGTGTCGATGGAGCCGGCTGGTTGCGCGAGCAGGGCGTCCGCAAGGTCGTCGATGCCGCGCGATCCCAGCGGCCGGGACGACGTGGCGATTCCCGGTCGCTGCAGACTCGCCTGCGCGAGGTCGTCCAACTCCAGCGAAGGCCAATCGGCCGTGGGCGGGTCGCTCTGGACAAGGAGTCCACCAGGACGATCAATGGCACCGAGGAGCGCATTCAGTGCATGTACCGCCATGGCGGTGTGGAGTGCACCGCGCTCGCGGGTTCCGACCCCCCGAGACACCACGAAGGACGGCCCATTGGCGGCGAGTTCGGCCGCCAAACGCTCGACCGTCTCCGTCGGAATCCGGCAGCACTCCGCGACGCGCTCAGGGGAGTAGTCGCGCACCAGGAGGTCCCGGAAGCCCCTATGCGTACGGCCCTGGTCATCGGTCCAGTTTTCGAACCCGAAGGCGCGCCCGGCAATGAAGTCGCGGTCGTAGAGACGGTCGCGTACCAGCACGTGCGCGAGGCCCATGGCGAGCGCACCATACGAGCCCGGGGCAATCCGGACCCACTCGTCAGCATTCGCCGCGGTGCGAGAGTACGACGGCTCTACCTGGACGATCGTGCCTCGCTCGGCTCCGCGGTGAGTGCGGTAGTGCACCGTCGAGCGCGCTTGATGCACGGACTGGCAGGACTCCTCGAGAAGAGGAGCTCCCAGGCTCAGGACGTAACGGGCTCGTGGCCAGTCATACGCTGGCGTCTCGCGGACGCCTTGCATGGCGTAGAGGGCGCTGGCCGTTGCGCCGTCCTTGCGCAGGGACACATCCAGGAATGTCGGTGTTCCGAAACTTCGGGCGAAGCGCTCCCAGAGGTCGCGGATCATGCCACGCTCGCGGCCACAGACGATTGCGAGCCTGTCTGGACGCCCCCTCGAACGCAGGGCTCCGAGGCGAGTGGCCAGACCCGAGAGCGCCTCGTCCCACGAGACCTCCGCAAGCGCTCCGCCTTGTCGTCGCATCGGTCCGCGGATCCGATCGGGGTCGTACAGAACGTACGGGGAGGCCAACCCGCGCGGCCCGATGCCACCAGGATGGACTGGGTTGCCCGGCTGGCCGCGAACGGAAACCACCCTGCCTTCGACCACTCGCGCGGAGATGCCACAACCGGCCGGACACTGCGCACACGCGGTCGCAATCGTCTTCTCTTCATGCAGGTTCCATCGCTCTGCGCCGGGCACCGACGGTTTCTCGAGCGAGTAGGGATCCTGGCTCGAGCACGCTGCGAGCGGGGCTCCGGCGACGACACCGGCTCCCGCCCTCAGGAAATTCCGGCGTCCGGCATCGTGCGGGCGTCCCTTCGGCCACGTCATTGGTGGCACGCCAGGCATTCGAGCGTGGCTCCGTATTGCGTGTGACACGACATGCAGTCCTCCATTGACTGCATCGACGCATCCGGTCGGCTGTAGGGCCGGGGCATCCGGGCGACGTCCACATGGCACTCACCACAGGACATCTCGGCGAGCGACACATGCACTCGGTGGGAGAAATAGACGTGGCCGGGGTAGCGATTCACCTGGACGAACGGGATCTGCTCGCCGCGTGCGGCGTACCCGCTCACCTTGGCCAGCTCCGGCCGATCGGACGGCCCAGAATGGCATTGTGCGCAGACCCGGATGGAAGGCAGGCCCGCGTGGCGGTTGGTCCCCGCGCTCCCGTGGCACGCTGCGCACTCTAGCTGTACGTCGCCGACGTGGAGTGAATGATCGAAGGCGACGGGTTGCACGACCGCGGCTGGTCCCTCGCACGCTCGAGCAACTGCAAGGCCCACAACGAGAAAGGTTGCCGCAGACAGACCCGCGATCAGTGTCGGGAGGCGGATTCGCTCCATCAACGATCACCTCCCGGCTCGATCACGAACGATGAACCTCAGTCGGAGCCCGGCGAGGACTCGTCGGGCGTCTTCCCGAGCTCGGAGAGATAGGCCACGATCGAGTCGAGTTCTGCCTCCGTTCCCGTGAAGCCCATGGGATGCTTCCTTCCGTCCAGATCCACCTCCTTGCGAAGGAACGCAACGATCCACTCGGATTGATGCCGGTCGCCCACGAGGGAGAGGTCGGGGGGACCATTCGACGCGTCCTCCTCTCCGAACGGATCGTCTGCAACAGCAGGCGACGAGCCGAGCTTTTCGACCCCATCCGTGGCAATGCCGTGGCAGAGGTTGCAGCGCTGCTGCAGGAACTTGTCCCTACCCTCCTCCGCGGCGGCAGGGGCCGCCGTGAGCAGAGCCGCGAAGGCAACCCACAACCCGCATGCAATGAGCTTCCACATCTTCCCTCCCCGAGCGAATCGCTCCATGGAGATCCTGCCGTGTATACGGCACGAGCGTGCCGGAAGTGACTCCGATAGGAGTCACCAGATTTCCCTGGCCCCCGTATTGTGGAGTGGAGAACTCCTTGGACGCACCCATTCGATCGACTGACGAGACACTTTGCCACTGTCAGGAGGACCAGGCGCACTTCCTCGAGCGCGCCTTCGAGCAGCTGGGGCTCGACGACTCCCGGCGCCGGTTGCTCCTTCATTCCTTCCGTGAGATATCCGTGCAGATCCCGCTCGAAGTGCAGCGCAACGGACAACGCGAGGTCGAGACATTCACGGGCGTCCGCGTGCAGCACAACCACGCGAGGGGTCCGTTCAAGGGAGGGCTTCGTTTCCACCCACTGGTGGAGCAGGGAGAGGTTCGCGCGCTCGCGCAGCTGATGACCTGGAAGTCTGCGTTGGCCGACATCCCGTTCGGTGGTGCCAAGGGCGGGATCGCGGTGGATCCTCGCCAGCTGTCCACTGGTGAACTGGAAACGTTGACCAAGCGGTTCACCCAGAAGATGGCGCCCGTGATCGGCGTCCACCGGGACATTCCTGCTCCGGATGTCGGCACCAGCCCGCAGGTCATGGCATGGATCTTCGAGGAGTACAGCAAGACGAACGGTCACACGCCCGCGATCGTCACGGGCAAACCTGTCGAACTGGGGGGAGCCGAGGGCCGCCTCGAAGCGACCGGCCACGGTGTTGCGTTCCTCACCGCGCGGGCGTGTCTCGGCCGCGACATCGACATCGCGGGAGCTCGTGTTGCTGTTCAGGGGTTCGGCAACGTGGGCATGCATACCGCGCGGCGTCTCGCCGAACTCGGGGCACTCGTGATCGCGGTCTCGGATGTCGACGGCGGCGTCATCTGCGAATCCGGCATCGATGTCCTCGAGGCAAGCGCCCATGTCGCCGAGTGCGGAAGCCTCGCGGGATTTCGCGGAGGGGACCCGATTACCAACGCGGAGTTGCTTTCGCTTCCCTGCGACGTCCTGATTCCGGCCGCCCTCGATGGTTCGATCAACTGTGACAACGAGCCGGGCGTCCGCGCCGGGCTGGTCGTCGAAGCCGCGAACATGCCGGTCACCCACGGCGCGGACGCAGCCCTGAAAGAGAGGGGAGTCGAAGTAGTTCCGGATGTGCTCGCCAACGTCGGAGGCGTCGCGGCCTCCTACTTCGAGTGGGTCCAGAACCTGCAGCAGTTGCCGTGGAGCCGGGATGCACTCCTAGGTCGCCTCGAAGAGCACCTGGCTCGTGCCTTCGACACAGTGATCGCATTGCGAGAACATCGCGGTGTCGACCTTCGAACGGCCGCCTATGAGCTGGCCGTAGCGCGCGTGCTGCGCGCCGTCGAACTTCGCGGATTTTGAGGGTTCCAAGGACTGCGACGCAGCCACAAGCCGGTAACCCTCGAAGTTCGTGGCCCCGACTCGATCCCGCGCGATGCTATTTGGCTGGCGCTTGGTCCGGGGGCGCCCGGAAGACCGCCAGGGTCGCCATCCCAGCGGCAGAGACGCTCATCCGTTCCAGGTTCGGGAGAGTTCGAATCGGCTCACGGTCGACAACGCGATAGGAGAAGGGGTTGCCGATTGCAGTGACGACCGCGAGCAGGAGCCTGGAGCGGGGCGGGGTAAAGAAGACGAAGACGGCCGTTCCTCCCGGCGCCAGCTTTCGCAACGCATCGCGAACGGTTGCGTCCGGCGTATCGAGGTGCGAGAGGAGCCAGCTGGAAACGACGAAGTCGAAGGTGCCGCCGACGGCCTGCAGGTCGGTCGCGTCGCCGATGCGTAGCTCGATCCTGTCGTCCGCTTGCGCTCGGGCTCGAGCTCGCACCAGCATCTCTTCGCTCGAGTCGATCCCGAGGTAGGAACCGAACCCGCGGGTCCAGCGGAACAGGCGTTCGATGTTGATCCCGGTACCAGGAGCCAGCTCGAGGATTCGCGATTCGGCACCGATCCGCTCTCGAAAGAGCTGGTCGAGATCTTCCTCGATGGGACGAGTCCAGCGACCCCAGACGGCTCGGAACGCGTCATAGAAGCGCGCGAACCAGCTGTACACACGGCGGACTCGGTCCAGCTGGGGAGGGTTCACGGTTGCGTTGGTCCCGTTCGTCATGGGAGTTGGTGCCTCGCCGGCTGCGCAGCGCGCTTCCAGCTGGGAATCCAGCGAGGCGTCACACGGGCGTACTCGGCGTAGGCCGGACCGAACTCCGTGCGCGCCTCCTCCTCTTCACGCAGTGCGAATCGCACGTACATGTGAACGAGGATTGGAAACATCACGAGCGTGATCAGTGTCGGCCACTGGAAGAGGAAGCCGGCAAGGATCGCGATGAATCCCACGTACTGGGGATGACGAATGCGCGAATAGGCTCCGGTCGTGGCGAGTCCACCTTCGCGTTGGGCGCGGTAGAGGATTGGCCAGGCGACCGAGAGCAGCCAGAAGCCACCGCCGATCAGGACATAGCTGAGCACATGGAAGGGATCGAAATGGGGGTCGCCCTCCCAACCGAGAAGCGTGTGCCAGAGATGGCCAGCTTCATGCGAAAAGATGTCGAGTTGTGGGAAGTGCTGCCCGAACCAGCCGGAGAGCAGATAGATGGTGAGCGGGAAGCCGTACATCTCGACGAACAACGCCACGAGGAATGCGGAGAAGGCCCCGAACGAACGCCAGTCACGTGAGCTCTGCGGCTTCGCAAAACTGAAGGCGAACAGGATGAAGATGGCCGCGTTGAGCACGACCACGGACCACAGGCCGTAGGCCGATTCGTGACTCACGGTTCCTGGCCTGGCTGCGAGGCGTCACCCCCAGTGGCGTGCGATCCGGGACCCTTGTGCCCGCGGTGCATGAACACGTGCATCAGTGGACAGATCGCGAGAATCATCCATGGCAGATACGCGATCACGTGTGCCCGGTGCTCGGCCCACAGGAAGTAGGCTGCGGCAGCCGCAAACACACCAAAAGCGATGCGTCTGGAGAGCGCGCCGTCCGCGCCGGGCTCCTGGGTCACAGGGCTGGACCGCAGCTCATCCATCGGGTCCCCGGAAATCTTTGTTGCCCATCGTCCGAGACTACGGCGCACGCCCCCGGGTGGTGACCGATCGGTCACGATTCCGGGTCTTGAACGTAGAACGCACTGCGCTTGCAAAGCAGCTCGCCCGATCGAGGAGTCAAGTGGCACAATTCATTGGGGATATCGCTTTCCTGTTCGAACTGGGCCTCGTTGCGGTGGGGATCGTGCTGATTCATTTTGGACGCGAGCGCTCGGCCGGCATGCTCAGGACCGCGGGGTGGATCCTCGTCATAGGTGCCTTGGGCACCGCGATCTGCACTAGTGTCTTCTGGTTCCGGTACCTGCAGGCGGGCGACTTCGACCGGGCCGAGGCGGCTCCGTTCGTGGAGTTTGACCACGACCTCGATTCCCCCGGCATCGCGCTGCTCGGATGACGATGTGTGGTGCTCGCACGCGGCGACACAACACCAAGAGGCGGCGAGATGAAGACAGACACGAGCAATGCGACCGGAAGGAAGCCGCTCCTGACCCTGGCGTTGCTGGGTGGATGCCTGTGCCTGATTGGAGCGGCAGATCCGCCGTCCGAAGCACCGCCGGACCCTTTGCCACTCTCCTGGTGCTTGGAGCGTGGCGAAGTCGCGAACCCTGATCTGGAGATTGCGCAAACGATGGCGGAGGCCGCCGACGCGCGCGTGTACCCGGCCGGCGCGCTCCCTGACCCTCGCTTCCGCTACGAACTCAGCAATGTGCCCACGGGAGATCTCGACCTCGACTCAACGGCTCTTTCTGGTCAGCAACTCGGCCTGAACCAACGCGTTCCCTTCCCCGGACTCCTCGGGAGCCAACGAAGGGCGGCGCGATCCGCCGCCAACGCCTCGAAGGAGACAGCCGGCGACGAGTCCCGGCGAATCGCCGCCGCGGTCGAGCAGGCTTGGGTCGAACTCGGGTTCGCCCAACGCGCCCTCGAAGTCACGATCGAGAACATCGACCTGCTACGCCAGCTCGCACAGATAGCAGAGGCCAAATACCGCGTCGGAGTTGGGCTCCAGCAGGATGTGATCCGTGCCCAGGTTGCGATTACCGAACTCCTGGACGAACGCCTTCGGCGGCGGGCTTCGATCCGCTCGTCCGAGGCGCGCCTCAGTGGCTTGCTCGACCTTGGGCCCGAAACGCGGCTTCCACGAACCGCTTCTCTTCGCGAGGCGACTCCACTCCCTGAGCTGGCGTCTCTTCTCGCGGAGCTGGAATCCACGAGTCCGCGCCTGCGCGCTGCGGCCCAACGCGTCGATGAGGCAGAGCATCGGAAGCGGGTGGCGCAGCTCGAGGGCTACCCCGACTTCGACCTCGGTCTTGGCTACCGCGTGCGGCGCAAGGTCCCCGGAGATCCAGTCGGTGGAGACGATTTCCTCGGCGCGAGCGTCACGATTCGGTTGCCGGTCGACCGGCAGAAATGGAACTCGCAGGTTGCCGAACGGGACGCTCTGGTGCGGAGCAGCCGCGCAGGGTACCGACGGTTGCGCGCTGCGTTGCGCGACGTGCTTCGAAGTCGCCACGCAGACCTCGACCGCGCGGACCAGGAGATCGCACTTCTCGAGGGAGGGCTCGTGCCCCAGGCACGTCAATCCCTGGATTCGAGTCGTTCTGGCTATGAGGTCGACAAGGTGGACTTCCTGAGTCTGATCGACAGCCAGGTCAGGTTGCTCAACGCGCAGCTCCGCCTGGAGCGTGCGATAGCCGATCGCCGCGCGGCGTTCGCCGGGGTAGAGGCCACAATGGGAGTGAACCTGCGATGACCGGCGGACGCTGGATCCTGACGATCACACTGGTAGCCGCCGCAGCCGTCGGCGGCTGGTGGCTGGGGAAGAGCAGCGACAACGCAACCAGCGCGGCCGCCGCGGACGGTCCTTGTCCCGGAGGCGCGAACGCCCTCTACTGGAAGGCACCGATGGACCCGACCTACGTCCGGGACGCGCCCGGCAAGAGCCCGATGGGTATGGACATGGTGGCGGTGTGTCCGGGCGGCGAGTCCGCAGACGCAGAGGGCGGCGTCCGGATCGAGCCGGGCCTCGTGCAGAACATGGGCGTGCGCGTCGAAGCTGTCGTCCGTCAGGACCTCGCGCGCAAGGTGCGGACTGTCGGTCGCGTCGCCTATGACGAGCGCCGGGTCGACCACGTGCATACGAAGATCCAAGGCTGGATCGAGCGTCTCTTCGTCGAGTATGAGGGCGAACCCGTACGTCGCGGCCAACCGCTCCTCGAAATCTACTCGCCGGAACTCGTCTCGACCCAGGAGGAACTCCTGCTTGCGGCGCGCTACCGCGACTCGACTCGCGGGAGCCAGTTCGAGGATGTTTCGCGCGGAGGCGAGGATCTTCTGCAAGCCACGCGTCGACGGCTCGAGCTCTGGGACATCTCGAAGCGCGACATCGACCGCCTTCTCGAAACCGGAGAGGTGCGCAAGAACCTCACGCTATATGCGCCGACCGAGGGCGTCGTGACGCACCTCATGGTTCGAAAAGGCATGGAGGTCGGACCCAACAACAATCTCTACACGATCGCCGATCTCTCTCGCGTCTGGGTGTATGCGGATGTCTACGAGTACGAGCTTCCGTGGGTGCGAGAGGGGCAGAAGGCGACAATCGACCTGAGTTACCTGCCGGGTCGCAGCTTCGAGGGATCGGTGACCTATGTCTACCCGTTCCTCGACCCGAAGACGCGCACAGCGCGCGTCCGCGTCGAGCTCGACAACGCGGATCTGACGCTCAAGCCGGACATGTTCGCCAACGTCACCATCGAGACGACGACGCGCGAGGGCGTCCTCGCCGTTTCCGAAGAGGCGGTGATCCGCTCTGGGAGGCGCACCCTCGTCTTCGTGGCTATGGGCGAGGGACGCTTCTCACCTCGCGAAGTGACGCTCGGGATCGACTCCGGCGACGGTTGGGTGGAGATCCAAGACGGTCTCCGCGAAGGGGATCGGGTCGTCACATCCGGCCAGTTCCTGATTGACAGCGAAAGCAAGCTCCAGGAAGCCGTCCAGAAGATGCTCCGGACGGAGCCCTCCGCGGAAATGGGCGCCGACGACGATTCGGCCCCCGTCGATCCGCCCGATATCGGCAGCATGGATATGGGCGGGGAGGGAACTCCGGAGATGCAGGATCCGCATGCGGGGCACCAGATGCCCGAACCCGACGCCGATATGGATGCTCACACCGGCCACTCAATGGGCGGGCCGACCTCGGCAGCGCCCGCGCGCGAAGAAGGAGCCGGGGAGTAGCGCATGCTGCGACGAATCATCGAGGGCTCCGCGCGAAATCCGCTTCTCGTCGGCCTGGCCACCGTCGCGCTCATCCTATGGGGCGGCTACGCCACCTACAACATGCCGCTCGACGCGATCCCGGACCTCTCCGACGTCCAGGTGATCGTCTTCACCGAATTTCCGGGCCAAGCACCCCAGGTCGTCGAAGACCAGGTCACCTACCCGCTCACGACATCGATGCTTGCGGTGCCGTTTGCCAAGACCGTGCGCGGTTATTCGTTCTTCGGCTTCTCGTTCGTATACGTGATCTTCGAGGACGGGACCGATCTCTACTGGGCGCGCTCGCGGGTGCTCGAGTACCTGAACTTCGTCGCGGGGCGTCTCCCACCCGGTGTCACGCCTAGCCTGGGCCCCGACGCGACGGGCGTGGGTTGGGTCTATGAGTACGCGCTGATCGATCCGACCGGCAAGCACGACCTCGCCGAGCTTCGCTCGCTCCAGGATTGGTACCTCCGATACGAGCTTCAGACCGTCTCTGGCGTGGCCGAGGTCGCCTCGATCGGCGGCTTCGTGCGTCAATACCAGGTCGAAGTTGAGCCCAACGCGCTCGCCGCCTATGGCATCTCGCTCTCGGCAGTGCGCCATGCGATCCAACGCAGCAACAACGACGTCGGTGGGCGGCTCGTCGAGATGGCCGAGTCCGAGTTCATGGTCCGGGGACGGGGTTACATCAAGTCGATCGACGACCTCGAACAGATCGCCATCGGGACCGACGGGCGCGGTACACCCGTCCTGCTTCGCGACGTGGCGAACATCCACACGGGGCCGGAGCTTCGGCGGGGCCTCACGGAGCTGAATGGCGAAGGCGAGGTGGCCGCCGGAATCGTCGTGATGCGCTTCGGCGAAAACGCGCTCGAAGTCATCCAAAACGTGAAGGCCAAACTCGAGACGCTCAAGGCCGGCCTGCCGCCGGGCGTCGAGATCGTCGAAGTGTACGACCGCGCGGACCTCATCGAGCGCGCCGTCGACAACCTGCAAGAGAAGCTCCTCGAGGAGGTCGCGATCGTCGCGCTGGTGTGCGTGCTCTTTCTCTTCCACCTGCGCAGTGCCTTGGTCGCCGTCCTGACGCTTCCGCTCGGCATCCTGGTCTCGTTCACCGTGATGTATCACCAGGGACTCAACGCCAACATCATGTCCCTCGGCGGAATCGCCATCGCGATCGGTGCCATGGTCGATGCAGCCGTGGTGATGGTCGAGAACGCGCACAAGCACCTGGAGCGCGACGAAGGGAAGAAGCCGCGATCGGAGATCCTGATCGAGGCCGCAGCCGAGGTGGGTCCCGCGCTCTTCTTCTCGCTGCTCATCATCACCGTCTCCTTCCTGCCCGTCTTCAGCCTCCAGGCCCAGGAGGGACGACTCTTCACTCCCCTCGCCTTCACCAAGACCTACGCGATGGCGGGTGCTGCATTCCTCGCCATCACGATAGTGCCGCTCCTGATGATCTGGTTCATCCGAGGCAACATCGTTGCCGAACACCGCAATCCACTGAACCGCTTCCTGCTCTGGCTCTACGCACCCGTCATTCGCTTCGTTCTTCGTTACAAGGTCTCGGTATTGCTGGGTGCCCTCGCCCTGCTGGTCGTGACGGTGCTGCCCCTCCGACAGTTGGGCTCGGAATTCATGCCCCCGCTGAACGAGGGCGATCTTCTCTACATGCCGACCACCCTGCCCGGGATCTCGATCACGAAGGCGCGCGAGATCCTCCAGCAGACCGACCGCATGATCCGCCAGTTCCCCGAGGTCCATCACGTCTTCGGCAAGATCGGCCGGGCCGAGACCGCCACTGACCCTGCACCACTGTCCATGATCGAGACCACGATCATGCTCAAACCGCCCGATGAGTGGCGGCCCGGAATGACCATCCAGAAGCTCATCTCGGAACTCGACAAGGCGGTGCGATTGCCCGGCGTAACGAACGCCTGGACGATGCCGATCAAGACACGCATCGACATGCTCTCGACCGGGATCAAGACGCCGGTGGGGATCAAGGTTGCCGGCCCCGATCTCGAGATCCTGCAGGATCTCGGTGAACAGATCGAAGCGATCCTCCAGAACGAGCCCGGCACCCTGAGTGTCTTCGCCGAGCGCGTCGTCGGTGGCAACTACCTCGACTTCGAGATCGATCGGCGCGAGATTGCCCGTTACGGACTCACCGTTGGCGACGTGCAGGACGTGATCCAGTCCGCGATCGGCGGCCGCAACGTCACGTTCACCGTCGAGGGGCTCGAGCGCTACCCGGTGAACCTTCGGTATTCGCGCGAGCTACGCGACAACCTGACGATGTTGCGCCGCGTGTTGGTGCCCACACCGACGGGAGCGCAGGTTCCTCTCTCGCAACTTGCCACGCTCGAGATCAAGAAGGGCCCCCCGTCGATCAAGAGCGAGAACGCCCGACTCAACGCCTGGATCTACGTCGACCTCGACGGTGTCGATGTCGGGACCTGGGTCAACCGGGCGAAGGTGACCCTCGAGCAGGAACTCACGTTGCCGGCGGGCTACAGCATTGCCTGGAGCGGGCAATACGAGTACATGGAGCGCGCGGCCGAGCGCCTTCAGATCGTCGTCCCGATCACGCTCGGGATCATCTTCCTGCTGCTCTACCTCAACTTCCGACGACTCTCGGACGCCTTGATCGTGATGTTGACGCTCCCGTTCGGATTGATCGGCGGTGTGTGGCTGCTCTGGTCGCTCGACTACGACCTCAGTGTCGCGGTGGGTGTCGGCTTCATTGCCCTGGCAGGTGTCTCGGCAGAATTGGGCGTGATCCTTCTCGTCTTCCTCGAAGAAGCCGTCTCCCGCTTCGAACGCGAAGGGCGCCTCCGCACAAAGGCCGACCTGCTCGCGGCGGTACGCGAGGGCGCGGGCCTCCGCGTACGACCGATCATGATGACGGTGACGTCCACGATCGCGGGCCTCCTTCCGATCATGTGGGGATCCGGGACCGGCTCCGAGACGATGCGTCGCATCGCCGCACCCATGGTGGGGGGACTCCTGTCGGCAACGGTGCTGACGCTGGTCGTGATCCCGGTCCTCTTCTCGCTGGTGCGCGGCTCGAAGCTTCCCGACGCGGAGACCGCGCAGCCCGACTGAGCTCGAGGCTTCCTCGTCCATCTCGGATGCATCCGCATGCTTTCGAAGCGTTTCTGGGATGCGCTCTAGCCCCGGGGCTAGGCCCTTGGCGCCTCCCATTGGGAACGCTTCGGCACGATGAAGGTGCCCTCCGCTTCGCAGAAGATCTCGCCGTCGGCGGCGAGTGCGCTCCGGGTCAGCACCTTGCGTTCGCCCTCGGCCACGTGGCTGACCTCGAAGCTGAGATCCCGCAGCAGCGGGGTGCCTCGCAGGTAGCGCACGGCGAGGGTCCCGGTCATCGCCGGTACCTGGGCGTAGAGGTTGTGCTGGCCCAGGATCTGATCGAAGAAGTGCGCGATATAGCCCCCGTGGACGCAACCAGGCGGGCCTTCGAAGGTGATCCCGAAGCGGACGGTTCCTCGCGTCACGCCGTCTTCGTGGCGGATCTCGAGATCCGGGCGCACCGGGTGGTAGCTGCCCATCACCACGCCGGTCATGAAGAACGGGCGCTGTCCCGCGGGTTCGGGCCCCATACGCGGCATGACGTCGTCGAGGTCATGGGCCCGAAGGCGCTCGGTCAGGGCGTCGATGCGGCCACACTCCTCGCCTACGGCCCGAGCAGATGCGTCGGAAAGCTCGGCGATTCGGGCGGCGGTCTCGATCAGGCCTCGGAGGCTCTCGGCCAACTCGATCAGGGGTTCGGGAGGCTTGTTCCCTACGGGGCTCATCCCGGGTGAGGTGGAATCTGTCATGGCAGCGGTGTAGCGAAAATCGCCTTTCGGAAAGGCGAAATAAAGGCGAAACTGTGTGACCGGAACTGTCACACCGCATCTGTTCAATGACGCTTGCCAAGGGCCACCCCCCAGCCCGAGGTTTCGTCAGGAAGACCGCTGGCCACCCCCTCAAAACGGATCAGCGCTTCCAGACGAGACCCCGGGCTTGGTTCTCGGTCGACGGACAACCGACGGCATTCACGAGGAAAACGAGGAAATCCCATGAGAACCCACCTTCACAGCAATCAACCCGGTCAGCTCCCCCAGCATCAGCGTCAGCGTGAGGAGCCGAACGCTTTTCTTGCCGAACTGCCCGCCGCGACGCGTACGGTGAGCCGATGCGTTGTCTGCGGTTTCACCGAGGTGTTCACCGACGAGGTCGTCGACCGGGGCTGGGTACTGCTCGCCGAATGTCCCCATTGCGATCACCGCTGGACCCAGGCTTTGGCAGGCCCGCTCTCGGTCAGTGCGCCAGCGCCTCGCGCGACCGCGGCGCCGGCGCAGATTCCAGCGCCGGTTCGTCGCCGCCGAGCGCCGGTAGCGGCCTGACGGATACCCTCCCGGTGTGAGGCTTCTTCTTTACACCGGGAAGGGCGGCGTCGGGAAAACCACCACGGCGGCTGCCACCGCGTGCTTTGCTGCCGAGTGCGGCCGCAGGACGCTGGTGGCCTCTGCCGATGCGGCTCACAGCCTGGGCGACGTCTTCGGGATCGGTCTCTCCAAGCGAGGAAGCGAAGCGGAGCCGCCCGGGTCCGAGACCTGCGACGCGCCACACCGGCTCGGTTCCGAGCCGACCACGCTGGCTCCGGGCCTCGATGCGGTCGAAATCGATCCGCGCGCCGAACTCGATCGGCATTGGGGAACGATCCGGACCTACCTGGTGAGCCTGATGCGCCATCAGGGCATCGAGGAGGTCGTGGCGGACGAGTTGGCGTTGCTACCCGGTGCGGAAGAGATCACGACGTTGCTCGCCGTGCGAAGCCTGGCCGAGCGAGGGGACTACGACCTCGTCGTGGTCGACTGTGCGCCCACGGGCTCGGCCCTGCGCCTGCTCACGGCGCCCGACGTGATTCGCCGGGCATTGCGCTGGGCGCTCCGGCTCCAACGGGGAATGGCCGCGGTGGCGACGCCGCTGGCGCGCGGGCTGGTCGCCGTCCCCTTGCCCGGCCAGGAAGTCTTCCGCGATGCCGAGGAGCTGATTTACAGCCGGCTCGGTGAACTCCGCGCGTGGCTCACCGCCGAAGAAACACACATCCGCCTGGTCGCAACGCCCGAGCGCCTGGCCACCGAGGAGGCGCTGCGTGCACACACGGACCTGGCGCTGTTCGAGTTGCCCTGCGACGCCGTGATCGTGAATCGGCTACTTCCCGCGAGCGCGGCCGGCGAGCCGTTCTTCCGGGAGTGGGCGCGAAGTCAGTCCGATCACCTGGAAGCCTTGCGGGCGGCGGTGGCACCGCTCCCGGTGCTCGAAGCGCCGCTGCGTGAAGACGAGGTCATCGGCTGCGAAGCACTGGCACGACACGGCCGCGAACTCTTTGGCGACGAGCCGCCCGACGCCGTGCTCTGCGAGTCGCCGGGCCTCCGCTTCGAAGCGACGGCTGCCGGAGTCTCGGTCCACATGCCGCTACCGCATGTGTCCGCCGCGGATCTCGACGTCGTGATGGTCGATGGAGAAGTCCTGGTCCGTACGCCCGGGCGGCGCCGGGCGTTGCCATTGCCCCGCCATCTCGCTGCCTTCGATCTCGTTCGTGCCCGGCTGGCCGAAGGCACCCTGCGTCTGGATCTCGTCAACGCCCAGGAAAAGGGCCCGTGAGGGTCATCCTGATCACGGGCAAGGGAGGGGTCGGCAAGACCAGCCTCGCGGCGGCCACCGCCCTCGAGGCGGCGCGCCGCGGCCACCGCACGTTCCTGCTCTCGGCGGATCCCGCGCATAACCTCGGCGACGCCCTCGATCGTCGCGTCGGCGCCGGCACGGTTTCCCTCGCGCCCGGCCTTTGGGCGCGCGAGGTCGCGGTCCTCGACGAACTCGACCGAAGCTGGTCGGAGATCCACACCTTCCTGCGCGGCTTGCTTCGCGAGAGTGCCAATCCCTTGATCGCCGACGAGTTACTGACGTTCCCTGGCCTGGAAGAACTCGTCGCACTCCGAGCCATTCGCGAAGTCGAAGCGACGGGCGAATTCGATTGTTGTGTCGTCGATTGCGCACCGACGGGGGCGACGCTCCGCATGCTGCGTTTCCCGGATGCGCTGCGGCTGTTCATGGATCACTTCTTCGAGATGAAGCGAAAGGGCGTCCGCGCGATCCGTCCGCTGCTGGAGCGGCTTCACGCCGATGGGATGGTCCCCGACGAATCGGTCTTCGATGCCGTCGAGCGCCTCGTCGCCGATGTCGACGCCGTGCGACGCATCCTGATCGATGGCACGCGCACCAGCGCGCGGCTGGTCGTGAACCCGGCCCGGCTCGTGGTGGCAGAAACGCGCCGCACCTTCGCCTATCTCTCGCTCTACGGCATCGCGACCGATGCCGTGCTGGTGAATCGCGTGTTGCCCGAGGCGGCCAGCCACGGTTTCTTCGCGCGCTGGGCAGAGCGCGAACGCGAAGAGCTCGAGGCGATCGAGGCCTCGTTTCCGTTGCCGCGTCTCGCGGTACCGCTCCATGAGCACGAACTCCGAGGCCAGGCCGATCTCGCTTCCCTCGGCGAGCGTGTCTACGCTGGCCGCGATCCCGCCGAGCTCTTCACGAGGTCTCGTCCGATCCGGCTCGAGAAACAGGCGGGGCGTACGCGGCTCGAGATCGATCTTCCCGGCGCGTCGAAGGAAGAGCTCGAACTGGTCGAGCTTGGCCATGAGATCGTGGTTCGCGTGCGCGACATGAGTCGGATCGTCGCCCTGCCGGAATCGGTCGCAGGGCGGCGGGTCGAACGGGCGCGGTTGGAAGCCGGCGTCCTCGTCATCGAGTTCGCCTGATCGATGGCCGAAGCGCGCCAGAGATTCCATCGGGATCGCCCGACCGCGCCGCCGGCACGGATCATCTCGCTGGTCCCGAGCCTGACCGAAGCGCTCTTTGCCCTGGGCCTGGGTGACAGGGTGGTCGGGGTCACGGAATGGTGCGTGCACCCGGCCGAGGGTGTTCGCGACGTGGCCAAGGTGGGTGGAACCAAGACCCCGGACCGGGCCGCGATCGAGGCTCTGGCGCCCGAGCTCGTCATCGCCAACCACGAGGAGAATCGGCGCCGGGATGTCGAATGGCTCGAAGGCCGCGGCCTGCGGGTCTGGGTCACCGATCCGCGCACGGCCGCGGATGGCGTTGCGTTGCTGGCAGAGCTGGCCCAACTCGGCGCCGACCCCCAGCGTGCGAGCGCCGTCTGCGCGCCGGTCCAACAAGCCTTGCGCGAGGCGCAGGCGGCGCGCCCGAAAACCACGGCCCGGACCTTCTGCCCGATCTGGAAGGGACCCTGGATGACAGTGGGGGGAGACACCTACGCTCACGATCTGCTGGTGCTGTGCGGCGCCCGGAACGTCTTTGGCGAAGCTTCCGATCGCCGCTATCCGATCGTGAGCGAAGACGAGATCGTGGCCGCCCAGCCCGAGGTCGTGCTGCTGCCGGACGAGCCCTACGCGTTCGGTCCCCGGGACGCCCAGGCCTTGGGCGGGCTTCCGATCCCGGCGGCCGAGAGTGGTCGCATTCACCTGATCGACGGTACCCTGGTCTCGTGGTACGGTCCCCGAATCGGCCTAGCAATCGAGGAGTTGCGGTCGCTCTTGCGAGTGGATCGCGAGCGCGACGAGTCTCGAGAGGACACGGCCGGGGGGTGAGGCGTTGCAGGGCAGGAAGGCCATCGGGGCTTCCCTCGTCGCACAGGCGGCAGGGAGGACGGCCCGACGAGTAGCGGCGTGGTTCGCCGCGTGTGTACTGATCGTGGGGGTTTCGGCCAACGCCGAGACCTTGACGAAGGTTCGCATCGGCAACCATCCGGACAAGACACGCGTGGTGTTCGAGACCGACGGTCCCTCGGCTCACCGCATCGTATCGAGCGGTCCCAGTGAGATCGTGATCCGCCTCGACGCAGACGCGGTTCCGGAGGCCATCGCCGGCAACGGGAAGCCCTTGCTCTGGGTGCGCATCGAGCCCCGCATCGACGGCACCGACGTGCGACTCCAACTCGCGCGCTCCGTCGATACCAAGGAGATGGTCCTTCAAGGGCCGGACCGAATCGTCTTCGATCTGATTACCGGCGCGCCAGCGGTCGCTGCCGTCGTTCCGGCACCGACCCCAGCGCCGGCGCCGATCGAGCCGGAGCCCGAGGTGACTGCCGAGCCGGTCTTCGAGCCGGAGCCGCTTGTCGAACTCGCCGAAGCCGAGGTGGCGATCGAACCCGTGCAAAGCGCGGACGAAGCCTTCGAGGAGCCCGCGCTCGACGAGCCCGCCGCCATCAGCCCGACGCCGACACCGGTCGAGGCGACGGATCGCGCCGGCACGAAGCCCGCAGCTTCGGCGCCGCCGGCGCGTTCCCGTGGACCACTCGCCATTCTCAGCAACCCCATGGTGATGGGCGCTGCCGGCGTCGTGGTGTTGTTGATCGTGTTCTGGGCGGCTCGTCGTCGTTCCCGTTCCAGCTCCGACGAAGCCGACGAAGCCGACGAAGCGGACGAACGGGAAGCGGGTTCGGACATGACGGATCCGGCCGACGAGACCACCGGTTCGATCGGCGCCGCATTCGCCCAATCCGAAGCGCCCGAGGCAGCGGAGGCAGGTTCCGACGGTTCGGTCTTCGATGTCAACGAAGCCGAAGTGGCGAGCGCGGACGATCCCAACGACGATCTGCCCGGCATCCCGGGCACCCCGATGGCGTCGGTGCCCGTCGCTGCCGCTGCACCCCTTGATACCAGTGAGCTTGGAGACGAAATGGCTGCCATCGTGAAGGAGCTAGAGCGCCGCATGGTCCACCTCGAAACGCGACTCGAGGAAGTGGTGGACGCCAAGGAGCGGCTCGAGCGCCAGGTCTCGGCTCAGACCGAGGAACTCCGCGTGCAGCGTGCGGCCATTGCACGGACGCAACGCGTACTGCGCGGCATCTCCCGCCCCGAGGACGAAGCCAGCGAGCCGGTTCCCAAATAGCCAGCCGGCAAGCCAGCGCGCGAGCCAGCGTCCGGATCAGCCAGCCGACGGCGGCCCTGCCTTCCGCACGGCCAGCAGCGCGCCCTCAGCCCCGGCGTACTCGCCCTCCGGGAGCGAGATCGGGTTGAAACCCCTCACCTGGGCCATCCGCTCGATGCTTTCCCAACAAGCAGGGTTGTCGCGCAAGGTCCCCCCGCCAAAGACGATGTCGTGGATCCCTCGCCCCCCGGCGATCGCGGCACACAAGATCGAGATGTTCTCGCCCACCAACACCGTGAGCGCCTGGGCGAGATCCTCGGGTCGCTGCGGAAGTGCTTCGATGACCTGGTTGCCCCCGAAGTTCGAGGCGGTGAAGCCGCGCGGGATGTCCGGATAGAGGTCGGCGATCTCGAGGTCGATTCCGAAGCGATTTCCGCGCGACGCAAGGCTGCTGATTTCGTCGTGGTCCGAGGTCCCGAGCAGGAGCTGTCCGAGGCCGCGCAGGGTGCCGCCGCCGAGCGCGCAACCGCCGGCGCGTTCCGCGGGACCCTCGGTGACCGCAATGGCAGAGGTTCCCGTGCCGACGGAAACGACCAGGTAGGGTCGCTCGATCCGGAATTCGGCCATCTCCAGCAGCAGCGCGGCACCGTTTGCCCAGGCCTGGAACTCCTCGAGGAACCGGGTCGGAAATTCGGGCTGCAGCCGCTTCGCCCAGGCCGCTCCGCCGGCCCCGGTGGTGCCGATTCCGGTGGGCGCGAGGGCTCGGATCCAGGCGATCAACGCGGCCTCTTGATCGACCGAGAGCCGGCGCAGCTCCCGGCCCGAAGGCAAATCGGCGCCGCGAACCACGATCTTGGTACCGCTCGCGCCGGCGTCGATCCCGACCCAGGGTCCGCTCATTCCGCTCTCCGTTCGGTCACGCCCGTCACTCGGTGCGCGCTGTCACTTTGATACCCTTCCGGGCAACCGCTCGGGCTCCCTCGCTTTCGAGGGCCGTCGGGCTACGGCGATCATGTATACCCAGTTCTTCGGGCTTCGCGAAAAGCCCTTCTCCTTGAGCCCCGATCCCCGGTACCTGTACCTCTCGGATTCCCACCGCGAGGCGCTGGCCCACCTGCTCTATGGCATCGAGCAGGGCGAGGGCTTCATCGCCATCACCGGCGAGGTCGGCACGGGCAAGACCACGCTATGCCGGACGCTACTCGAGCGGATCGAACCCGGCACCGAGGTCGCGTTCATCTTCAATCCCCAGCTCAGCGGCTTCGAGTTGCTGCAGTCCATCGCCGCCGAACTCGGCCTCGAGACCGAGGACCGCAACCGGCGCGAGATCAACGAAGCGCTGAATCGTTTCCTGCTGGCGAAGCGTCGCGAAGGGCGCCGGGTCCTGCTGATCATCGACGAGGCCCAGGTTCTGGAGCGCGAGGCGCTCGAGCAGGTTCGGCTGCTGTCGAATCTCGAGACCAGTACATCGAAGCTGATCCAGATCATCCTGATCGGCCAGCCCGAGCTCGATACCGTGCTCGAGGCGCCGGACCTGCGTCAGCTTCGCCAACGCATCACCGTGCGCTGGCGGCTCCAGCCACTGACGCCGGCGGAATCGCGCGAGTACGTGCGTCACCGCATCCGGATCGCCGCCGGCGAACCCCGCGAGCTCTTTACCGAGGGAGCGCTGAGAGAGATCCATCGGCACTCCCACGGTGTCCCGCGCCTGATCAACTTGTTATGCGATCGCTCCCTGCTGGCCGGTTTCGGCGCGACGGCGCACCAGGTCGGCCTCGGGCTCGTTACCCAGGTGGAGCGCGAGCTCCGGGTGGGCGGCTCCCACGATTCCCTGACAGACGACGCCTATCATCGAAAGTCTGCCTGGAAGCGCGTCTCGGACTGGCTCGGCAAGGGGACCTGGCTCGCCCCGGCGGCCACCGTGGCCGCGGTCCTGCTGGCGGTGATCTTGATTCTCGCCTCGGTGGCACCCGATGTCCTGGGGCTCGAATCGCCGACACTCGATCCCGAAGTGGGGGCTCCGCCGCAGGTCGCTGCCGACGCCGAGGCAACACCGCCGGCCGCGCTCGCGCCGGTCGAGTCTCCCCCGCCGACCCGGAGCCCCGCCGTCCAACCAGACCTGCGCACGGCGCTCTCGAGGGTTTCACCGGCGGCCGCCACGGCGCGCTCGCTGGATGGCGTGCTCTCCGCCTGGGGCGTCCAGCCGCTCGGTGCAGAATTGCTGTCGACCCGTGAGGCCGAGTCCACCCTCGCGGCCGAGGGTTTTTCGGTCCTCGAGGTGAAGGGCTTGTCGCTTGCTGAACTCGCATCGATCGACCGGCCGGCGTTGCTGATGCTTCGCGGCCTCGACGAGGCATCGCGGCTGGTGTTGCTGACGCGGATCGAGGGCGTGACGGCCCACCTGCTCGGGCTCGAGGGTGTCTCCGAGGTCCCAGTCGACGAGTTGCTGGGCCAATGGGACGGCGCAGCGAAGATTCCGTGGCGAGACTTCGCGTCATTGCCCGAAACACTCCGGTTGGGGATGAGCGGCGATTCGGTCCAGTGGCTCCAGCGCGCGCTCGAAGATGTCGGCGTCTACGCCGGTGAGTTCAGCGGCAACTTCGACGCCGAGACCGAAGCCTCCGTCCGCACGTTCCAGGCCAGGGTGGGGCTCCACGATGACGGACACGTGGGCCCCCTCACCAAGATTCGCCTCTACGAGATTCTCGAGCGCTACGGCGACGAGCCTCGGCTTCGGTCCGGCTCATGAGCACGATCCTCAGAGCGCTGCGCCGCGTCGAGAACGCGCATGACGGAGAACATTCGAAGTCGGCCCTGCGGGCGAAGCCGGCCCTCGAGGGGGACTGGCTAGGAGAAGGGACCGCTGAGCCGCCGCCGGAGCCGAGTGGCAGGGGCGCGCAGTCGCCCCGCTCGGTGTTGGCGGTGTGGCCCTGGATGCTCGCCGGCTTCGCCGGGCTCGGGCTGATCGGAAGCGGTGTGTGGTTGTGGATCGAGCGGGCCGCCGAACCGATGCCCGTGGCCCAGGAACCTGTCGTGGTCGCGACAGCGCCGGTACTTCCCCGAGAAGCTGTTCCCGCAGCACGCGCACCGCTGCCGGAACCGGATCCGCCCGCGCCGGACATGACCCTGGTTCAGCAGCGTCTGCGCGAGGCTGCGGAGGCTCGACGCGCTGAAGCGGCGCCGGCAGTTGCCCCGATCACGCGGGAATCTCCGCCTCCTGTGCCGCCTACGCCCGCGGCGGCCGCGCCGGAGCCGGAGCCAGTGCTGGCGCACGTCGCACCCGAACCCGCGCCGCCGCGTTCGAAACCGGCCCCCAGGCCGCCCGACGCAAGGACGCCTGCCCCGCTCGTAGAGGTCATCCCGGCTCCTCCCGAGATCCGCGTGGAGCGCACCCGTTGGCACCCGACCGCGCAGAAGCGCACCGCGCGGGTCTGGGTCGCAGGTGTGGTTCACGACGTGCGCGAAACAGACCAGATCGACGGGCTGCGGGTCAGCGAGATCCGGCCGTCCACGGTCGTGTTCATCCACCAGGGTATTCGAATCGAGCGAAAGCCCGGAAGTTAGGCGGCGCTAGCGCTTGCCGTCGGACGGACCGGAGTCCGATGGCTGGGTGATCCGCGCGAGGACGGCGGTCGTCACCCGCACAGCGCGCTCGAGTTCGACCAGCGGGATGCGCTCGTCGAGTCCGTGCATGGTGCCACCCAACTCCGCGTCGACCTGCACCGGGAGGAAGCCGTAGGCGGGAACACCGCGCGCTCGAAAGAACAGCGAGTCCGTCGCGCCGTTGGCCTGGACGGGAACCGTCACGCCGCCGGGCAGGGATCGTTCCATCTCGGCCTCGATGGCTGCGAAGATCTCGTGCTCCGCAGGCGACGCCGGAATGACTGGCGGTAACCCTCGCTCGGGTAGCACGATCTCGACTTCGGGGTCATCGATCACCGTCTCGAGCATCCGAATGAACGCGGCGGCATCGGTATCGGGGAGCAAGCGGATATCGAGGCGGGCTTCCGCGCGCCTCGGAATGACGTTGTGTTTCAGCCCGCTCTTCAGGACCGTGATCGAGATCGTGTCGCGCACCATGGCGTTGAGCGTCCGAGACGCTGTCAGGCGATCGCCCGCCAGTAGCTGCACCAGCGGATTCCCGGCGTTGCGCGCCACGAACGCGGCGAGAGGAGGCAGCGTCTCGGCCAGGCGTTGCATCGCGAGGCCCACGCCGGGCGTGATCCGGATCGGCGTCTCCCATTCGGAGATACGAGCCAGCGCGCGGATCAATCGATCATTCGCGCTGTCCGCGACCGGTGTCGAACCGTGCCCGCCTTCGCCGTGCGTCACGAGTGTGAGCCAGAGCGAGCGCTTCTCACCGGTGGCGATGCTGTGGACGATGCGGCCGGCGGCCTCGGGTAGCGAGGTCGAGGCCCCGCCTTCGTTCCAGACCGCGACGGGTGGCCCCAGCAGATCCCAGTGGTTCTCGATCAGCCAGATCGCGCCGGCGCCGTCGACTTCTTCGCCCGCCGTCGCCGCGAACACCAGATCGCGTCCCCGAGGCCGGCCGCTTTCGTGGAGCAACGCGAGCGCCTCGACGAAGACGACACCGTGGCCCTTGTCGTCGAGGGCGCCGCGACCGAAGACGTGGCCGTCGCGAATCGCGCCGGAGAACGGCGGGAAGGCCCAGGCCTCCGGATCGGCGGGCACCACATCGAGATGCGAGAGCAGCAGGATCGGCCCGCGACCGTCCGGATGCGTGGCCGGGAGCCGGGCGACGACATTGCCACGCCCCGGAGCACCTTCCAGCACCTGGTTCTCGATGCCTCGCCCGGTCAGTGCGTCCGCGAGCAATCGCGCGGCAGGTGTCTCTCCGCCGGGTGGATTGACCGACTCGATACGGATCATTCCCGACAGCAGTTGGGCTGCCCGATCGCGCGCCGCTTGCCAGTCTTCGCCTCTCGCCGGGGCGCCCGCCGCGAGACAGAACGTCAGGCCCAGCAAGGCCCCGTTTCGCAGCCAGCAAAGTCTCATGCGCGCAGGCTATCGCACCCGTTCAACGAAGCTGGATGGTGCCGTTCGAAGCGCGCAATCGAATCGGGGTCCCGCCCCGACCGAGGGTCCCCTTCAGGCGCCCGGTGCGCTCCTCCGAACTTCCCGAAATCTCCCGGGCGGTACGGATGATGCCGTTGTCCACGCGGATGTCGACGTCGCCGTCGACATCATCGGGAAGGCTGAGTGAGATGCGGCCGTTGCTGGTGACGAGCACGCAGCCGTGCTTGCCGAGGTCCTCGAGTTCGCAGCGGATCGTTCCGTTGGAAGTGGCTGCGTCGACGGAGCCCCGATGCTCGCCCAACTCGATCTTTCCGTTCGAGGAACGCGCCAGCAGGCGCCCGCAGGTGCACTCGGTGTGGACCTTTGCGTTCGAGGTCTGGATTTCGACATCGCCGATCACGTCGGCTACCCGGATCGGTCCGTTGCTCGAGTGAAGTCGCACCGCCGCGCGAAGCCCCGAGATGCAGATGCGGCCGTTGGCGGCCGTGATGCCGACCTGGGTTCCGCGAGGCACGCGCACATCGAGGTCTGCGCGGCCGCGTCGGTTCCAGCGGCCCGGAATGTCGACCTCGACTTCGAGTGCGCCGGTACTGTCTTCCCGGTGCAGCACGCGAATCTCGCCGACGAGCGCCTGGGCGTGCTCTTCGCTTTCTGCCCGAGCCGATTTCCGCACGCCGATCTCGATATCGGTCCGCTCTTCTCCGATGACCATGGTGCGGCCATTGGCATTGTCGATACGCAGCGCACCAGCCGGTGGAGCGTCGAGCCGCAGGGTCTCCTCTCCCTCGGCTCGTTCACTCCAGGGGATCCCCGATAGGAGCGAACGAAAGAATCCGCCGATCCCGCCGGATTCGAGCTGCGCTTCACATTCGATGTCGTCGTCTTGTTCGTATTCGTCGCGCATCATGCGCTTACTCCGCCGGCGCCGGCCGCGCGCACGTGATGGAGCAGGCGCTCCAGCACGGCACCGCCCGGGCCCTGCAGACTGAGCGTGGCTACCGCGGTTAGCTCGCTCTCATAGGGGTTGATTTCAATGATGGCGCCACCCTTCCGCAGTACTTCCAACGGGAAGTCGGCGGCGGGAAACACCGTGGCGCTGGTGCCGGCCACCAGCATCACGTCGCAGTGCTCGACAGCGGCATAACAACCGCGCAGCACTGCCGGTGGGATCGGCTCTCCGAACGAGACCGTATCCCCCTTGACGATTCCGTCGCATGCAGGGCAATGCGGCGGAAGATCCGCTTCGTCGATCTCGAAGGTCTTTGGATCGAAACGCGTGTGACACTCGAGGCAGCGGAGCCAGTAATGGTTGCCGTGGATCTCGAGAAGATTCTGCTGGCCGGCCTGGAGATGCAGGTCATCGACATTCTGGGTGATCAGCGCATCACAACAGCCAAAGGCCTCGAGGGCGGCGAAAGCGTCGTGTCCCAGATTCGGTTTTGCGGCCTCGAAGGTTTCTTTCAGGCCCTTGGCCCAACCCTCGGTGGGGTTGAGTCGTTCGCGCCACGCCTTGGCGGGCTCGCGAAGGAAGCGTTGGTAGCCATCGAGCGGCGGTTCGCCGTGCTTCGTCCAGAGGCCGCCGGGACCGCGGAACGGGGGGATGCCGCTCTCGACCGAGAGCCCGGCACCGGTCAGCGCGACCACGGACCGTGCGCCCGCTACCAGGGCAGCAGCCTGCTGGATCGTGGCGTCGAACTCGGGCGTCATCTGGAAGTCGGTGGCCGGCATCAGTGCATCCAACCTCCGTCGCGATCGCGTTCTTCGCGTCGGCGCGCGCGCGCTGCTTCGTTGCGTTGTTGGCGCGATTTGTTCTCTTCGTCCTGAACGACGCGCAGGTTCCGGCGCATCTTGTAGCGGCGGTAGCGGAGCTTCAGCTGATCGAGGCTCACGGCGCGGGTGATGCCCATGCGCCAGAGCAGGGTCCAACCGACGAGCACGCCGCCGAGGTGGCCGATGTGACTCACACCGGCGCGCGGTGACAGGATCTCCATGAAGAAGAGCAATGGGATCAGGTAGAGCGCCTTCAACGGAATCGGCGGGAAGATCAACATGAGTGTGCGGTCCGGCCACATGAGAGAGTGGGCCAGCAAGACCGCGTACACCGCTCCCGAGGCGCCCAGGGTGGCCATGAAGTACGAAGCCGAAGTTGGATCCATGGCGTAGAAGAACGCCGGAACCGTGGCGATGATGAAGCCCGCGCCGATGCCCGACGCCATGTAGAAGGAGAGGAAGCGTCGCGTCCCCCAATGCGCGGCGACTTCGGAACCGAACATCCACAGCATCAGCATGTTGCCACCGAGGTGCCAGAGACCGCCGTGGGCCCACATGTAGGTGAAGGTCTGCCAGATCGCGCCGTTCTCCCAGACGCTGCTCGGTCGCACCACGAGATCGTCGGTGATGCCCGCGTAGGTCTGCAGCAGGAAGATCGCCAGGTTGGCGAGCATCAGGCCCTTGATCACATCGGGGGTGACCGGGGGGCCGATCCGCATCTGCTGTCCACGTCCGTACAAAAGGGTCTCCTGTTTCCGGTTTCGCCCACCCCCGTTTGCCTTTGGAGCCAGGGGGTCAGGCGGCTCCGACCTCGTCAATGCCGATCCGACACCAGAGCGTGTCGGCAGGCCTTGCAAGGCGGCGGGAAGGGCGCGCGAATCCCGCAGTACCCCGAAGCGTAAGCAGGGGGGGTGGGGGAGTCAACGCAGCGCCCTGCAGGCAGGGCGCTGCCGTGGGCCTCCGCATGACGCAGCTGGACGTGGTTCATGACGCAGGGGCCAGGGCGTCGAGCGCGCGGCAAGCCTCGGCGAATTCGAGCCCGGTCACGTCGACGACCGGCAAGTCGAGTGCAAGTCGCTCTCGGAGTGCCGTCAGGCGCTCGCGACAGGCCGTCTCGCCACCGTTCAGGAAGGTCTGCTGGAGCGTGTCCGCCGCGAAGGCTCCGAACCATGGCGCGAAGCGGCGGTACTCGGCCAGGGTGCGGGGATCGTCGCGGGCGTATTCCGGCCGGGCAAAGATCCAGAGCGAACGCTCGATCTCGAGCGGCGAGCGGCCAGCCGCTGCGCAGGCACGGGCCATCGTCTCGCTGGCCGCGGCCACCGCCGCCTCGATCGGGGGCAGGTTGATGTTCCAGGCGTCTGCCCGCCGCGCGATCACCTCGAGCGTTCGCGCCGCGGACGCGCCGATCTCGAGGACCGGGGGCTTCGGCAGCGCTGGCCTGACGCGGGCGCCATTCAGTTGGATGTAGCTGCCGTCCACCGTGACGGCGTCGCCGCTCCAGAGTGCCCGCAGGGCGGCCACGGACTCATCGAGCCAGGCCACCCGCTCGGCGTGCGGCGGAAAGGCGAAGCCGGCTCGGGCATCACCGGGCTGTCCGCCGACGGAAACCAGCAAGCGTTGGCGGCCGGGCGCAATGCGTTCGAGCGTCGCGACCGCCTGGGCGAGGCGTTGCACGTTCCAGTGATGGACGAGCCGAATCGACGCGATCTGGATGCGCTCGGTGCGTAGCGTGATCGCGGTCTGGGCCGTCCAACCATCGAGCACATCGGCCTCGTCGAGGCTCGGCACGCCGGTCACGTCGCCATCGAGGTAGGCCGCTTCGTAACCGAGTCGCTCGGCATGGCGGACCAATGCGAGCAGTTGCTCGAATGGCAGCTGATGCCAGATCGCGGCGAACGCCAGCCGCGGCAGCGAGCTCATCCGAGCCGCCCCAGGTGTCGCGCGGCGTGCAGCAGCGCGAGGGCACTCTTGGCATCGGAGATTTCGCCGGACCAGACGAGTTCGAGCGCGCGCTCGAGCGAAGTCGGGACGACCTCGATCACTTCGTGTTCTTCGAGCCGTTGTTCGACGGTCTCGAGATCGAAGGCGGCGAACAGATGGATGCGCTCGTCGGTGAAGCCGGGGGTGGTGAAGATGGTGATCAGATGCTCCAACCGTCCCGGCCTTCGACCGGCCTCTTCCTCGAGTTCCTTGGCGGCGCAGACTTCCGGCGAGTCGCCGTCGAGCTTCCCGGCCGGGATCTCCCAGATCGTGCCCCCGGCAGCATGGCGGTATTGGCGGATCAAGAGCACGGTGTTCTCGTCTTCGAAGGGAACCACCGCGCTTGCGCCCACGTGGCGGAAGATCTCGAGTTCGAAGGGCTCCTTGCCGGGCAGGTCCACGCGCTCGGCCTGGAGGTCGCCGGCGCGTCCGCGATGGATCAAGCGTGCGCTCATTTCGCCTTCCCGCGTTTCGCGGCGCCGGCCGGATGGGGACAGAGATCCCGCAAGACGCAGGCGTCACAGAGCGGTCTTCGCGCGTCACAGACCTCGCGGCCATGCTCGATGACGCGGTGTGAATAGACCGTCCACTCCGGCTCGGGGATGAGCGCCATCAGGTCGCGCTCGATCTTCACCGGGTCTTCGTTTCCGGTGAGTCGGAGCCTGCCGTTGACGCGTTTCATGTGGGTATCGATCGTGAGGCCGGGCGTCTCGAAACAGTTCCCGAGCACCACGTTGGCCGTTTTCCGTGCGACACCACGGAGTGTCACGAGTTCGTCGAGGGTTCGAGGCACCTCGCCGTCGAACTTCTCGACGATGTCACGACTGGCCGACTGGATGCTCTTGGCCTTCTGTCGGAAGAAGCCCGTGCTCTTGACCAGGGCCTCCACATCCTCGGCTGGGGCATCGGCCAGGGCCTGGGGCGTGCCGAGCTTCGGGAAGAGTTCGGCCGTCACCTGATTCACCCGCTGGTCCGTGCACTGGGCCGAGAGGATGGTGGCGACCAACAACTCGAAGGCGTTCTCGTGGTGGAGGGCGCATTTCGCGTCGGGGTAGGCGGCGCCAAGCGCTTTTCCGATCTGGAGGGCGCGCGATCGTTGTTTGGCTCGACTCTCTCGCGGCATGGCAGACGAGGTTACGTCATTCTTCTCGGCCCGAGGAGGTCGAGCACGGATGGCACATCTCGAAGAACGCATGGTGGCGATCGCGCGGCTCGCAGTACCGGACGAATCACTCGAGGGGGTGTTCCGGCCCGGCGCCGCAGAGAACCAGGCGGGCACCCTGATCGCGCCGCCGCATCCGCTCTACGGCGGGAGCATCGAGTCTCCGGTGGTGAACGAGCTGTCCTGGGCCTCGGCCAAGAGCGGGATCGCTTCGGTCGCATTCAACTGGCGCGGCGTCGGCGCCTCCGCCGGCGCTCCGAGCGGTGATGCCGTCGACGCCGACGAGGACTACGCGGCTGCGTTGGCCCATCTCGGCGAGACGGTTCCCGGTTCCCTCATCGCGGCCGGCTACTCGTTCGGATCCGCCGCAGCGGTGCGCGCTGCCGAAGCGAACGCCAGCGGCCGCATCGATCGGGTGATCCTGGTGGCGCCGCCGCCGGCCCTGATCGATCCCGATCGCATCGCCGAACTCTCCCAAGCGGTTCTGGTCATCGCCGGAGCCGAGGACACGCTGGTGCCCAAGGACGTGGTTTCGGCGGCACTGCTCGACGCGCCGGGGCTCACCCTGGAAGTGATTCCTGCAGCGGATCACTTCTTCATGAGCGGTCTCGGCACCCTCGGCCAGATCACTCAGGCCTGGCTGGCTCGAGAAGCAGCCTGCTAGCGATCACTCGCGCGAGGCAGGGTCACGCGGAAGACGGAGCCGCCATTCTCGCCGTCGAAGATATCGATGCGGCCTCCGACGTCTTCCACCAGCCGGCGCGAGATTCCGAGGCCGAGGCCACCCGGGCGCTCCGCGCCCTTGCTCGAGAAGAAGGGTTCGAAGAGCCGCTCGCGAAGCTCCGCGGGCACTCCTGGGCCTTCGTCGCGAACCTCGATGGCGATGTCTCCCTGGCTGGCGCGGGCTTCGAGGCGGACCTGGCCACCATCCGGGGTCACGTCGAGGGCATTGAGCGCGAGATTGAGCAACACCTGGCGCAGGGCATCGGGGCCGAGGCAGGGGCGCGGCAGATCCGAGGCCGCCTCGGCAGCGAGGGAAACGCCACGATCGCTGGCACGAAAGGCGAGCAGCTGGCCGAGGCTCTCGAAGGCGTCGCCGACATCCGTGCCCTTGGCGCGCTCGGCAGCCTCGCCGGCGTCGATCGGGCCCGCCGCCGGCGTTCGTGCGTGTTCGAGCACCACGTTCAACAAGCGTTCGATGCGCCGGACCTCTTCCAGCGCGACCTGATAGAACTCGCCTTGGAACTCTTCGTCATCGCCGCGCTCGGGGAGCAGCTGCATGAAGGTCTTGACCGAGACCAGCGGGTTGCGGATCTCATGCACGATTTCAGCCACCAGGCTCCCCAACGAAGCGAGGCGGTCGAGGCGTTGTACTTCGTGATCGAAGTGCCCGAGGCGTTGCACGGTGCTCTCTGCGGTCGCGGCGGCATTCAGACTCGAGGCGGCGGCCGCGAGCGCGGCGAGCGTACGAGGTCGCACCGATCCCGGCCGCTCCGCACCGCCGATCAACAGGATTGCCGTCGTCTCCGACCCACCGCGCGAATCGTCCCGGATCAGTGGCGCGGCCGCGGCGAAGCCGTGCTCGGATGCCAGCGAGCGCAATGAATCGGGCAGGTGCACGTCGCCCAGATCGACCGGACCTTCGAGCTGACTGAGGGTGGTCAGCGCGCTCTCGTCGGGCGCGAGCAGGGCCGAGCCTTCCAATCTCGCAGCCAGCACAGCAGCCGAGCCAGCGCGATCGCGACCCCAGGCCGCGACCCGGGACGCGCCGGTTTCCTCGGCAAGTCGGGCGATCGCGCGCGCGAGCCTGCCCTGGAAATCCCGGGCGTTCGCGAACGCGGCACCCCGGCGAGCCGCGGATACCGCGCGCGCCGGCTGGACAGACGGTCCTCTCTCCCCCACCGCCACGTTGCTACCGTGCCAACGCACCTGCTGTCAACACGTGAGCCCCATGTCCCTCCAATTTGCCTTGTTCGATCTCGACGGCGTGATCGTCGATTCCCGTGTGCCGATCGCACGCTGCATGAACCATGCACTCGTTGCTGCAGGCTATGCGGCGGAGCCAGAAGCACGGCTCCATCGCTTGATCGGCCCGCCGCTCGATGCCGCGTTCCGCCAGATCCTGGCTGCGCGGGGAGAGACCGAGGTGCCGAGCGACGCGCTCGTTGCCCTCTATCGTGAACGTTATGCAGCGGTCTCACTCACGCATACCGAGCGAATGCCCGGAATCGAGGCGGCATTGGACGGGCTCCCGGAGCAGCTCCGCATCGGGGTTGCAACGGCGAAGCCAGGCGAGTTCGCCCGGCCGATCCTCGAAACCCTCGGACTCTCGGAGCGCTTCGCCGTCATCCAGGGTCCGCCCCTCGAAGGCTCGCACCTCGAACCGAAGTCCGAGACCGTACGCAGGGCCCGGACGGCGCTCGGCTGCGACGGCGAGCCCGGCGCCATGATCGGCGATCGTGATATCGACGTGGAAGCGGGCCGCGAGAACGGGCTCACCACCGTCGCCGTCGGCTGGGGAATCGGAAAGTGGGCCGAGTTCGAGCGCGTCTCACCCGATCACTACGTGGAGACGCCGGCGGAGCTGGCTGCGCTGCTGGGCGAACTCGCCGTTCGTTAGTCCGGGCTAGAAGTCGAGCCGCAGGCGTCGACGGTCGTCGGCGCCGCTGCCGACGCCATCGAGGCTCTGCTGCGGCTCCGTGCCCGAAACGAACGGCTGGAAGAGCGTCGAGGTGCTGGTCGGGGACGCGAGCTTTCCCGTCTTGGCGTCGATTCGCGCAAAGACGATGCCGTCGGGCACTTCGAAGTCTCGTTTCGGGCGGCCCTCCAGCGCGGCCTCCATGAAGTCGATCCAGATCGGGGCGGCGGCTCTGCCTCCGGTCTCGCGTCGGCCGAGAAGCGCTTCGGCATCCATGCCCACCCATACGCCCGTAGCGAGTTCGGGCGAGAATCCGACGAACCAGGCATCGGTGTTGTCGTTGGTGGTGCCGGTCTTGCCGCCCACCGGGCGCCGCAGTCGTTGGGCCCGACGGCCCGTGCCGCGCGGATGCTCGACCACCGCGCGCAGCAGGCTCGCTGCGACGTAGGCGTCGGTCGGCCGCATCACATGGCCCTCGGGGAGCGTGGCCTCTGCTTCGAGCAGTTCGTCTTCGAAGGCGATCGAGATTGGATGCTCTAGCTCGATCTCCGCGGCAGACGCCGGCTCCGCAGTTGCTGCGGCAGGCTCGGTATTGTCCGGCAGCGCCAACAGCAGGGAGGGGCCTGGCGCGATCGGATCGAGGGGAACGTTCTCGAGAATCACCTGTCCATCGCGGTCGAGCACCCGAGCGATCAGCCGCGGCTCGATGAAGCGGCCGTTGGCGCCGATGATGGCGTAGGCCCGTGTCAGCTCCAGCAGCGTTACCGGGCTCACGCCAAGGGCCAGGCCGAGCACGCGCTCGAGCGGCGAATGGAACCCGAGGGTCTTCGCGAAGGAGAGGACGCGGTCGATGCCCACTTCCGTCAAGAGATGGATCGCGGCGTTGTTGACCGAGCGCGCGAGCGCCTCGGTCATCGTCAGCGGTCCGAGGAACTGACGGCCGTAGTTCTCCGGCTTGAAGACGAAGCCCGACTCCAGGTCTTCGTACACGACGGGACGGTCGTGGAGGATCGTGGCCGGTGTGAAGCCGTTCGCGAGGGCGGCGGCGTAGACGATGGGTTTGAACGCGGACCCGGGTTGTCGTTGGGCCTGGATCGCCCGATTGAATTCGCTGCGTGCGAAGTCATATCCCCCGACCATCGCGATGACGTCGCCGCTCTCGAGTTCGAAGGAGAGCAAGCCGCCCTGGGCATCCGGAACCTGGTAGAGCGTGGCCAGCAGCGGCGGATCGGTAGCGGCGCCGTCCTCGGCGACCTCCCGTCGCAATCGGAACAGCGACACGTCGCCAACCCTGAAGACGGCCGAGAGCGCCTTGACCGTGCGTCCGTGCAGGCTGTCGTCTTCCGCCGCGTGGGCCCAGGAGGTCGTTTCGAACGGCAACGACGCTTCGAGCCCCTCGCCGAAGCCAATCCGCGCGGTCTCGGTTTCGTCGTCGACGCTGAGCACGACGCCGGGCCTCGCTTCGCCGAAGAAATCGTCTGGGATGGCGCCGTCTTCGCTCCCGTTCGCGTCTGCGAGCTGGCGGAGTTCTTCCGGAACGCCTTCAGGGCCGACCGAACGCAAAACGCCGCGGAAGCCTCGGCGATGGTCCAGGGCTTCGACGCCTTGTTGGACCGCTCGCACGGCTTCGCGCTGGAGTTCAAGATCGATGGTCGTCTCGATGGTCAGTCCGCCATTCAAGACGAGATCGTTTCCAATCAACTCGACGAGGCGGCGGCGAACTTCTTCGGTCACGTAGCCGGAATCTGCGTAGGGGTCGCTGCCCTCGCCCACGAGCTTCGGTGGCGCGGCCAGGGAGGCGTCGTGGCTTGCGTCATCGATGAAGCCTTCTTCCAGCATTCGCGAGAGGACATAGCGTCGCCGGTCCTCGGCCTGCTCCGGATCCAGGTAGGGCGAGTTGCGGCCCGGCGCCTTCGGAAGTCCGCCTAACAATGCGGCCTCGCCGACGTCGAGTTCTCCGACGCTCTTCCCGAAATAGGTTCGTGCCGCTTCGCCGATGCCGTAGGCACCGCTTCCGAAGTAGATGTGGTTCAGATAGAGGAAGAGGATCTCGTCCTTGCGGTAACGATCCTCGACCAGCTGGGCGAGCACCATCTCGCGAATCTTGCGCGTGTAGCTCTTCTCCGGTGAGAGCAGCAGCTGCTTCACCATCTGCTGGGTGATCGTGCTGCCCCCCTGCACCTTCTCGCCGCCGGCCAACACCACGGCCACGCCAGCGCGCAGCAGGGAGACGTAGTCGACTCCCCGATGCTCGTAGAAGGTGTCGTCCTCAGCGGCGAGGAAGGCCTGCACCACGATTCCGGGCACGTCTTCGAGCGGGGTCAGCATGCGCCGCTCCTCGAAGAACTCGCCGATCGGTCGGCTCTGGCGATCCAGTACCCGGCTCGTCAGCGCGGGTCGATAGTCCGCCAACACCTCGACGTCGGGCAGGTCGCGGAGCACCAACCACCAAAGGGCGACCAGGCCAGCCACGCCGAGCGCCAGCAAGCCGCCAGCACCGAAGAGCAGGAAACGCCTCATTGGCGTCCCCGCCATTGCCTTGCGTCGCTGCGCTGCACCATCCCCCCTGGGTGACCGCCGGATCCGCGAGGGTTCCGAGCCGGACGCTTGGCGCAAGCTAGGAGACAGGCCGAAGATGGCAAGCCAGCGCTCGCTGGTTTTCCATCGACGGGAGCCCGTGCCGCCCCGACCGGTTCTGCGCTACGAATCGCCGGCTTGCGGTCCCGTTTCCGTCCGCCCAAGGAGAGTCCCGTGTCCGAGCGCCGAGTGATGGCCTTCGTGATGGATCCGATCGAGGCCGTCGACATCGAGGCCGATACCAGCTTCGCCCTGATGCTCGAGGCGGGTTCGCGCGGGTTCGAGACCCTCTACGTGGCGCCCGATGACATCGGCGTCCGGCCCGGTTCGGGGCCGATCGCGATCGCGCGGAGCGCCGAACTTCGTCGCCGGGCCGGCGATTTCCTGACGCTCGGCGAACCGCGCGAGGTTGCCCTCGACGATGTCGACGTGGTCTGGCAGCGCAAGGATCCGCCCGTCGACGAATCCTATGTCCGGACCACCCAGATGTTGGCGCTGTGTCAGCGCGCCCTCGTGCTGAATCGACCCGAGAGCGTGCTCGCCTCCAACGAGAAGCTCTACGCGTTGAACTTCCCCGAGCTGATGCCGGCGACCCGGGTCGCCCGCACGATCGCTGATCTCGAGGCGTTCCTGGCCGAGCTCGACGGCGAGATGATCGTCAAGCCGCTCGACGGGAAGGGCGGCGAGGGCATCTTCCACATCCGTCGCGGCGATCCCAATGTGCGCACCATCCTGGAAATCAGCAGCGCCTTCGAAACCCGCTGGGTGATGGCCCAGGCCTACGTGCCCGAGGTGCGGACCGGCGACAAACGCATCTTGCTGATCGATGGCGAGCCGCTCGGTGCCGTGTTGAGGGTGCCCGCCGACGGGGAGAGCCGCGCCAACTTCCATTCCGGCGGTCAGGCTTCGAAGGTGGGCCTCGATGCCAGCGATCACCGCATCGTCGATGCCGTGGCGTCGCGCTTGAAGGCCGAGGGTCTCTTCTTCGTCGGGATCGACGTGATCGGAGATCGTCTCACCGAGATCAACGTGACGAGCCCCACCGGGATCCAGGAAATGAGTCGCCTCGACGGGGTCGACTACTCCGCCCGTGTGCTGGAGGCGGTGGAGGCGAAGCTCTCGGCGCGTCAGTGACCGACTAACGTCCTTCTCGCTCTCGGCGCTCGCGGTCGAGGTTCTCGAATTTCTCGCCGCCGACGACGATGAACAGGGCCTTCGCACTTGCGGTCCGCAACTCGCCCACCTTGACTTCCGCCGTCATGAAGAGCCGCCGGCCTTCGACACGCTCGAGCCTGGCCGTCATCTCCAGTTCCTGAAGGATCGGCGTCGGGTGGTGGTAGTTCATCGTCAGGCGTCCGGTCATGCCCGCTTGCCCCGAGAACGTCGTCGCCATGCCCAGGAGCTCGTCGACGGCGGCGGCCAACAGGCCGCCGTGTACGATGCCCGGGCCCCCCTCATGGACGCGGCCAAACGCGCCCCGCCCGCGCGCGACCTGGGCCTCCGCGTCGATCGCGAATTCGAATGGCGGCGCCAACGGGTTCGCGAAGCCCACGATCGGGCTCACGTAGAGGAAGTCGGCCATTCCGGCCATCGAATCCCCGGCCCCGACCTCTTCCTGGGCGCCGGCCTCGCGATCTTTGGCGCCGGCCTCGCGCTCTTGAGTGCCCGCATCGGCGAGTGCCGCCGACACGGTCCGGAGCGGCGCCAGGATCGAGCGCAGCGTGGCCTCGTCGGCGTTGCTCCTCGGCAGTTCCTCGAGGATCCGACGCACCAGGTCGGCGGCTTCGTGCTTCAAGGGCCAGGTTCCGCCGGCGTCCGCACTCGCCTGCCGCTCCTGAAGCCAGCTGCCGTCACCAATCTCGGCCATCAGTCGTCTTCCTTCAATTGGGGCAGGGTCTCGAAGGGCGTTCCCGAGAAGTCCGGCCGCAACGGGAAGCCATCGTAGCTGGCCGTTCCGCCCGGGCAGGTGATGGGCCAGAAGCGACCCTTCTGTTGCGATTCGCCGCCGTCGACCCGGATCGTCTGGCCGCGCACGTGGTTGGCCGCGGGAGAGAGCAGGAATACGACGGCGGCGGAGACCTCGCTCTCCGTCCCGAGTCGCCCCGCCGGTATCGTGGGTACCGCGTCAACGGTCTGCTGTTGCACCGCTCCCGGGTAGGTGACCATCCCGCTCGACAGGATCGTGCCCGGGGCAACGCAGTTGACCCGCACGTCGTCTTGCGCCCATTCGAGCGTCATCGACAGCGCCATGTTCTCGATGCCGGCACGCGCTGCCGACATGTGTGCGAGACCCGGATAGCCGGTCCAGATGTCGGCCAGCATGTTCACGATGGCGCCGCCGTTCTGCTTCATCCAATGTCGATGCGCCGCAGTCGAGACCAGGAACGTCCCGTTCAAGTTGAGATCGATCACCGTGCGCCAGGCATTGGGGGACATCTGTTCGATCGGGGCGAAGAACTGGCCCCCGGCGTTGTTGAAGAGCCCATCGAGCCGGCCATGCCTCGCGACGATCTCGGTGACCGCGGCGTCGACGCGCTCGGCGTCGCGAATGTCGATCTCGATGACCGAGCACTTGCCGCCGGCTTCGGCGATCTCGGCCGCGGTTCCCTCGAGCGATTCGAGCGTACGTCCGCCGACGACCACCTCGGCGCCCAGCGACGCCAGCTCGTGGGCCGTACAGCGCCCCAGGCCACTACCTCCGCCGGTAACGAAAACGACCCGGCCCTCGAACAGATCGGGCCGGTAGATGCTCTGATAGGGCTTGGTCATGAGATCTCCTGTGAGGGCCGGGATCATCGCAAAGGCCCGCCGACGTCGCAGCCGGCGCACGTGAGCGCGCTAATGTAGACGCTTCGAACCCGGACTGGTGACCGATGCACACGAAGGCCGACGAAATCTCACTGCCCGCCCGCTTGCCAGCCAGGAAGCGACGCTAGGCGATGGCGGCGCTACCCGGGCCCTTCAAGACCCTCGAAGTCGAGCGCGAGGGTCCGGTTCTGCGGGTCTGGCTGAATCGGCCGGAGCGTCGCAACGCAGTGGCCAACACGATGCTCGAAGAGGTCGGCGACTGCTTTCGTGCGGTGGAGCGCGACTTCGAGACCCGCATCGTGGTGCTCGGGGGGCGTGGCCTTTCGTTCTGCGCGGGTATGGACCGCAAGCCGGCCGCGGATTACGACGCTGCACGGCAGCCCGAAACCCCCCGCGCGCGACGTTTCGAAGCCCATCTGGGTCGGCGCGCCGCCCGCGCCATCGAAGATTGCGAAGCCCTGACGATTGCCCGGGTTCATGGCCACGCCATCGGCGGCGGCTTCGTCTTCGCGCTGGCCTGCGACTTCCGCGTGGCCAGCGACGATGCGCGCTTCTCGCTTCCGGAAGTGGATCTCGGCGTGCCGCTCTCCTGGGCCGGGGTCCCACGTCTGATCCAGGAAGTCGGCATGCCTCGCGCCCGCGAGCTGCTGTTGCGCTGCCGGGAGATCGATGCCTCGACCGCCGAGCAATGGGGCGTGCTCCATTCCGCGGTACCGGCGGCCGGACTCGACGCCGAAGTTGGCCGGTTCATCGAAGATCTGCTCGCCAAGCCCGAGACCGCGGTCCACATGACCAAAACCCAGCTGCGAGGTTATGCGCGCTTGGGGACGTTGGGCGATGCCACTGAAGCGGATGGCGATCTGATCTCCGAGGCGGCGCGAGATCCGGCGTTCAGCGCCCGGATGCGCGGCGAGTTCTAGAGGGGAACCAGTTCCGGGTCCCGGATCTCGCGGCCGCGCAGCTTGCCCTTTTCGTATACCGACGTGACGTCCATCTCGCCGTCGTTGTTCCGGTCCTCGTCGCGCTGCTTCAGATAGGTGCGGCCCTCGACCTGCTCGTAGGTTTCGAAGACGTCCCGGGTGCCTTCGCCGTCCGCGTCGCGTTCGATGCGCGCGATCACCTCGTCTTCGCCTTCCACCTGGAACGTGGTCCAGGTGTCCATCGCGCCATCCTTGTCAGCATCTTCTTCGGTGTGGTCGAGCTTTCGGTCCTGGTAGTAGACGATCCGGTCGAGGGCGCCGTTCGAGTCACCGTCGTGGCGTTCGAGGATCAGGCTGCCCGATTCGTAGACGTAGAACGCGTCGCGGGTGCCGTCGCTGTCGCGGTCGACCTCGCGAAGCGCCATGCGCGCGTCCGGCCCATAGTATTGCCATTCGTCCGGAGTGCCGTCGCCGTCGTTGTCCTCTCGGACTTCGGCGATGAGCCCGGCTTCGTAGATCGTCCAGGCATCGATACGGCCGTCGTAGTCGCGGTCCGTCTCCTTGCGCAGGATCACGCCGGAATCGCCGTCGTGATAACGCACTTCTTCCGGCGCGCCGTCCCGGTCGGCATCCAGGCTCCGGTTCAGTACCTGGACCGAGCGTTCGTTCTCCCAGCGCCCCGGCTCGATCGTTTGATAGGTCTCTTCGTAGATCGAGGGCGGTAGCTCGCGTTCCTTGGGTGCGCTCGGTGCGACGCGCGGGTCCGTTTCGAGGGCGGTGGCCACGTGACCGCTGCTCGTCTGGGTTCCGGCGGAGGCGATCTGCTTGCGGGCTTCGCGGCGGTCGATCTCCTTCAGCAGCTCCTCCTGCCGTCGAAGCTCCTCTTCGATCGCTGTTTCGAGCGTCTCCTGCTGGGCGACTTCCCGGCCGAGTTCGCGTTCGAGTTCACGCTCCATATCATCGTCGCGCCCGCGCTCGTCTCTTCCTCTCGGCGGACCGCGCCGCCCGCCGCCTCCGCCAAGGGGTACGTCGCCAGTCACGGCACCGTAGATCCCGAAGATCAGGGCGCCGGCTGCGGCGCCGTAGGGTCCGCCGATCGAGCCGCCCATGATCCCGCCGATGACCATGCTGTCCATCGCGCTCGCGGCGCGGCTTCGAGCGTCCTCGCTGTCCTCGGACTTCTGGGGCTGCTTCGGATCCGGATCCCAGTCGTCATCGCCCTTCTTGGTCGGTTCCGTCGGATCCGCCGGGCCCGACGATGGGGAGGTCGTGTTGGCGTCGGCTGTCTCCGTGGCCTCGTCGGTTGTCTCGCCTTCCGTTTCCGTGGCTACGGGGCCCTCGCCCTGGCCCGCGTCCGGTGCGCTGGTGCCGGTACTGGCGCAGCCGCTCGCAAAGGTCAGCGCGCCCAGGATCAAACCGAATCGGAGCCATCGATCGAGCGTCATTCGCATGACATTCCCCAAGTGTCTCCCCGGGCACGCGGGCAGACAGCAGTGGCCCCGACCGCCAGCGAGGCGTCCGGGCCTGAGTGCATCGTAGTGCCAAAGGGTCGAAGCGCAATCGGCGCAAGCCCGCGCCGAGACCGTTGCGGCAACTCGTGCGCAGTTACCAAAGATCGACCGCGTTCCAGGGACAGCGTGGTCGGTTCGAGCACCTGAAGATTCGGCTGCCGGCCGCAGCCGCGGCCCAAGAGCCCGAAGTCGCGGCCGATGAAATCGGAAACGTGCACGCAGAAACGAGCGACCGTTTCGCTTCGTACAGCTCCAGGCATCTCGATTCCCCTTGCTGTTCTCGCCACGAGAACAGCGCGCCGCGCTACGCCGAAGTTCTTCGGCGCGACATGGCGAAGTACGTGCGGCATGTGGCCTGGGGTTTCATCGGGCCCGGCGTTGCTTCCGCGATCGATGCGCGGCAAGGCTCGCTCCAGCGCCCCTTGCTCCCCCGGGGAAAAAGTGCTATCCGATCACCTGCGTGTGGATCGCCCCATCTCCTTTGGGCCGCCCCACGTACTCCTTACGATGTGCACACTCATCGTCCTCCACCGCTGCTTCCCGGACGCGCAGCTGGTGGTCGCTGCGAACCGGGACGAGTTCCTGGACCGCGCAGCGGAAGGTCCGGCGCTGAGGTCGGCGAACGGCCGAAATTGGCTTGCCCCGCGGGATATTCAAGCCGGTGGGACCTGGCTGGGCTTGGGTGACACGGGCGTGTTCGTGGCACTGACCAATCGCCCGATCGAGGAATTGGATGGAAATCGTCGCTCTAGAGGCCTGCTGGTGAGCGACACGCTCGCGAGCTGCCGGACCGCCAAGGAAGCCGCCCAGGCCCTGGGGGAGTTGCCTGCACGGGCCTACAACCCCTTCAACATGCTGGTTGCCGATGGTCGGACCGCTTTTGCCATCGTCTATGAGGAAAAGCCCCGCGTCACCGAGCTCGAGCCAGGGGCACATGTCATAGGGAACGCGGATCCGAACGACCGCGCACACCCGAAGGTCGGCCGCGTCCTCGCAGAAGCCCAGCGGGTGGCCGCGGGTTCATCCGAGAACGCGCTCGACGCACTCGCTGAGCTCTGTCGGAACCATCAGGAGCGCGACCCTGATGCGCCGATGGACGCGCGACGCGGCGATACATGCGTCCATCTGGGTTCGTACGGAACCCGCTGCTCCACATTGCTTCGCAAAGCGACCCGACCCGAGCACGATGTGCTGCTCTGGGCCGAGGGGCCGCCTTGCGAGAACGATTACGAAGAACGAACGGAACTCCTCCGGGAGCTGGATCGAACGACCGGCAGCTCGGAAGAGACAACGACGAGGAACGTGGCTTGAGGCGAATCGGTAGCAACATCCGCAAGCAGAACCAGGAAGCGAAGCAGAACCGGCTGAGCAAGAACATCATCCGATACAACGACGGCGAAAAGCCGAAGAACGACTATCCCAAGCGGATCGTGTCGCCTTCAGCCCCCTCCGCGTGCTGCAAGGATGACGAGAACAAGACCACGGTCGGCACCGTGCGTGAGGTGGACGGCTTCAAGTTCGCCTATCGCATCTGCGACACCTGTGGCCACGCTGTCCGCTACTTCTACCCCGCGGTAGAGGGCACCAGCGAAGAGGTGAAGACCTACCGGAAGTGGAAGAGTTACATGGTCCAGTAGGGCAGTCCCGACGATCAAGACGAGGCGGTCCGTTCGCGGGCCGCCTCGTTTCGTTTCGGGGCCGTTGGAGGGGTCGTGGAGCTGCAAGAAGCCGAGGACTGGCTGGAGGGCCTGATCAACGTCGAGCGTCTGCCCGACTTCGGGCAGGCACGTCTCGGACTCGATGCGATTCGAGTGCTACTCGCCAGGGTCGGGGATCCGCAATCCGAGCTGCGCGTGTTTCATGTCGCTGGCTCGAAGGGGAAGGGCTCCACCGCGTTGCTAGCCGAGTGCGTTCTCGGAGAACTCGGCGTGCGCACCGCGACCTTCACTTCGCCGCACCTGATGCGCTGGACCGAGCGCTTCCGGATCGATGGCGTCGAGGTGGCGGATGTCGCACTGGCTGCCGTGCTGACGCGTCTGCGTCCGCACGTCGATGTACTGCGCGATGGTCCCGATCCGCCGAGCTTCTTCGACGCCACCACGGCTGCGGCCTTCCTGCTGTTTGCCGAGGCCGGCGTCGACTTCGCGATTTTCGAGGTGGGGCTCGGTGGGCGCCTCGATTCGACGAACGCCTGCGAGCCGGCGCTCACCGCGATCACGTCGATCGAACTCGAGCACACCGAGAAGCTCGGAGCGACACACGCGGCGATCGCCGCTGAGAAGGCCGGGATCGCCAAGGCTGGCGTTCCGCTGGTGGTCGCGAATCTCTCCCGCGAGGCCCTGGACGTGGTCGAGGCTCGTGCTGGCGAGGTCGCAGCGCCCCTCGTCCGATTCGGTCGAGACTACACAGTAGAGTGTCTGAAGGCGGATTCCGATGGCTCCCGTTTTCTCTGGCGAGACGGCGAAGCCTCTGCGGAGTTCCGACTGGCTGCTCTCGGCGAGCATCAGGTCGAGAACGCGGCGCTCGCGCTCTCGGGCATCCGGCGCCTCGGGATCGCCGACGACGCGAACTTGATCGAGGCGGCCGAGCGCGCCTTCGCCAGGGTCCGTCTGCCGGGACGGATCGAGGTGCTCGGGCGCGAGCCCTGGCTGGTGGTCGACGGGGCTCATACGGCGGCTTCTGCCCGGGCGCTGGCCACAGTGCTCGCGGGGATCGAACGGGAGCGCGCCCATCTGGTGCTCTCGGTATCGCTCGGGAAGGATCTCGCCGCGATCTGCGAGGCACTCGCGCCCTTCGCCGACGACGTCACGGTGACCCGTGCCGAGCCCGTCCGTTCCCACGCGCCGGACGAGATGGTCGCGGCCATCCGGTCCGCGGCACCGGCTGCCTCGATTCGCGTGGAACCCGATCCGCGGCTCGCCATCGAGCAAGCCGCAGCCGCGCTCGGTCCGCGAGACCTGCTCTGTGCCACTGGCTCGATCTATCTGGCGGGTATCGCGTGCCAAGTGTTGTCGCCCGCGTGAGCGAAGCCGAAGAGCGTTACCGCGCCGAAGTCCGCCGCGATCTGCCGCGCAACTACGCAGCCCACATCGGCCACGGAATGTTAGGCCAGACCGGTTTTCGGCTGATCCAGGCGCCTACCTTCATCGAGGCATTCGTCGTCTCGATGGGCGGAACGCCGCTGGCGCTCGGCGCGATCCGGGCCTGTCAGTCGTTCGGGATGTTCCTGTCGCCGATCCTGGGCGCCACCTCGATCGAGCATCGCCCTAGGGTGCTACCGGCCGGGCTGCTGATCGGCGGATTGATGCGGCTCCAGGTGCTCGGAATCGCCCTGGCCGCGTTCTTCCTGACCGGCGCAGCGGCCCTCTACACCGTCGGCGTCCTGTTGGCCCTGTTCGGGTTCTTCATGGGGATGCAGGGTGTCGTCTTCAGCTTCCTGATGTCAAAGGTCATTCCAATCGAGCTGCGCGGCCGATTGATGGGCTTGCGCCAGTTGCTAGGCGGTATAACCGCCGCCGCGGTGGGGCGTGTGGGCGGCGAGCTGGTCGAGAGCGGTGCCTTCGGAAACGGCTTCGCGACGACCTTTGGCCTCGCTTTCGTCCTCACCACGCTCGGTCTGTTGATGCTGCTCTTCATGAAGGAGCCAGTTCCACCGGGCCGCCGCGAAGCGGCACGGGTGGGCCAGCGGCTGCGCGAGCTACCCGCGCTTCTGCGCAGCGACGCCGACTTCACCCGCTACTTCCTGGCGCGCGCTCTCGCCGTGATGGGCCGCATGTCGATGCCCTTCTATGTGCCCTTCGCGAACGAGCGGCTTCATATCGGCGGCAGTGAACTCGGAGAGCTGACCTTCGCCTACGTATTCTCGATGAGCGCCTCCAACCTCGCCTGGGGCCTCATTGCCGATCGGACGGGCTACCGCCTCACGTTCATCGCCGCGCTCTGTGTCTGGGTCGGTTCGGTCTTGTTGTTGATGGACGCCGGGAGCTTTGAGCTCATGATCGCCGTGATGGCCGGGCTCGGTGCGGGCCAGGGCGGCTTCATGATGTCCTCCCAGAATCTCGTGCTCGAATTCGGCTCGCGCCAGAACCTGCCGATGCGAATCGCGGTCGCGAACTCGGCGTCCGAGTTGGTCGGTGTCATCGCACCCTTGTTAGGCGGCGTGCTGATCACGGTCTACGGCTACGCCGAGGTCTTCTGGACCGGAATCGCGTTCCAGCTCGCCGCGATCTCCTGGGTATGGATCTTCGTCCGCGATCCACGTCATCGCGCGCCGTCCACGGGCGGGGGCACCTGATCCCCAAACGACGAGACGCCCGGGGAGGCTCCTCGTCGAAACGAGGGGAGGGGTAGCCAGCCCGGGCGCCAAGTCATTGGGTTCGTGAACCCCTACTAGAGCAAAGCCCGTGCCAGAAACGTGGTGAATTCGACACGTTCCGGTAACACCCCGAAATTCAAAGCATTTCAGCGCGCTCGAGGGCGGGTGGCGGCTGCCAGCCAGGACTCTGCCGCAAGCGGAGTGACACAATTTGGGTCACTCCGGAGCCGTCCTGCAGGTCTGGCTCCGCTGGCTTGCCGGTTGGCCGCGCTGCAGTGCCGAGGCGGCCCGGCCCGCGCGCCGGGCCCGGACGCACCTGAAGCCAGGGCGCGCCCGGCGACGTGGAGGACGAAGTTCGCGCCGCGCTCAGCGATCCGATCAAGCAGTTCGAACGCGGTCCCATCAGCGTGGGCGCGCGAGATTCCGAGCGGGTCTCGGCGCCATCCTTCATCGTCGAAGACGGGAACTATCTGAGTGCGCGCTGGCCGGGAGACGCCTACGCGTTCTCACGCCGATTCATCGCGAAACTCGAAAGCGTCTGATCCTGGTCGGGGTTGCCCGCGAGCGGCTCGCCGCGGCCGCGTCGGACCGTCATACTGAGCGGCCATGAGCCCTGTGCCCTCGGTGGCCCGCCATGAGCATGCGGGGCGTCTCGAACCGATCCGGCTAGGACTGCGTTACTCGGCCGACAGTCCGCCCGAGCGAAACGAGCAGGGTGTGATCGGCCCGATCGCGCTGGCCGAAGGGCCGCTCAGCCCGGGCACTCAACGCTTCGGCCCCTTCGAGATCGCGGTCTCGTTGGATGCGGGCGACGATACCGCCGCCATCGACACGGTGGTACGCAACCTGGCCGACGCGCCGCTTCATATCGAATCCTTGCTGGTGGGTTTCCGCTGGCACGACGTCGATGAGACCGCTGTACGCTTCTTGCGCCACGGTTGGCAGTCCTGGTCGAATAGCGTCGGCCGGGAACTCGACAGCGAGGGCGAGGTTCCGTTCCCGAGCGGGCCCTGGCTCCGCGGATTGCATCATGGTGTGGGCGCGCCGCCCGAGGATCGCGCTGGCTGGCACGAATCGGATCTGGTTTCGGTCGCCGAGGATGCCGAAGGCCGAGTCTGTCTGGCCGGCGTGATCGAACGCGGTCTGGGAACCGGCCTCGTGTATTGGCAGCGAGATGCGCACGGCATTCGCGTCGAAGTGGAGATTCGCCTCGAGATCCCTTTGGCGCCGCGTGCCTCGATCCAACTCGAGCGCGTCCACCTTGCGCTGGGGCGCGACGTGAACCGCTTGCTCGAGAACTACGCTCACGAACTCGGTCAAGCGAACCAGGCCCGGACCAGCGGGCCGTTCCAGGCCGGCTGGTGCAGCTGGTACCAGTTCTTTCATGCCGTCAGTGAAGACGACCTGCTTCGCAATCTGGAGGCGCTGACCGCTCGCCGCGCAGAGATTCCCATCGACGTGGTCCAACTCGACGATGGCTATCAGTACGCGGTCGGCGATTGGCTCGAAACCAACGAGAAGTTCCCGCGCGGACTGGCACCGCTGGCGCAGGAGATTCGCGCTGCGGGTTTCCGCGCGGGCATCTGGACGGCACCCTTCTGCGTCGCGCCAGAGAGCCGCCTGTTCGAGGCACACCCCGAATGGTTGTTGCGACAGTCGGGCGCTCTCCACCGGGGACTGATCCATCCCGCTTGGAGTGCGTCGGGTGACATCCACGTGCTCGACACCTCTCGCGAAGAGGTAACGCGCCACGTGATGCGGACTTTCGCGGGGCTGGCCGGCATGGGCTTCAGCTATCAAAAGCTCGACTTCCTCTACACCGCAGCCATGCAGGCCGACGCCGCCGATCCTGCGGTCACCAGGGCGCGGCGGCTTCGCCGGGGCCTCGAAGCGATTCGCGATGGTGCTGGCGATGAGGCCTTCTTGCTCGGATGCGGATGTCCACTGGGGCCCGCCGTCGGCATCGTCGACGGTATGCGCATCGGCGCGGACACCGCGCCCCACTGGGACGTGAACGCCGACGCGATCATCCCGGGGCTGGAACCGGCGCTGCCGGCCGTCGCGAATGCACTGCGCGGAATCCAGACGCGGGCCTTCATGCACCGCCGACTCTGGCAGAACGATCCCGATTGCCTGATGGTGCGCACCCGAGACACCGATCTCTCATCCGATGAAGCGACCAGCCTGGCCGGTGCGATCGCGTTGAGCGGCGGCATGGTCATGGTGTCGGACGATGTCGCCGGGCTCAGCGATGTCGAGATGAGCCGCATCCGCCAGGTCATCGCCCTGGCCCGCGAGATCGACGCCGGTGGTGAAAGCGGGGCAACCCGGGCACTCGCTCTCCTCGAAGAAGGCGGGCCGGGAGGCTTGCTTGCACGGAGCCCCTCGGCCGTGCTCGTGCAACTGACGAATCGTTCGGACGAGACGGCCTCCGTCGAAGCCTCGCTCGCCGCATCGATTCCCGAGCGCGGTCCGTTGCCACCGGAGCCGCTGTTCGGAACTCGAGACCCCGAGCCCCGCGATGATGGCCTGCTTCGCGCAGCGCTTCCGCCGCATGCGTCGTTGCTGGTACGTGCCACCGGCGCGGTGCAGCTCGCGGTCTTCTGTGACTACGACGGCACCTTCGCCGTCCAGGATGTCGGCTCGACCCTGGCGATGCGTTATGCCGGCGAGCGACGCCAGGAACTCTGGTCGCGGCTCGAGGCCGGCGAGTTCACGCCGTGGTCCTACAACATGGAGCTACTCGATGGCCTGCAGCTGCCCGAAGAGACCCTCGACGCGTTCTTGAAGACCGTCGAGCCGATGCCGGGCGCCCACGAACTGGTCGCCTGGTGCGAAGCCTACGCGATTCCGTTCCGAATCCTGTCGGATGGCTTCGACCGCAATCTCGATCGACTCCAGGAATTGCATGGCGTGCGCTTCGCCTACGACGCCAACCGGCTCTGGTACGACCACGGCGCCTGGCGCCTGGCACCGGGCTCGCCGGACCCGTCCTGTGGCTGCGGCACCGGCGTCTGCAAAGCCGCGCGGATTCGCGAACTCCGCGCGCTCCACCCACGCGCCACGGTCGTACACATCGGCAATGGCCGGGTGTCCGACCTATGTGGCGCCCGCGCCGCCGACGTGGTGTTCGCGAAGGACTCGCTCGCGGAGGAACTCGAGATCCAGGCGGTCGCCTACGAGCCCTTCGAAGATCTGCACGAGGTGCTACTGGGCCTCGAGGCCCTGAGGCGTCAGCTGACTTAGCCTTCGATCCTGCTCCGCGAATCGATGAGGCTCAGCACCGCGGGGCGAACGCGCCGTGTTAGGCTTGGAGGGATGGTTGCTGCAATCCCTCGGTTCCGCTCTGGCGCTATTCTGGTTGTGCTGTTTGCCTTCGGCTGTCAGTCGCCGCCTCCGACCTATCAGACCTTCCTGGCGCCCGGCCATGCCGGAGCCCCGGGTGTCGAGCGGGTGTTGCTCCTTCCGATGAATCTCAGAGCGCACCTGCCGGACTTCCTGCTCGATGCCTCGCAGGCGTCCAGAGATGCCCTGGTTCGCCGGCTCGAACGGGCTGAGCGAAGTGTCGAGCGTCTTCGTCTTTCTGCCGCTCGCGACGCCTGGCGGTTGTCCGTGGCAGCGGTGGGACCGTTGACCGACGAGGGGGGAGAGCTGATCCCGGAGCGGATGGATCTGTTGTATGCCGACCTGGCGCGTAGTCTTTCCAAGGACCACCGCTTCGATGTGATGATTCTTCCTTCCCTCGTTGTCCGGGAGGCGGCGGCCAGTGGTCGGGTCGGGCGTTGGGACGGCGTCAGCGAAGAGATGAAGTGGATCGTCGACAAGAAGGCGCCCGGGGTCACTCCGGAGAATCTCTTGATGACCGGTGCCACGCGAGGCCTGTCGCTCCGGCTCCGTATCTACACTCCCGCTGGAATCCGCGTTTTCGAGGCGCGCCAGGGGCTCGAACTCGTCGACCAGATTCGCTTGAACGGGCGCTACTACCGAGCGGAGGTCCGCGGCGATCTGTGCACGGATCCCGGGCTCATGGACGCGCGCTTGGACGATGCCCTCGACCCGTATCTACCTCACCCGCCGGAACCGGAAACCGAGTCGTGACCGATACCCCAAGCATGTCAGTTCTACTCCTTCTCGCCTTGCTCGGGGCGGCGTTCGGGTGTGCGACCGAGGGTGGAGGCTCCGTGCCCGCGATCGGCGCGCGGCCGGTTTCGGATCTCGGTCTCGAACTCGAAGCGTGGCATGTCGTCGAGACTCCCGACTTCACGCTGCTGAGCAACCAGACGCCGGGCGAAGCAGAACGCTCGGCGAGGCGCTTGGCCCGCTTCGCCGATGCCGTACGCGAATTGATTCCGGATGCTTCGGTGTCGTCGCGGGCAACCGCGCTCATCTTCGCCCTCGAGAAGGGGCGTCAGTACCGGGTGTTCGGTCCGAAAGGTTCGGCCGGCTATATGCAGCCGAGCCTTCGCGGCACCACGATGGCATTGAGCATGCAAAGCCGAGATCAGGCAGTTCCGATCTTGTATCACGAGTTCACGCACTATCTGATGCAGAACGAGCGTGGGCATGACTACCCGCTCTGGTATCACGAGGGGCTCGCAGAACTCTTGAGTACCGTCGTCGTCCGAGAGGATCTCGCGACACTCGGCCTCGTTCCGGCTCAGCGCCGGGCGGCTCTCGTCTCCGGTGACCCGATTCCCACGGAGACGCTGCTCGCAGCGCGTGTCTATTCGGCGGTTGACGACGTGTACCAGTTCTATGCCGACGCCTGGTTGCTCGTTCACTACCTGCACCTCCACGAATCCGGGATTCCCCAGAAGCTCTCCCGCTATCTCCGAGCGCTGACGCGAGGGGCGAACCCGGTGACCGCCTTCGAGGAGAATTTCGCGCTCGCGATCGACGAACTCGCACCCGCCTTGGACGCACACCGCGAGCGCGTGTTACGTCGCTATGTCCGGGTTCTCGAGATCACGGTTCCCGAGCGGGAACACGAGATCGAAGCGCGCCCCGTTCCGGTTGCTGAACTTGCGGCGGTGCTCGGCGAGCACCTGATCGAACGGGGCCGAAGCCGTGCCGCGGGCGCGTTGCTTCGATACGGCTTGGCGCAAGCGCCGGAAGATCCCGCGTTGCTGGTCCAACTCGCTCTCGCCGAAGCTGCTCAGGGAGACTTCGAAGTGGCAGAAGCCAGGGCCCACAGTCTCATCGCAAAGAGCGATTCGGCACCCGCACACGCGACCCTCGGCTGGGTGTACGCGCTACGCGCAGATTCACTCGAAGAGGGCGACACGCAGAGTGGTGAACGGCAGCTGGCGTTGCGGCAGGCGCGGGAATCATTCGAGGCCAGTCTGGCCCGCGATCCGGATGATGCTTCGATCTGGTACGGGCTCGCGCGTACCTATCTGGAAGAGGAAGTCGACCCGGGCCCCGGAATAATTGCACTCGATCACTCGTTGGAAGCGCTCCCCTGGAGCGTCGAGATCCATCTCCTTGCGGCGGCGTTGCGGGCCCGCCAGGGAGAGTTCGAGACGGCACTCGAACACGCGACGATCGCGTCGAGCCTCGCGACGAACGAGGCCGAGTCTGAGCGTGCCGTCGAGCTGCTGCGCTCGATCCACGAAGTCAGCGAGAATGCACCGAAGGAAGATGCCGCCCCGTAGGATCCCCGGCGGCGGCGGGATCGCTTCGCTACTTCTCCAACACGACCGCGAGCCAGCCGGCGACGTAGCAGTGGCCTTCGGCGTCGCTCTCGCCGCCGGCGCCGTAGCCGGCACCCGCACCGAGCGGCGTCATCGTCTGGATGTGCCAGCCATCCTCGAGGAATTCCTCGAGGTGCTCCTGCACCTCCATGTCGTCGTCGTCGTCGTCGGAGAGAAAGATCGTGACGAGTTTTTGCATCGACGGGATCCTAACAGACGAAGCAGGCGCTGGGTCGCGTCCCGCGCTCGCACGAATCAATCGAGTGGGTCCCGGAACTCCTGTTCGTAGTCGTCGAGATCCTTCGCCCAGTCTTCCTGGGGCATCACGATCCACAGGACCACGTAGATGATGGCGCCGACGCCGCCGAACAAGAGCGTGGCCAGTGCGAAGGCCAGCCGGACCACGGCGGTCGGGACGCCGAACTCCTGGGCCAGGCCGCCACACACGCCCGCGATCATGCGGTCCTTCGAACTTCGGTACCAATCGCCGAACGAGACGCGTCGCGCGCCCAGATTCGAACTGCAGAAGCGGCACTTGATGGCCTCGGAACGAACTTCTTCGGCGCAGTAGGGACAGAGCTTGGTGGCACTGGAATTCATGAGCGGGCCTCGTTGGCAGCGTCCTGGGCAGAGGCGCGGAGGACGCGTTGATGAGCAAAGAACGGAAGCGATCCGTAGGTCAGGGAGAGCAGGGTCACGGCGCCAACCAGCCAGGCGCCCGCGGCCGCCGCCGCGAGCCCGGCCGGCAGCCACGCCAGCCACTCGGGCAGGTGCTCCCAGACGAACGAAAGACACACGATCGTGGCTGCTGCGATGGGCGCTGTCAGCGCGAGCAACCGCACGAGCTCCGTCTTGAAACCCTTCGGTAGCGTCGGGCGCTCGGTTTCGGCCGCATGGCGACGCTGCGGTGCGAGCAGTTGGCCTCGCGCTCGTCGCATCGTGCGCTCGACGAGATGATCGGGCGCGTCCGGGACACGGAACGTATCGAGATCGGGCCCCAGCGCCTCGAGGGCGCGCCGGATCTCCTCGTCGCGTCGGTCGAATGTCATTCGCTCACTCCCTCGTCTTCCATCAGCTGTCGCAACGACTTCACGGCGGTATGCATCCGGCTCTTGACCGTGCCCTTCGGGATGCCGAGGACATCGGCGATCTCCGCCTCGGAAAGGTCCTGGTAGTAACGGAGCAGCAGGACTTCGCGCTGCTTCTCCGGCAGCGTGAGCACGCGCGCTCGCATGGTGTCGGGTTCCCGGATCTCGGGTTCCGCACTCGGCGGCCGCGTGGCGATGCTCTCGCGGGTGAAGGCTTCGACCGCGCGTCCGCGTGCCGACAGGCGGCGCCAGCGGTCGCGACACAGGTTGTTGGCAATCTGGAACAGCCAGGTCGAGAAGCGACGCTCCGGGTCGAAGCGGTCGCGGGCGCGCACGACGCGGATCCAACTCTCCTGGAAGACATCGTCGGAGGCGTCGCCGACCCGCCGGACCAGGAAGCCATACAGTGGCGCCCGCCAGCGATCCATCAGGAGCGCGAGTGCTTCGTCGCTGCCGGTCTGTACCTGGACCATCAGGTCTTCGTCCGAATCCACGGGAGGCGACGGTATCAGAGTGGCAAGGGCCATCATTGCCAACGCTGCATCCGCCTCCAGGTTCGCCTCATGGTACGGAGCGCCACGAGAGAGGGTTCAGTGGCTTGCGGCCGGCGGCGACGCCGGGCCGAAAGCGGTATAACCCGCCGTTCCGGGACGCTGGGGGGCGCTCGGGGAGGTTCAACGATGTCTGACCGGCCGCACGGCCCCAAGGTGGTAGTGCTCGGCGCCGGCCTCTCCGGCCTTTCCGCGGCGCACCACCTCGTGGCGGCTGGGGCAGAGGTGACACTGCTCGAACGCGGCCACCGCCCGGGTGGGCGAGCGACCAGCGACGAGCGGGACGGCTTCGTGATCGACTCTGCGCCGCATCTGGTCAGTGCCCGCGATCGCGATCTCCATGCGCTGGTTCGTGGGGCCGGACTCGGCGCGCGTATGCTGCCGCTCCGGCCGGCCGCGCTGGCGCAGGTTCGCGCCGGCCAGGTGGAAGCCATCGAGCCCACCGGGACACGCGGCGTGCGATCGATTCCTGGCCTCCGCTGGCACCAGGGGATCCGGGTCCACCGCCTGGGCCGGTTGCTGCGAAAGTTCGAAGACATCCTGAAGCCGGAAGCGCCGGAGCAGGGCGTGCGGATGGACGATCGGAGTATCGCCGACTTCATTCGCAGCTACTTCGGGCCCAGCGTCCTCGAGCGTTGGGTCGAACCGCTGGTCGCCGCCGACGCCGGCGGTGCGGATGTTCACGAGACCAGCCGCGAACTCTTCCTGCTCCATCAGGTGCAACGTGCCTTCGTGCCAACCGGAACCCTGCGCGGTGGAATCGGCGTGCTCGCGGATACACTCGCCGCCGGGCTCGACGTGCGGCTGGAGCACGCGGCGAGCAGCGTCACGGAAACGGCGAGCGGTTTCGAGGTGGTGGCGGCTCATTCCGGTGGCGAGGATCCGATCGCGGCCGACGCCGTCGTGTCGACGCTTCCCGCCGGCGCGGCGCATCGTGTCCTCGGCCCGGTCCTGGTTCCCGCCGAGCGCGATGTGCTCGGCGCAGGCAGGACGTCGCCCGCGATCGTGGCTTCGATCGCACTCGACACCGCATTGCTTCCCAAGGCGACACGTCTTCGCGTACCCGCAGGTGAGGGCGGGATCGCGGGCGTCATCGCGATCGAGCCCGGCGGCGACCGTGGCCCTGCCCCCGACGGCAGCCAACTCGCCACTGTCGTGGCGCGTTCGGCGTGGAGTCGCGAGCACCTGGAAGCCGCCGACGAAGTGATCGAGAAGGCCCTGGTGGGTGCGCTCGAACGCCTCTATCCCGGCGCCGCTGGCTCGGCGCGGTTCGTGGTACTGCGGCGCCACCGGGAAGCCCATCCCCGTTTCGATGTCGGGCGCTACCGCTCGCTCGCGAACCTGGCGCAGGTCGAAGCGGACCGAACGGCCAACGGTCGCCGACTCTTCCACGCCGGCGATCACACCAGCGCGCCGACACTCGAGGGTGCGGTGGGTGCCGGGCGCCGAGCCGCGATCCGCTGCCTGGAATCGCTCTAGCGGACGCTAGTCGAGGTACACGAGCGTCACGCCAGCGCCGCCCTGCTTCGCGGGCGCGGGTTCGAACCGGGTGACGAAGGGCAGGCCGCGCAGGTGGAGCGCCACGGCCTTCTGTAGCGCGCCGGTACCGACCCCGTGGATGACCTCGACGATCCCGCGGCCGGAGCGGACGGCGTCGTCGAGACTCTTGGCGAGGGGTTCGTCGATTTCGTCGGCGCGCAGGCCGCGCAGATCGACCCGGGCGGAACTGGCCGGCGCGGCATCGACCTGGAAGGGCGTGTGTTGCGGGCTGACAGGCGCTTGCCTCGGGACCGGAGAAACCGGCGAGACCTGATTGGCCGTGAGCGTCAGCTTGGCTGCACCGACCTGGATCGTGACGCGACCCCGACGATCGGGCAGCGTGACCAGCTTTCCGGTCCGGCCGCCGGGCACGCCGACCGTGTCACCGGCATGGGCGTGTTGCCAGTCCATCGTCCGCTTGGCATGCGCGGGAGTCTTGCGGATCTGTTCGTCCTGGACGCTGCGCGCCTGATCTTCCAGGTCGAGGAGTTTCTCGCGGGCGCGCGCGGCGTCCTGGGCCGTGCCCTTCTGCTGAAGGTCCCGGATCACGCCAGCGACTTCGCCGTGGGCTTCCTTGAAAGCGCGATCGAGATCGCCACGCATCTCCTCGAACAACTTGTCCCGGCGCTCTTGCAGGCGTTCGAGCTTGCTGCGGTACTCGTTGCGGCTGGCTTCACTCTCGGCCCGAAGCCGCGTCGCCTCGCTGCGCTCCCGTTCGAGAGCGGCGCGGCTGGTGGAGAGCTCGGTCAGCATGCGATCCAGGCGCCGGTCCTCGTGTTCGAGCAACCCGTTGGCGCGGTCGAGTACCTCGGCGGGCATCCCCATCCTGGCGGCGACGGCGGTCGCCGATGACGAGCCGGCCGCGCCTAGCTGGAGACGATAGGTCGGTGCGCCGGTCTCGCCGTCGAACTCGACGCTGGCGTTCTCGAAGCGGTCGTCGACTTCGGCCATCTCCTTCAACAGGTTGTAGTGGGTCGTCGTCACGACGCGCGCGCCGCGATCGGCCAGCGCCTCGAGCACGGACTGCGCCAACGCGGCCCCTTCGCTCGGGTCGGTGCCGACGCCGATCTCGTCCAGGGCGACGAGTGAACGCTGGTCCGAAGCGCCCACGATCCGGGCGAGGTTGGCCATATGGGCCGAGAACGTGGACAGGCTCTCGCGCAGATCCTGTTCGTCGCCGATATCCGCGAGGACGCGATCGACCACGGCCACCCGTGCGCCCGGGTCTGCCGCTACGTGCAGGCCTGCACGGGAGAACAGCGTCGCCAGTGCGAGCGCCTTCATCGCGACGGTCTTGCCGCCGGCATTCGGTCCGGAAATGACGAGTACGTGGAAGCCTTCGCCGAGCCGGAGATCATTGGGAATCGAGTCGCGAATGGGCAGCAGTGGGTGACGCAGTTGCTCGAGTTGGAAGACGCCCCCCCGGTCGAGGATGGGTTCGCTGGCTTCCATCTCCACCGAGAGTCGACCGCGGGCGAACGCCCGATCGACCTGGGCGAGCGTCTCGAGCGCATCAGCGAGTTCTCCGGCGTGGGTAGCGGCGGCCTCGGAGAGCTGCTTCAAGACGCGCCGGGTCTCGCGTTCGACCGTCAACTCCGCTTGCTTGAGCTTGTTATTCAAGTCGACGATGGCCTGGGGTTCGACGAACAAGGTCGTTCCGCTGGAGGAGGCATCGTGAACGATTCCGGGAACCTGCCCCTTGTGGTCGGCCTTGACCGGCAGCACATAGCGATCGTTGCGGACGGTGAAGAACTCGTCCTGGAGATGCGGCCGAACCCCGGCGTCCTTCAGGAACCGCGCGATCCGGGACTGGACTTCGCCGGAAATCTGGTGACTTTCCCGGCGAGCCCGGGCCAGGGCTGGCGAGGCGGAGTCCTGCACCTCGCCCGCGGGATCGAGTGCGAAATCGATATCGGCAGCCAGGCCCGAGAGATCCGGCAGCGCGAGACCGAGGCCAGCCAGGCTGGGCGCTTCGTCGCCGTGCCCGGTCAGGAACCGCGCGTTCTCCGTGCAGGCTCGCGCGCTGGACCCGACTTCGACGAGTTCGCTACCGGCCAGGAGCCCGTGCTTGCGAAGCCGCGGCAGGAACTGCGAGAGATCGCGCACGCCATCGAGGGGAGGCACGTCGCCGACGTCGAGGATCGCGCGGGCTTCGCTGGTCTCGATCAGCCGTTGTTGCGCCTCGGCGAGGTTGGCGGCAAAGGTGGATTCCGGGGCGTCCAGTGTCTCTCGCCCACGTGGTGTGCGGGCATGGGCGACCAGGCGGATCATCACCTCGCCCCATTCGAGGCGATCCAGACTCTTCTGTGAGACCTCGAACGGCACGGGACGATTCTACCCATTCCCGAGCTGCCGGTTGCTGAGGTGTTCTTGCCGGTCGGGTTGCGCGGTTCAGTGAGCGCGGCCACGCGCCGAAACGAAAGCGATGGCGAAAGACCTGCTTACCGAACAGATCCTGGAATCGACCCGGGATCTCGATCAGCGCAGCACGGGACAGGTGTTGGCCGCGATCCACGAGCAAGACCGCTACGCCATCGACGCGGTTGGCCGAGTGCTTCCTGCCGTGGAGGAGGCCGCCGAGATTCTCACGCTGGTGCTGAAAGGCGGCGGGCGCTGGTTCAACGTAGGCGCGGGAACCAGCGGCCGGATGGGCGTACTCGACGCGTCGGAAGTGCCACCGACCTTCGGCTATCCGCCCGACCGGGTTCAGGGCGTGATCGCTGGCGGTGAAATTGCGCTGACGCGCGCGGTCGAAGGGGCCGAGGATGATGCTGGGGCGGCGCGCGCCGAACTCCGCGCGCGCGACCTGATGCCCGGCGATGCGGTGGTCGCGCTCTCGGCGAGCGGCCGCACGCCCTATGCCCTGGCGGCCTTGCACACAGCCCTCGATTTCGGAGCACGCCGCATCGCGATCACCTGCGACCCGGGTTCGCCCCTGTGCGCGGCGGCCGAGGTGGCGATCGCACCCGAGGTCGGCCCCGAAGTGATCGCTGGATCCACGCGCATGAAGGGCGGACTGGCCCAGAAGATGGTGCTTCACCTGCTGTCGACGACGGTGATGGTCAAGCTCGGGCGCGTCGAGGGCAACCAGATGACGAATCTGATGCCCGCATCGAGCAAGCTGCGCCGTCGCGCCGTGCGAATCGTTTCGGCCCTCGCAGAGATCAGCGAGGCCGACGCCGCCGCGCTCGTCGAGGAGTGTCATGGCAGCGCGCAGGAAGCGTTGGAACGCGCGCGTCGCTGAAAGGCCGCCTCGGCGTCCCGAGCCGGCCTAACGATAGGTCTTCCCCTCGTGCCGAAGCCATCCCTCGTCGTGGCGCCGATCCGGGTCGTGATGGGTCCAGTGGATCACACCGCCCTTCTCGTTCCACTCGTACTGCCCGCGGAAAGCGAGCCGGTCGCCGCGCTGCACGTTGGCGACGCGCGCGGCCAGATCGACGTTGTGTGCGATCAAGACCGTCGCGCCGGAAGCCAGTTCGACGAGCAGGCGTTGGTGACGAGAGCCCCGTTGGTCGTCCGCGAGAACCGCGGCGACGCGGCCTTCAGCTTCGACCATCACACCCGAGCGTCGCTCGTCGATCAGCCGTTCCAATTCGGAGCGCGATCGCGCCTCCGAGGAGGAGGCAATCGCCGGTTCTGCCCGCACCGGAGGCGCGGAGGCAGTCTCCGGTTCCCAGCCGAGCAGACGCGCTCCGATCACGATCGCAAGCAGTGCGACGCTGACCCATATCTTCCGACGAGGTCTACTCACCGCCCAAACCTAGCGCCCGGAGCGGGGACGGACTCCTCAAGTTTCAAGATTGCAAGTTCTCTGTACTTGCCATCTTGAAACTTGAGGAGTCCGTCCCCGCTCTAGAGTGCGCGCATGCCGGTGATGTGCTCGCCCAGGATCAGCGTGTGGATGTCGTGGGTGCCCTCGTAGGTTCGCACGGTCTCCAGGTTGACCATGTGACGCATCGCCTGGTAGTCGTCGACGATCCCGTTCGCGCCCAACAAATCGCGCGAGTTCCGGGCCACGGTGAGGGCGATGTCGACGTTGTTGCGCTTGATCATCGAGACCATCGTGTGGTGCAGCTTGCCTTCATCCTTCAGCCGCGCCACGCGCAACGCCAACAGCTGCCCCTTGGTGATCTCGGTAAACATGTCGGCGAGCTTGGCCTGGGTAAGCTGCTTCGCGGCGAGCGGGCCGCCTTGCACGATACGTTGCTTCGAGTACTCGACCACCTCTTCGAAGCACGCCATCGCAGCACCGAGGGCGCCCCAGGCTATGCCGTAGCGGGCCTGGGTCAAGCAGGAGAGAGGGCCCTTCATGCCCTTGGCATCGGGCAACATCGCGCCCCCGGGTAGCTCGACATCCTTGAAGTAGAGCTCGCTGGTGACCGAACCGCGTAGCGAGAACTTCCCCTTGATGTCCGGCGCTTCGAATCCGGCGGCTCCCCTCGGTACCAGGAAACCGCGCACGCCGTCCTCGGTCTGTGCCCAGACGATGGCGACGTGGGCGAGTGAGCCGTTGGTGATCCAACGCTTCGTTCCGTTCAAGACCCAGCCGCCGTTCTTGCGTTCGGCCTTGGTTCGCATGCCTTGCGCATAACTTCCGAAGTCGGGCTCAGTCAGGCCGAAACAACCGATGGCCTGGCCGGCCGCCATCTTCGGTAGCCATTCCTGCTTCTGTTCTTCGGAACCGAAGGCGTGGATCGGATACATGCAGAGCGAACCCTGCACGCTCGCGAAGGAGCGGAGCCCCGAATCTCCGCGTTCGAGTTCCTGCATCACCAGGCCATAGGCGACGTTGTTCATCCCCGCGCAGCCGTAGCCGTGTAGGTTCGCGCCGAAGAGGCCCAACTCGGCGATCTCGGGAACGAGTTCCATCGGGAAGGAACCGTCCTTGCGGATGTGCTCCTGGATCACCGGGAGGAATCGGTCGCTCACCCAGGAGCGCACCGTGTCGCGGGAGATCAGCTCCTCGTCGGAGTAATCCTCGTCGAGAAGCAGAAAATCGATGCCGGCGAAATCGGCCACTTGATGCCTCCTGGGGAATGGCGGGCCACGAAGCTAGCGGAGGCCCAATGAAAGATGGCCCGGCGACCCACAAGGGCCGCCGGGCCACGACACGCAGCTGCAGCTTCGAATCGAGTCAGGGGCTTTAGGCCGCCTGCGCCTTCTCGAGATCGCGCACCTTCTTGTTGAGGCGGGTGATCTTTCGCTCGAGCGTGGCGACGTCGTTCGTGGACGCGATGCGGAGGTTGTCGAAGAGGCTCTCGACCTGGTCCTCGATGACCTTCTCGGCGTCCTTGCGGAGGCTCTCGGCGCGCTTGTAGACGTCGCTGGCCTCGATCTCCTCGCGGATCTCCTCGGCACGGGCTTCGAGGGCCTTCGCCTGCTTCCGGGCGCGCTTGAAGAGCGGGGTCTTCTTGAACTCGCCCTGGAGGCGCTTGACCTCCTTCTCGGCACGCTTCTCGAAGCCCTTTCGGCGCTTGTCGGCGTCCTTCTGGAACTTCGTCCAATCCTTCTCGAGGTCCTTCAGGGCGCTTTCGAAGCGCTCGCGACCTCCGTCGAGGGGGTTGGCATTCTTCTTCGCGGTCTTCTGCTGGGCCATGATGTTTCTCCTTGAAGTCCCGGGGTCGATGCCTCCGGGCTGAAAGTGTTCTCGGTTGACGACAGAAGAAACTTAACACGATGCGTTATCGCGTCAAGCGCAGAGCGTCATTTTTTATTTCTTAACTAAATCAAATAGTTAGATCATGACGCTCTGCGACATTCGACACACTGCGACACGGTGTGGGCAACGCACCGCGGCAGATCGCTCGTCCGCTAGAAACGGACGACCGCGCTGCCCCAGCTGAAGCCCGATCCGAAACCCGTCAAGCAGACGAGCTTGCCGGGTTCGAGGAGGCCCTCGTCGTGGGCCTCCGAGAGCAGGATCGGGATCGAGGCGGCCGAGCAGTTGCCATAGCGCTGGATGTTGTTCCGGACCTTCTCCGCCGGGATCTCCGCCGCGTTCGCGACGAACTCGTTGATCCGCAGGTTGGCCTGGTGGAACAGGAAGAGATCGATGTCCGGCTTCTTGACGCCGGCGGCATCGAGCGATTCCGCCATCACCTCGGGCATCCGGGTCACCGCGTTCTTGAACACATGACGGCCGTCCATCCGCGGGAAGTGCAGCCGCTCGTCGAGGGCGTCCGCATTGAGTCGCTCGGGAAAGAGCGCTGATCCCCAGGGAACCCAGAGCTTCTTGGCGTACTTGCCCTGGGCGTGAAGCGTCACATCGAGGATGCCAGCTGGATTGGAGTCGTCCTCGGCGGCTTCGACGACGATGGCGCCGGCACCGTCACCGAACAGGACGGTGACGTCGCGGCCCTCGGTCGATTTGTCGAGGCCAGTCGAGTGGACCTCCGCGCCGCAGACCAAGACCCGCTGATACTGGCCCGAGATCACCAGGGCGTTGGCAATCGACAGGCTGTAGATGAAGCCCGTGCACTGGGCACGCAAGTCGAAACAGGGGACGGTGCCGCCGAAGCGTTCCTGCAAGAAGAACGAGGTGCCCGGGAATTCGTACTGCGAGGAGAGGGTCGGCACGATGATGCAGTCGAGCTCTTCGGGATCGATGCCGGCGCGCTCGCATGCCGTGCGCGAGGCCACCTCCGCGAGGTCGGCGGGCGTTTCGCCTTCGGAAACCCAACGTCGCTCGCGGATGCCGGAGCGTTGGACGATCCACTCGTCCGACGTCTCCATCATCACTTCGAGGTCTTTGTTGGTGACGCGCCGCTCGGGCAGGCACATCCCGGTTCCCGAGATTCGAGCTCTCATCCTTCTCCCCCCAATGCCCACGCTGGCTCCTCGAGACCGAGATCGGTTTCGTGGCCTTCGTCGAACAATGCCAGTTCCGCGCTTTCGAGCAGCTGCTTCAGGCCCGTGTGCATCAGTGCTGAGATTGCAATGGCACCGGCTTCGTCGGCGCGCTCCGCGCCCTCGCCGGGCGGCAGCAGATCGAGCTTGTTGTAGACCAGGACCTCGGGCCGATCGCGCAGCCCCAGGCCCTCGAGCACCTCGTGCACCGCCGCGATCCTGCGCTCGGCGTCCTCGGCGGCGCCATCGACGACGTGAATGAAGACGTCCGCTTCTCGCAGTTCTTCGAGGGTCGCCCGGAACGCGCTCTTCAACTCCTCGGGGAGGTCGCGGATGAATCCGACCGTGTCGGTGATGACGACCTCGCGATCACGCGGGAAACGCAGCCGACGGGAAGCCGGGTCGAGCGTCGCGAACATCTTGTCCTCGATCGGCACCTCGGTCTTGGTCAGGGCGCGCAGCAAGGTGCTCTTGCCGGCGTTGGTGTAGCCGACGATCGAAAGCACCGGCACACCGCGCCTTTCGCGGCGGGAACGCCGATGCTGACGTTGGCTCCCGAGCTTCTTCAGATCGCGCTCGAGCCGCGAAACGCGCTCCCGCACGCGACGTCGGTCGACTTCGAGCTTGGTCTCGCCCGGGCCGCGGCCGCCGATACCGGCGCCCAGCCGCGAGAGCGAGGTATCGCGCTGGGCGAGCCGCGGCAGCACGTACTTCAACTGGGCCAGCTCGACCTGCAACTTGCCGTCTCGCGTCTTCGCGTGCTGGGCGAAGATGTCGAGGATCAACTGGGTCCGGTCGAGCACGCGCAGGTCGAGTCGTTCGGCCAGGTTCCGCGCCTGGGTCGCGTTCAAGTCGCCGTCGAAGATCACCAGGTCGACGTCGGTCTGGAAGCAGCGGATGGTCAGGTCCTGGAGCTTGCCGCTGCCGATCACGGTCTTCGGGTCGGGCCGCGAGCGGGTCTGGACCATCACGTCGGCAACCTCGACACCGGCGGAGCGCGCCAGCTCGCGCAGCTCGTCGGTGTGCGCATCGGTTTCCTCGCGGCTGCGCCCGGCAGTCACGACCACCAGGATCGCGCGCTCGCCGTCGCCGACCGTGCGCGTTCGGTCCGCCCGCGCGAGTTCTTCTTCGAGCGCGCGGATCCATTCCTGGAAGTCGAGATCAAGCTGGGACGGGATCGCGGGATCGAGATACTGGATGCCCGTCCCGTCGTCGTTGGCCGGTAGCAGCGCAGCCGTATGCACTTCGCCGGGGAGGCCATCCTCGCCGACCTGGATGGTGGCCATGGCATCGAAGCGCAGTACCGCGAGGTCGGTCAGGTCGTCGCGCGAGATCGCTTCGCCACCCAGCCGTGTGTGCACGCAGCGCAGGCCGCGCAACCGACCCTGGCCGGCGCGCATGCGTCCCCACTCCGGCATTTCGACGGATTGCGCATCGCCCACCATCACGTGGGTGACGGCGCCGCGTCGGTCGATCAGCACACCGACCAATCGGCGGATCTCGTGGGAGAGTTCGGTCAGCTCGCGGGCGAACTCCTGCGTCACCAGGCGATCCGCAGGGATGCGGCGTCTTCCGAGGCGTTCCAGGCGATTGACCTGATTGGCTTTGAGGCCGTGGGTATTGCCTTCGACGCGGATACTGGGCTCCTGGGCGATGCCGCTCGCCGACGCTGGTGGTCCGATCGTGTGCGTGCCTGGCGGGATCATGAACGAACGGGCGGGGGCGGGGTCCCAAGAAAGTAAGAAACGGGCTCGGCGGGTGCCATTCCGCCCGGTTCCAGGGTCCTGAATCGAAGCCGTACTTCCCCCCGGGGAGTGGCCTTTTCCTGGCGGTCGATGGCACTACCTTCACGCCGCTTTGCCCCGAAGTGCGGACCTGGCCCCCGGGGCGGGTGAAAGGTTCGAAGCGCGGGAGCCGAAGAGGAGCCAATGCCCGACGCCATGTCGCAGACCGCCCAATCCACCGCCGATTCGAGCCGCCCGTTGGCCGTCATCATCATGGCAGCGGGCAAGGGCACGCGAATGAAGTCGCGGCGATCGAAGATGCTGCACGAGATCGCGGGCCGTCCCCTGCTGGGGTACGCGATCAGCATGGCCGAAGCCCTCGACCCGTCCGAACTCCTGGTCGTGGTCGGCCGTGATGCGGAGGGGGTCGAGCAGGCCTTCGAGGGGCGGGCCAGGTTCATTCTTCAGGCCGAACAGCGCGGCACGGGCCACGCCGTCCAGGTCGCCCAGCGGGCCCTCGTCGGCTTCGAAGGGGACGTCCTCATCCACAATGGTGATCACGCGATGTTGCGGACCGCGTCGGTCGACCGGATGCGCGCACTTCGGGATCGGACCCAGGCGCCCGTGGTCATCCTGACCTCCCGGAATCCGTTGCCCGGGGTCGTCATCCGAACCGCCAAGGGCGATGTGGAGCGCGTGGTCGAGCTGACCGACGCGACGCCGGAGGAGAGCGAAGTAGAGGAGCGGAACGCGGGAACGTATCTGGTGGATGCCGGCTTCCTGGCCAAGGCGCTCTCCGAACTCGATGATTCGAATGCCCAGGGCGAGTTCTATCTGACCGAGATCGTCGCGATCGCACGACGAATGGGGAGCGCCGTTGCGGCGATGCTCGTCGCCGACGCAGACGAGACCATCGGCGTGAACGATCGTCGAGAACTCGCCCAAGCCGCCGCAATCCAGTACCGCCGCAACGCCGAAGCCCTGATGGCCGAAGGCGTGACGTTCGACGATCCGGCCGCGACGTACATCGACACCGGTGTCGAGATCGGGCGCGACTCGCGTCTCGAACCCGGCGTGGTGATCACCGGGCCGTCCCGTCTGGGAGAGGGCGTCCACGTCAAGGCGCACTCTGTGATCGAAGATAGTTTGCTAGGCGACGATGTCGTCGTCGGCCCGTGCGCCCATCTGCGCCCCGGCTCGCGCCTCGAACAGGGCGTTCGGATCGGGAACTTCGTCGAGGTCAAGAACAGTCACCTCGGCGTCGGCGTCAAGGCCGACCATCTGGCCTACGTCGGAGATGCCGACGTCGGTGCAGGCTCGTCCTTCGGCTGCGGTTCCATCACCGTCAACTACGACTGGACGGACAAACACCGCACCACGGTTGGCGAGGGCGTGAAGGTCGGCTGCAACGCCAATCTGGTCGCACCGCTAGAACTCGAGGACGGCGCATTCGTGGCGGCAGGAACCACGGTGACGAAAAAGGTCAAGAGCGACGCCATTGCGGTCTCGACAGGTCGACAGAAGAATCTCGAAGGCTGGGGTGCCAGGCGGCGAAAGAAATCTGGAACCGGGGAATCCGGTTCGGGGTCGGATCGGGGCTGAGTTCATCAGCGCGCACCTGGGTGCGCCGCACCCGGTGCGCGGTCGCGCGGCAAGCGTTTCAAAGGACAACGATATGTGCGGAATCGTCGGTTATGTCGGCCAGGACCGAAGTGCTCAGGAAGTCCTCATCGAAGGACTGCGAAGGCTCGAGTACCGCGGCTACGACTCCAGTGGCGTCGCCATCTGGGACGGCGGCGAACTGAAGCTCTCTCGCGCCGTGGGCAAGCTCACCAACCTCGACGCCAAGCTTCACGAACGGCCGCTCGGGGGCGCCGTCGGTATCGGGCACACGCGTTGGGCAACGCACGGGAAGCCCTCCGAGGCCAACGCGCATCCGCACCGCGCGGGCGGCGTGGCCCTCGTCCACAATGGCATCGTCGAGAATTATCGGGAGATCCGCAGCGAGCTTCTCGCTGCCGGTCGCGATATCCAATCGGAGACCGACACCGAACTCGTCGCGCACCTGATCGACATGCGCGTAGCAGCGGGAGACGATCTCCTCACGGCCGTGCGCACCTCGACGGAGCGGCTGGTCGGTTCCTACGCCCTCGCCGTCGTCAGTGCGGATACGCCCGACTTGATCGTGGTCGCCAAGAACGGCGGCAGCCCCATCATCCTGGGGCTGGGCGAAGGCGAATCGTTCCTGGCCAGCGATATCCCGTCGATCCTCCCGTACACACGGCAGATGATGTTCCTCGACGACGAGGAGTTCGCCGTGCTGTCACGAGAGGGCATCGAGATCGTCGACGAAGCCGGCCACCTGGTCGAGCGCGCGCCGCGCACCATCCAGTGGGATCCCGTTTCCGCCGAGAAGGGCGGCTTCGATCACTTCATGCAGAAGGAGATCTTCGAGCAGCCCCGCGCGATTCGCGACACGATCGGCACACGCATCGGCGACGACGACGTCTCGATCGATCTCGACGGCATCAGCCTGACCGAGGCCGACGCCAAGAACCTCGAGCGCGTCACCCTGGTCGCCTGTGGCACCGCGTACTACGCGTGTCTCGTCGGCAAGTATCTGATCGAGCAGCTCGCAGGTATTCCGGCCGAAGTCGATCTCGCCAGCGAGTACCGCTATCGCAAGCCGATCGTCGATCAGGGCTGCATGATCGTGCCCGTCTCCCAGTCCGGTGAGACCGCCGACACGCTTGCAGCACTTCGCGAGGGCAAGGCCGGCGGCGGACGGATCCTCTCGATCTGCAACACGAGAGAATCGACGATCGCGCGCGAGAGCCACGATGTGCTCTACACGATCGCCGGGCCCGAAATCGGCGTCGCTTCGACGAAGTGCTTCACGACGCAGTTCGTGGCGCTCTACTTGTTGGCGCTCAAGCTCGGTATCGCCCGCAAGACGCTGAGCGAAGACCAGGTCCGGGAACACGTGGGCCAGCTCCGCCAGCTACCGCGCATGGTGGAGGAAACGCTGGCGCTCGACGACAAGATCAAGGCCGTGGCCCAACGCTACTTCCGGGCCCAGCATTTCCTGTTCCTCGGCCGTGGCGTCATGTATCCGATCGCCATGGAAGGCGCGCTGAAGCTCAAGGAAATTTCGTACATCCACGCCGAGGGCTACGCCGCCGGCGAGATGAAGCACGGTCCCATCGCGTTGATCGACGAAAACATGCCCGTGGTGGTCATCGCGAATCAATCGAGTGTCTACGAGAAGGTCGTCTCCAACCTCGAAGAGGTTCGGGCCCGAGATGGTCAGGTCATCGCCATCGCGTCGGTCGGAGACGAGGGAATCGAAGAGAAGGTGGATGCCGTGATACGGATCCCCGAACTCGGCGAGTTCCTGACGGCCTTGCTCGCGACCATTCCCGTGCAGCTGCTTGCCTATCATGTGGCAGCACTCAAGGGAACCGACGTCGACCAGCCGCGCAATCTTGCAAAGAGCGTTACGGTCGAATAGCACCGCCGCTGGTGGGGCGATTCGAGGAGGGACGGTGAGGCGGAGCTCCGCCAGGGTCCGTTTGCTGGCAACGTTCGCTGGTTGCATCGCGCTGGCGTGCTCGGAAGCGGACAACGCCCGGCCGGATCCGCCGCTGCCAGGCGATGGGTCGGCAGCCGCCACGATCGCGCCCACTGGTGCGCCGAACGCACGCCGGGACCTGGCCGAGCAGATGGCAGCGGATCTCGAAGCGCTCCGCGGCCCGTCCGACGGCGGAGGCCGTGCCTGGATCGAACGCGCACCCGAGGGTCGGCTGCGCGCCGGCAGCGCTGCACGGTTCGAGTTCATCTACGAAGCGGGTCCACTCGGAATCGCGCAGGGTGGTCACCTCTTCTTCCAGCCGCCGCTCTGGGGCTGGACGGGTCCGGGCGCACCCGATCGGCCCGGAGGACTGGCCGCCAGGGCCAGCGCTGTCTCGTCCGACCTGGAGATCGTGGCAGATGCACCGGATGCAGGAATGCTTCGGGTCGAGATCACGGGCCGTGCGATGCGAGCGGGAGAACGGATTCGTATCCACTACGGGGAGGCGGAGTGGCCCATCCTCGTCGGCCACTACGCGCAACGGCGGGCACGCTTCACGTTCTGGGTGGACGGGGACGGTGACGGCATTCGTGGCCTGGTCTCCGATCCGCCTTCCGTCGATGTCGGGCCGGGCCCCGCCAGGCAGATCGTCGCGCATCTGCCCGCGACCCTGCGCCCGGGCGAAGCCGCGACCCTGCGCGTGGCCGTCCTAGACGAGTGGGGTTCATCCGGGGTCGAGCTCGAAGCTGCCCTCGAACTCGTGTTGCCAGATTCAGTGGCGGGACCGCGCCGCATCGAACTCCTCGAAGGCGCTGGCGGGATCGCCCAGGCCACGCTGGTCCCCCAGGAAGAGGGCCTTCTCGAGCTGACGGTGCGCGGCCCGGGGGGGCTCGAGGCGCGTACCCCGCCGACGCTCGTCTCCGCAGATGCCGACCAGATTCTCTGGGTCGATCTTCACGGGCATACCCAACTCTCGGATGGAACCGGTACTCCGGAGGACTATCTTCGCTATGCGCGGGATGTGGCCGCGCTCGATGCCGTCGCGATCACCGACCACGATCACTGGGGCATTCCGTTCCTGGACCAGGCGGAAGAGAACTGGAACGAGATTCGCGGCGCGGTCGCGAAACATCACGAGCCGGGGAGCTTCGTGGCGCTGCTCGGCTACGAGTGGACGAATTGGGTCTACGGGCATCGTCATGTGCTGCACTTCGCCGACGACGGGCCACTATTCAGTTGGGTCGATCCGCGCACCGACACACCGACCGAACTCTGGGACGCGCTGCGTGGTCTACCCGCGATCACGCTCGCGCATCATTCGGCCGGTCAACCCGTGGCCACCGACTGGCGGATTCCGCCGGACCCGGAGCTCGAGCCCGTCACCGAGATTGCCTCGGTCCACGGCAGCAGTGAGGCGCGCAGCACGCCGCGGCCGGTTCGAGGTGGGATCGACGGCAACTTCGTGCGCGACGCACTCTCGCGCGGCTATCAGCTCGGCTTCGTCGGAAGTGGCGATTCGCACGACGGCCATCCAGGGCTGGCCCAGCTGAGCGCGTCCTCCGGAGGGCTGGCCGCCGTGCTGGCGCCCGAGCGGACCCGCGCGTCCCTGCTCACAGCACTTCGAGCGCGTCGTAGCTACGCGACCAACGGCCCGCGCATCCTCCTCGATGTTCGGCTCGACGGCCAAGTCATGGGTGCGCGGCTCACGAAGCGCGGTGGCAACCTCGAGGTACAGGTCGCAGCGCCGGCTGAACTCGCAGTCATCGAACTGGTTGCCGATGGCGCCGTGGTCGAGCGGGCCGAGGTCGAAGGCCGCAGCACGTCGCTCCGTTTCGCCCTTCCTGAAGACGCCCCGGAGCGCTGGCTCTACGTCCGGGTGCTTCAGGCGGACGGTGGCGCCGCCTGGTCGAGCCCATACTTCTTTGCCGAGGAATGAGAACGGCCCGTCTGGCGATTATCGGCCCAGCGCTCCGTCGGCTACCCTGATTGGGCTCGCGCTCCCCCAGCGCGAATTCCCGACTCTCCTCTTCGGAGCCATCTGCGCGTGCTCGAACAATCCCTGCTGGAGGGGCTGAACCCGGAGCAGGCTGAGGCCGTCCGTACCACCGAAGGCCCGCTGCTCGTCCTTGCCGGCGCCGGTAGCGGCAAGACGCGGGTGCTTACCCAACGCATCGCGTGGCTGATCGGTGTGAACGGCATCGCGCCGGAGTCGATCCTGGCGGTGACCTTCACCAACAAGGCTGCCGGTGAGATGCGCGAGCGCGTCGAGAAGATCCTCGGTCCGGAAGCGCGCGATGTCTGGCTCTCGACCTTTCACTCGAGCTGCGTGCGTATCCTGCGCCGGGAGATCGGCCAGCTCGACCGTTCGCACAATTTCGTCATCTACGACGAAACCGATGCACTCGGTACGGTGAAGGAAGCGCTCCGCCGCCACGGGATGGACGCCAAGAATGCCGAAGCCCGGCGCATCCGTTGGCAGATCGACGGTCTGAAGAATGCGGGCATGCTCCCGCCCGAAGCAGGCGACCACGCCCACGATCTCGATGCCGAACAGACCGCCGAGATCTACGCCACCTATCAACGCCTGCTCGGCGAAGCGAACGCTCTCGATTTCGGCGATCTGCTCGTGCTGACCGTCGATCTGTTCGATCGCTTTCCCTCCGTGCTGGAGCGCTACCAGGAACGTTGGCAGTACGTCCACGTCGACGAGTACCAGGACACCAACCGCGTCCAGTACCGGTTGGTCAACCAGCTGGCGAGCAGCCACCGCAACCTGTGCGTGGTGGGTGATCCGCGCCAATCGATCTATGGCTGGCGCGGGGCGGATATCCGCAACATCAAGGGATTCGAACGCGACTATCCCGAGTCGCGGGTCGTCAACCTGAGCCAGAACTATCGTTCGACGCAGCGGATCCTGGCCGGCGCCGATGCGGTGGTCGAGCGGAACTCCGGCGCCAAGCTCGCGCGCATGGTCACGAACCGCGGCGAAGGCGAGAAAATCACGCTGTACGAAGCGCGGGACGATCGGGACGAGGCGCAGTACGTGGTGCGGCGGATCCTGGAGGCCACCCGGGAAGCCGGCCGCTCGAATCGACATTGCGCGGTCTTCTATCGGACCAACGCGCAATCGCGCCCGATCGAGGAAGAACTCCTCAAATACAATCTGCCCTATGTGGTCGTCGGGGGCGTGCGATTCTACGACCGCGCCGAGGTAAAGGACGCGCTCTCCTACGTTCGCTTGCTGATCAACCGCTCCGATCCGCAGGCGCTGAAGCGAATCGTCAACCGGCCGGCACGCGGGATCGGCAAGACGACGCTGGCGCGCGCGGAAGCGCTGGCCGAGCAGCGGGGTGTCTCGCTCTACGAGGGCATGCAACTGCTCGTCGACGAAGGTGCAGCGGGCCGATCGGGGACGAAGGTCCGGGAGTTCTTGACGCTGATCGAAGGCCTGGCGATCGAAATCCCCCACCACGGGCCCGCAGACGCGATCACACAGGTGCTCGAACGGAGCGGATATCTTGCGGCATTGGAGCGCGAAGGAACGCCCGAAGCGGAGACCCGGGTCGAGAACCTGCGCGAGCTGATCGCGGGCGCCGAAGATTTCGAAGCGTTGAACGAAGACGGAGGCGACGCGGGGGATGACCGTACGCCCGTCGAGCTCTTCCTCGATCAGATTGCGTTGGTCTCGGATCTCGACAACGCAGCACTCGACGACGATCGGGTCTCCCTGATGACGGCTCACATGGCAAAGGGGCTCGAGTTTCCGTGCGTCTTCCTGGTCGGAATGGAGGAGGGCGTCTTCCCGCACCAGGCTTCCTCACGCGACGATACCGGCGTCGAGGAAGAGCGCAGACTTTGTTATGTCGGGATGACCCGAGCCATGGAAGAGTTGACGCTCGCCTATGCGCTCGAGCGACGGCACTACGGAACCCGGACCTTCGGTTCTCCCTCGCGGTTCCTGCGGGAGATCCCGAAGGATCTTCTCAACGAAATTTCGAGCGAGTTCCGTCAGCGCGTCTCGAGAAGCCCGGCGAAGAGCGGTAGTGGCGGATCCGGCCGCAGCTACGACTACAGCTACGACCAGACCTCGTCCGAGGACCCGAGCGATCCCTCCGCTCCGCGTGCGGGGATGCGCGTCCGCCACCCCATCTATGGACGCGGGACGGTCCTTGCCGTCGAAGGCCGGGGCCCTGGGCAGAAGCTGCGAATTCGCTTCGACGACGCCGGCATCAAGAAGATCGTGGTTCGCTACGCGAACCTGGAGCTCGGTTAGTTGGCGAGCCTCCGGGAGCTTCGCCACGGGGCCACGGTGGCCGGGATGGTTCGGCCGGCCGTGCGTTTGGCGTTGCTACGAGGTGGGCTCGAGAACGGAACCTTCGAGGCGTTGCGAGAGCCGCGAACGGCTGCGGAGCTTGCCGAGGCGACCGGTGCAGATCGCCTGCTCATCGCGTCCTGGTTGCGCGCGGCCCATGCCATGGGATGGCTCGTGCGTCGCGGGAACGCCTACGGCCCGTCCGGGTTCGTTCGCTGGCTCCTCGATACCGATGCCGGGGATGCCGGGCGCGCCATGCTCGAAGAGGCGATCCACGCCTACGGGCCAGTGCTGGGTCGCTACCCGGAATTGGTCGTGTCCGGAGATCGGCCCGTCTGGAGCGGAGATTCCGAAGCTGCAACGAGGGTGGCCCGCGGTTCTCGCGTGATCGAGGGGAGGGCGCTCCGGGCCCTGCGCCGGGTTCCGGGTGTGCGCGCCGCGCGCCGCATCCTCGATATCGGCTGCGGCGATGCCGTCTACCTGGTCGATCTCCTGCGGCGCCATCGCGATGCCATTGGCGATGGTGTCGAACTCGACGCTGCGGTTGCCGAACGAGCGCGCGCCCATCTGGTGGAGATGGGGGTGCACCGCAGGGCGGAGGTCCACGTTGGCGATTTTACCCGGCTCGAGCTGCCGCACGTCGCTTACGATCTCGTGCTGTTGAATAACAACATCTACTACTTCGCCGAGGACGACCGGGAGCCGTTGTTCCGCCGGATCCTCGAGCATCTCGCGCCAGACGGCGTGTTGGCCATCCAGAGTCCCATGGTGACCGACGACCCGATTTCGCGTTGGTCCGGAGCCACGGCCGCCACGGCCGGCTTCGATGCGTTCCTGAGGATTCATGAGGATCTCGCCGGTCTCCCGGAGCCCGACGGGCTCCAAGCGCAGCTTCGAGGCGCCGGTTTCGGCGGGATCGGGATGGTCCCGGTCGTGCCCGGTGGATCGGTTCGGTACGTGTGGGCGAAGAAGCCCAACTAACGATTGCCTGGGCAACCGAACGGCTCTTTCGCTCGTTCGCAGATGGGATGGCCCGATGATGAAGCGACATTCGATCCTGTTTCTCGTTCTCGTCCTCCTCGGTTCCGTCGGTTGCGTCGCCGATGGTCAGATTCCGCAGGAGCTGATCGACGCGTTGTTGAGTCAGCCCACGAACGGCGGGGACCGCACCACGGCTGGACTGCGGGAGGCGCTCGAAGTGGCTACTCGCCGTGCCGTGACCAGCACCTCCCGCCCCGGCGGTTTCTCGACCAATGACCTGATTCGTATTCGACTGCCACAGGCCCTCGACAAGCCGGCACGCGCACTTCGCCTGGTGGGCCTCGGTGGCCACGTGGACGATCTCGAAGCCGGGATGAACCTTGCCGCCGAGCGCGCTGCTGGGGAAGCCACGCCGCTCTTCGTCGATGCGATTCGCTCGCTCACGTTCACGGACGCGCGCAGCATTTTCGCCGGTGGCGACACCGCCGCCACCGACTTCTTCCGGGGGAAGACCGAATCCCGACTCTCGGCGCGATTCCGGCCCGAGGTGCAGGCGGCCATGCGGAACGTCGGCCTGTACGCCGAGTACGAAGAACTTCTCGGCGCCTATCAACGGCTCCCGCTCACGGAGAAGCCCAACCTCGATCTGGCGGACCACGTCACCGATCGAAGCGTCGACGGGCTATTCGAAGTCCTGGGCCGGGAAGAGCAGAGGATCCGCAGAGATCCGGTGGCGCGTACGACGGAGCTGTTGCGCGAGGTCTTCGGCAGCTAGGAGCCTGACCCAAGACTCGTAGTTTGGTAGGCATGAGTGTCATGGGTGGTGATTCCGACTTCAAGTCCTACGAGCAGGCTCAAGGTCAGCTGTTTTCGGCGCATTCGAGTGATGCGCTGGATGCAAGTGATCCGATGTTTTTAATTGATGATCCCCAGTGAATCTTTGCTCGACAGGATGATATGAAATATCATATCATGAATTGCACAGCGAATGCCGAGAAACATTTCGTGGATCAAATCGGCCCAGAGGGTAGTGCTGCGCTTTCCGGTGACGGTCCAGCGAGAGATCGCCCGGGCGCTGGATATTGCTGCTGCCGGAGAGAAATCCGATACGGCGAAGCCTATGAAGGGGATGGGCGCAGGTGTGCTGGAGATCGTACTTCGACACCGAAGTGATGCTTTCAGGGCGGTGTATGCCGTGAAGATCGGTGATGACGTTTGGGTTATTCATGCGTTCCAGAAGAAGTCGAAGACCGGGATCAAGACGCCGAAAGAGGAAACAGACGTGATTCGCGATCGGCTCAAGCGATTGAAGGAGATGTTGAGATGACTACCAAGAGTGACGAACTCGAGCTTGTCCGCGGATCCGGCAATGTGTTTCGGGATCTGGGGCTGGCGAATTCCGACAAAGAACACCTGCGGGCGCAACTTGCCGCAGAGATCATCGGTATTGTGCGTCAGCGGAAACTCACGCAGCGCGAAGCAGCCAAGCTTACGGGGCTCACCCAGGCCGAAGTTTCGCATATCAAGAACGCGAAACTGACGGGATTTACGATCGATCGCATGGTCATGGTGCTCAGCAAGCTCGACCGTCAAGTCAAAATGGAGGTCGTGCGGACCCGTCGAAGACGATCGGTCAAATCCGCGTAAGAGAGTGCGCCAATTTCCCGGATTTTCCGACTTGACCTAAAGTCGACCTAAGTGTTCGTCACGCACCCTCTACGCACGTAAAATCCCGTAAACATCAATGAAATCAACGATCGCAACACGTTGCCAACGGAAGGGGGAGACGCGAGCGAAAAGCGAGCAGTGAGTATGAGAGGTCTTAGACCTCGAAGGGAATGCCAGTCCGAATCTGGTCTCGTGCTCCAAGCAGAGGATAGGACAGATAGGCTGCGTTTTCGCTCAATGTCCGAGTATG
>JAJDAP010000035.1 GCA_029261795.1 Deltaproteobacteria bacterium
TTCTCCTTGGGGGTCAGACCGCGTCGACGGGCTGGATCTCGCCCGACTTCAGCCGGGCCCAATAGTCGTCGAGGTCGGCCTTGACCTTCCCGGACAGCATGACGACACCGACGATATTCGGGAAGGCCATGCCCAGGATCATCATGTCTCCGAAGTCGATCACCGCCGTTGCGGTAAAGACGGCGCCGGCCCACGAGAAGCCCAGGAAGATGATCTTGTAGATCAGGAGTCCTCTCCCGGCGAACAGGACCGACCAGCTCTGCTCTCCGTAGTAGCACCACGTGATCATGGTGCTGAATGCGAACAGGATGGCGGTGACCGACAGTACGTACTGGAACCACGGGAAGACACTCGAGAAGGCCCACGATGTCATGGCGATGCCGCTGCCGGCGTCGGCAGCCGTGTGGGCGCCCGTGACGACGATGACCAGACCCGTCATCAAGCAGACCACGAGGGTGTCGATGAAGGGCTCGAGCAGGGCGACCATGCCCTCGCGGACCGGCTCGTCCGTGGTGGCAGCGGAATGGGCAATTGCCGCAGATCCGGTGCCGGCTTCGTTCGAGAAGGCTGCGCGCCGAAAGCCCTGGATCATGCTGCCGACGAAGCCACCCGCGACCGCGGTCGGTGCAAAGGCATCGTTCACGATGACGCCAAGTGCGTGGCCCAGTTCGCCGGCATTCAGCGCCAGGATGACGAGGCCCGTCACCACATAGAGCGTGCACATGATCGGAACCAGGAAGCCTGCGACTTCGCCGATGCGTCGGATGCCGCCGATGATCACGAGGCCGACGACGACGACGAGCGCACCGCCGAAGAGCACGGCACCGAGGTCGTTGGCCGCAGACGGGAATACGTTGGCGAACTGGGCGAACGACTGGTTCGACTGGAACATGTTGCCGCCACCGAAACTGCCGCCAATGCACATCACTGCGAAGACAGCGGCGAGGACGCGGCCAAACTTGGGGTAGCCGAGTTCCGCGAGTCCGGCGCGGAGATAGATCATGCCGCCGCCGGTCACCCGGCCGTCGTCGCGCACGATCCGGTACTTCTGTCCCAGCGTGCATTCAGCGAACTTCGAGGACATCCCGAGAATGCCCGCGATCACCATCCAGAAGACGGCGCCCGGCCCGCCGAGTCCGATGGCGACGGCGACGCCGGCGATGTTGCCCAGGCCGACCGTGCCCGAAAGAGCGGCCGAGAGGGCCTGGAAGTGCGAGATCTCGCCGGTTTCGTCCGGTCGCGTGTAGCGCCCGCGGACGCAGTCGATCGCGTGGCGGAAGGCGCGCAGGTTCACGAACTGGAACCGCACGGTGAAGAATGCGGCGCCGAGCAACAGCCAGACGACCACGATCGGTAGCGTGATCTCGTCGGTCCAGAAGGCCAGATCGAAGAAGATCACCCACGTGATCGGGGTGACGACCCACGCGGCGAACCACGCGTCCATCGTGTTCAACAGGGCGCTCAGGTCCATCGGAGATTCCCCTTGGTGGAGGGCGGGCGGCGCGTCGTCGCACCAGTCCCATAGGTAGGCGTCACAAGGGGGGCTCGACTAGGATAAACGGTTCCCCACGCAGCGCGAGGCCCGATGTCCGGCAATACGCTCTCCGAGCACGAATCGAAGACCCTTCTCGCCGAGTACGGCATCCCCTGTGGCGCCGAAGCCCTGGCGGCGACGCCCGAGAAGGCGGTCGCTGCCGCCGAGAGGATCGGTTTTCCCGTCGTCGCGAAACTCTGCGGTCGTGCCATTGCACACAAGAGTGAGCGGAATCTCGTTCGACTCGGCCTCGGTGACGCCGCGGCGGTTCGTGCCGCTGCCGAAGACCTCCTGGGTCGCGCAACGGCCGAAGACGGGGACGTCGATGTCTTGATCGGCGAAATGGTGTCGGCCAAGCGCGAACTGATCGCGGGCTTCATTCGCGATCCGCAGTTCGGGCCGTGCGTCGTGCTGGGGCTCGGCGGCATCCTGACCGAGGCGCTGAGGGACGTGACCTTCGCGGCGGCGCCGCTGACCGCCACGCAGGCCAAGGCCATGGTCGGCCGACTCCGTGCAAGTCATCTCGTGACCGACGCATTCCGCGGCGAACCCGCCGGTGACCTCGACGCGCTCGCGGAAGTGCTCGTGGGCCTCGGCCGCCTCGCGGTGGAGCGTCCGGATATCGCGAGTGTCGACGTGAACCCCGTGTTGTTGCGAGAAGGCAAACCGGTCGCCGTGGATGCGCTCGTCGAACTCGGCGACCCCGCGAACGCTCAAGTGTCGGTACCTGCCGTCGTGCCGAACGAGACCGAATTGCGCGACCGCTTCCAGCCGCTGTTCGAACCGCGCGGGATCGTGATCGCCGGCGTCTCGTCGCACCCCGGCAAGTTCGGGTTCGTGACGTTCCACAACCTGATGCGTTTCGGATACGAGGGCCAGCTGTTCCCGGTGACCCGCGACGGTGGCGACATCATGGGATACCCGACGTTGTCGGATATCTCCGAGGTTCCGCAAGGAGCCGCAGACCTGGTGTTCGTGTGCACGCCGTATCAGGCCAACGCCGAACTCTTGAAGGCCTGCCACGCACGCGGTGTGCGGGCGGCGTTCATCGCGAGTGGCGGATACGGGGAAGCCGGGGAAGAGGGCAAGGTCCGTCAGGCGGAACTCGTTGCCCTGGCGAACGAACTCGGAATGGTCGTGGCGGGTCCCAACGGTCAGGGCGTGATCTCCACGACCCGGTCGATGTGTGCCCAGATCGTGGCCCCCTTTCCCCCTGCGGGCGGAATCGGCGTGGCGAGCCAGAGTGGCAACCTCGTGTCGAGCTTTCTCAACTACGCCGTGGCCTCCGGTGTCGGCGTGTCGAAGGCGATCTCGGCCGGCAACTCGGCGCAGACGGGCCTGCCGGACTACCTCGAGTATTTCGCCGCTGACCCGACGACGAAGGTGGCCCTCGGCTACCTCGAAGGGCTTCCGAACGGTCGCCGCTTCGCCGAGGCCGCTCGTTATGTGAGCGAACGGAAACCGCTCGTCATGGTGAAGGGCGGCGTCGCTGCGGAAGGCAAACGGGCCGCCGCGAGTCACACCGGCTCACTGGCAAGCGACGACGGCGTCTTCGATGGCGTCGCTGCGCAGTCTGGCGTGATCCGGGCACCCACGGTCGAAGATGCCTTCGAGTGGGCCGCCACCTTCGCGACCCAGCCGCTGCCGCGTGGCCGTCGTACACTGATCTTTACGACGGCCGGTGGCTGGGGAGTGCTGGCCGCAGATGCCTGTGCCGAGCACGGACTCGAACTGATCCAGATCCCTGAAGATCTGAAAGCCTCGATCGATGAACTGGTGCCGCCGCGTTGGAGCCGCAACAACCCGATCGACCTCGCCGGGGGCGAAACCCGGGACACGATTCCCCTGGTGATGGACTTGATGGCGGCCAACGAAGGCGTGGACGCGATCATCCACCTGGGGATCGGCATCCAGGCGGCGCAAGCGCATGCGTTCCAGTCGGGGCGTTTCGGTCAGGATGAAGGAATCGCACGAATCGCCGACTTCCATGCGCGCCAGGACCGTCGGTATGCGACGGCTGCGCGCGAGGCCAGTGAGAAGTACGACAAGCCCATCTTGACCGCGACCGAACTCGTGACGACCGATCGCCACTACGGAAACGCTGGCCCCGTCGGTGTGCGCGAAGAGGGTCGGTACTGCTATCCGAGCGCCAACCGTGCAGTCGCGGCGTTGGGTGCGATGTGTCGCTATGTCGATTGGCGGCAGCGGGAAGGGCTGTAGATGCACGGCGCGGCCGCGATCGCGGGCATCGGAGAGTCAACCTACTACGAGCGCGGAGGGTCCCCGCATAGCGAGTTCCAACTCGCCTGTATCGCGATTCAGCGCGCAGTCGAGGACGCAGGCCTCGAGTTGGCCGATATCGATGGCTTCGTGTCCTACATGGACTCCCGCAACGATCCGATCCGTCTCGCCCGCGCGCTCGGAATCCGGAACCTGCGATGGACGGGTTCGCCCTGGAGTGGTGGCGGGAACAATTCCTGCGCCTCGATCCAGGCCGCCGACGCGGCCGTGTCGGCCGGCTATGCCAAGCACGTCGTCGTGTTCCGGGCGCTCGCGCAGGGTCAATTCGGCCGGTTCGGTCAGTCGGGCGGTGGTGGTGGTGGTGGTTATCTCGGGGGGGCGTTCGCTTGGAACGCAATCTACGGCCTGATGACCCCGGCCCAGCAGTGCGCACTCCACACCGCTCGCTTCATGCACGACCACGGCATCTCGCAGGAGGCACTCTGCGAGATCTCGCTCGCATGTTATGCGAATGCGCAGCTGAATCCGCGGGCACTTCGCTACGGCAAGCCCCTGACGCGGGAGGCTTATCACGCATCGCGCTGGATCGTGACACCGTTCCATCTCTACGACTGCTGTCCCGAGAATGACGGCGCCGCCGCGGCCGTCGTGACCACGGCCGAGAGAGCGAGGGACCTGGCACAGAAGCCCGCTGCGATCGTGGCGGCGGCCCAGGGCGTCGGGCCGGCCTTTGCGACTTATACCCAGGATACCCTGGGATCGTCTCACTACGGCCAGGTGGCAGAGCATCTCTGGCAGAACGCCGGGGTCGTGGCGCAGGACGTCGACGTGGCGCAGTTCTACGAGAACTTCACCGGCCCCGTGTTGATGGCCATGTGCGAGATGGGCTTCGCGTCCCCCGACGGCATCGAGTCATTCGTCAAAGACGGCGCGCTTCAGGGCCCGGACGCCAAGCTCCCGTTCAACACCAGCGGCGGCAATATCGGTGAGGCCTACATCCATGGTTTCGAGATGATCAACGAGTCGGTTCGGCAGATCCGGGGCACCTCGACGTGCCAAGCGCCGAACGTGGAACGCGCTCTGGTGGTCGGGGGGCCCGGTTACTCGCCGGGGAGTGCCGTCCTGCTGGGAGCTTCGGCATGACCCGCGTACTGGGCGACGCATGGCCGCTCCCGGGGCTCGATGACCGGAACCGCGCTTTCTTTACCGCCGGCGTGCTGATGCTTCAGCAGTGCAAGCGCTGCCAACATGTCCAGCATCCGCCCGAGGACGTTTGTGAGGCCTGCCAATCCTTCGACCTGGGCGGGTTCGAGAGCGCGGGTGCGGGGCGCGTGGAGAGCGTGATCGTGGTCCACCATCCGCTGCACCCGGGAATGGCCGACATCGTTCCCTACGCGGTTGTTGCGGTGGCCCTGGACGATGTGCCGGGCGTGCTGCTCACGGGCAACGTGACGAATCGGGCACCCGACGCCGTCGCGATCGGCGACCGGGTCGAAGTCACGTTCGAGGAAGTCGTCGACACGGCCAATAACGTGACGCTGAAGATTCCGCAGTGGCAGGCAGTCGACGGATGAAGGCGCTCGAAGGCATCCGGATCTGTGATTTCACGGGCCAACTTGCGGGCGCCGGCGCCACCAAGTGGCTCGCCGCCTTCGGGGCCGATGTCGTGCGGATCGAGGACCCGGTCAACCAGGGCGCCTGGGACATCCTGCGTTCGATGCCGCCCTTCGTGGACGAGCGCCGCGGCTTCGACTTCGGCGGCGGCTTCAACAACCACAACGTCGAGAAGCGTGGCATTACGCTGAACCTGCGCACCGCGCGTGGCAAGGAAATCCTGGCCGAACTCGTGAAGCGCTCCGACGCGGTGACCGAGAACTTCGCCGCCGGCGTTCTCGAAAAATGGGGCTTTGGCTACGACCAGTTGCGCTCGCTGCGATCCGACATCGTCTACGTCTCCAACTGTGGCTTCGGCCACGAGGGCCCCTACGCATCGTTCAAGACCTGGGGGCCGATCGTGCAAGCGGCATCGGGCCTGACCTACACGTCGGGCCTGCCCGACATGGAGCCGGCCGGTTGGGGCTACAGCTACATGGACCACACCGGTGGCTACTACATGGCCATGGCGATCCTGTTGGCCTTGATCCATCGCCAGCGAACGGGTGAGGGGCAGTGGGTCGACATGGCGTGCTGTGAAACGGGTCTCACGCTCAACGGCCCCGCGATTCTCGACTACACCGTGAACGGCCGGCCGCTTCGCCGCTCGGGTCAGCCCGACGGAAACCGGAGTGAATGGCCGCGCATGGTGCCGCACGGGATCTTCCCGGCTGCCGGAGACGACGAGTGGATCGCGATCGCTTGCCGTGACGATGCGGACTGGGCGCGTTGCGCCGCGGTCTTCGCCGAGCCCTGGGCACAGGAGGCCGGGTGGTCGACGCTCACGACCCGGCACCGGGACCAGGATGCCATCGAGGCCCAGGTGACTGCCTGGAGCCGAGGCCGCGACAAGTTCGCGATGCAGCGGATGTTTCAGGATGCGGGGGTTCCGGCCGCCGCCGTGCAGAAGCCCGCCGAGCGGGTTGATCACGATCCCGCGACCGAGGACCTCTGGCCGACCGCGCACCACACCAAGATGGGAGACGTCCGCGTGGACGGCATGCCCGTCCGTTTCTCGGAAACGAACTGGGAGATTCGCCGCGGCGCGCCGTGCCTGGGTGAACACACGGAAGAAGTATTGGGGGAGTGGCTCGACATGGATCCGTCCGAAGTCGAAGCCCTGCGCGAGGAGGGCGTCGTATGAGCGCACTCGAGGGCGTGCGCGTCATCGAACTCGCCCATGAGCGGGGCGCGCTCGCGGGAAAGCTCATGGCCGACATGGGTGCCGACGTCGTGCTCGTGGAACCGACTGCCGGGGCTCCGCAGCGTACCCACGGTCCGTTCGTCGACGACGTGGCTGACCCGGAGCGAAGTCTCAGCTTCTGGCACTACCAGACGAGCAAGCGCGGGGTCGCCCTCGACTGGCGGACCTCAGCGGGCCGGGAAGCGCTGCACGCGCTCTTGAAGCGGGCCGATATCTTCCTGGAATGCGAAGACCCTGGCGTGCTGGCGGCAGCCGGGTTCGATGACAACGCGCTGACGGGCACGAACGAGCGCCTCATCCATGTCTCGATGACACCGTTCGGACCTGACGGTCCCCGAAAGGATGAGTTGGCCACGGACCTGACGCTGCTGGCCGGTGGCGGGCCGGCGTGGAGCTGCGGGTATGACGACCACGCGTTGCCGCCCATCGCAGGAGGCGGACAACAGGGTTACGCGATCGGGTGTCACTACGCGGTGATGTCCGCGCTCACGGCCCTGCTGCACTGCGAACTCGGTGGCCGCGGGCAACGCATCGACGTGTCGATGCATCAGGCCGCCAACGTCACGACCGAGATGGCGTCGTACCACTGGCTCGTGCAACAAGGGACCGTGCAGCGGCAGACCGGTCGGCACGCGCTGGAGGGGCCGAGCATGGCCTCCCAGATGGAGTGCGCGGACGGTCGTCACGTCAATACGGGCGTTCCGCCGCGGACGCCGCCCGAGTTCGGCAACCTGGTTCGCTGGCTCGAAGAACTCGGCCTCAAGGATGATCTTCCCGAAGCGGTGTTCCTGGAAATGGGTGCGGCGCGCGACTCGATCAACCTCTCGGACATCGGCGTGGACGACGAGGTGACGGCGATCTTCGGCGCGGGCCGCGAGGCCCTGACATTCATCGCCTCCCGACTCAGCGCCCAGGACTTCTTTCTCGGGGCCCAGCGAGCCGGACTCCCGGTAGGCGCGATCTATGCGCCGGAAGAGGCATTCGAGGACCCGCACTTCGTCGCACGAGGCATGCAGGTGCCTGTCGAGCATCCGCGGCTGGGCCGAACGGTGCTCTACCCGGGCGCCCCCTACGCGTTCGAGAGGAGCCAATGGGCGATCTCGCGCCCGGCCCCCCAGCTCGGCGAGCATACGGACGAGGTCCTGGAGGCCGTCGGCATCGATGCCGCAGCGCGCGCGCAGCTTCGCGGCGAAGGCACGCTGAAGTAGACATTTGCCACCTTTCGGGCACCGTTTGGGGTCACGTGAAAGCCGCTCGCGGGCGATCTAGAGTCCAGACCCAGAACGCGGCCCACGCCACTGCCCCATCCACCCGCCCGGAGGACTGCCATGAAGCGCTTTATCCAACACGAAGAGCTGGCTCGCGACAGCCGGTTCGTTCGCCAGCAGAATGTCATGACGACGGTGCTTGCATCCATGCCCGATGACATCGACGTGGTCGTCGAGACCTTCGACAAGTTCGCGCCGATGATCGAAGAGAGCACGCGGGGGACAGCGGCGTGGCCCCTGTTCGAGAAATTCGGGCCCGCTTTCGCGCTGGTGACGCTGAACGAGCCGATCTTGGCCGGTCAGGAAGGCGTCGAAGATCGCCTCAAGATGCGCATGCACGGGATCTTCGCCGGCGAACTCCAGGCGCTGGAAGGCGCCGGACGCTCCCTCTGGGACTTCCCGGATGCACCGTGGGAATTCAAGATGAACATGGCGCGCCAATGCTGGGACGAGACGCGCCACGTGCAGATCTACGAGAAGTTGATGGATCACGTCGGGGTCAAGGCGGGTGACTACCCCGAGAGCACCTTCCTGTTCGAATGTGCCTGCAGCGACGACCCGGCGATGCGCGTCGCCGGCGTGAACCGTGGCCTCGAGGGCCTGGCCTGTGACGTGTTCCGCGATCTGATTCGTTATGCCGAAGACATCGGCGACGAGACCATGAAGCAGGCCGTCGATTACGTGCTGGCCGACGAACTGACCCACGTGCGTTTCGGTAGCGAGTGGGTGAAGGAATTCACCAAGGGTGACCCCGACCACTTCGAGCGCACCCAGGAGTTCCGCCGCACCGTCGACAAGCAATTCAGCTTCGGTGGCTCGCGTTCGGACCGGGAGGACGCAGCGATCCGGATCGCCTGGGAGGACCGGCTCGAGGCGGGCTTCAGCGAGGAAGAGCTGACGGAACTGGCCGCCATCTCCGGCGACGGTCCCTCCCAGAAGACCATGATCGCGGCGGCCCAGATCCTCCGCGAACGACACCAGGCGCGGAAGACCAGCGCCGCCGCGGAGGCACGAGCGTGAGCGGCGATTCCCCCCGCATGTATCCGGGCGCCGGCCCGGACGAACGAACCACCTTCGACGCCTACTCCGCCTTCGACGTTCCCGCGGATTTGCGAGAACTCCACGGTCGCTACGACGTCGAGTCGACCGCCCGCCGCGTTCGCAACTTCCGCTACGCCGAGGAGTGGATGATGATGATCGGGGGCGGCTGGGTGGCCACGATTCCCGAACTCCCTGTGAAGACAGGCCTCGGCAAGATCGTCTGGGACGATGCCCAGAGCGCCGACCAGTTGGGACATCGGCTTCCGGAACTGCGCTGTGGAAAGCGCTCGGTCAGCACTTCCGAGGCCGCCAATGAAGGACTCTCGGCGTTCATCCAGGAGGTCGCGGCGCCCGAGAGCCCCGACCTCACGATCGAGAAGATCACGGGGATGTTCGATGTGCTGAAGCCTCATCTGCTGGCCGTCTACGACCGCATGCAGCGCGAGACCGATCAGATCTCGGATGCGCCCACGATCGAGATCCTCGACGACATCATGCGTCGCACGCGCAAACACATCGCCTGGGGAGACGAGGTCCTGGATCGCTTGTGCGACACCGATGGCAAGCGGGAACGGCGCCGGCGACGCAGCGTGGAGTTGCGCGAGGCGCTCGAGAAGTGCGGTGGCGTGACCGGTGAGATCGCGGACGAGAGCCCGCGGCTCAACTAGCGTGCCCGACCCGCGCGCGGTCGAGGCTTTCGACCCGAAGATCGCAGAACGCTTCATTGCATCCCAGGACAAACAGGGCGGCCTTCCGGCCTATCTGGGGATCCGCTTCACCGCCTACGAGCCGGGGATCCTGCGGGCCGAAGTACCCGTCCGCGAAGAGCTGCTGACGATGATCGGAAACATGCACGGTGGCGTGCTGTCCGCGTTGTGCGACCACGTCCTTGGCTGCGTCTGCTATCCGCACATGCAGCGCGGGCAGTGGGCGGCGACGACCGAGTTCAAGATCAACCTGCTGGCCCCGGTTACGAAGGGCATGCTCGAGGCCGAAGCCGAGATCCTCTCGCTGACGCGCTCTACCGCGGTGGTGCAGATTCGCGTTTCGAACGAAGGCCGCATCGCCTGTGTCGCTCAAGGCACGGTGCTCATCCGGGACGCGAAGAAATGAAACATGCGCTGTTGGCACTGGCTGTCTTGCTGCTTCCGCTGGGTGCCGGGGCGGAATCGCCGCCTCCGGGAGCCGATCTCGTCGGCCGCTGGATCCTCGACCCCGATCGCTCGGATTCGATCAAGCCGATGATGGAGCTGATGGGAGCACCCTGGGCGGTCCGCCAGCTGGTCGCGGGACTTCGCCCGACGATGACCCTGAGCCTGACGCCGGACGGGTTGCAGGTCCGGAACAAGACGACGCTTCGCGACACCGACCGCGAGATCGTGGCGGACGGCGAGAAGCGCGCATCCAAGGACGCCCTCGAACGCACCGTGACCGAGTGGGCAGCCTGGCAGGATGACGGCACGCTCAAGATCTGGCGGAAAGTCCCTCTCGAGGACGGCCCCGTGATCGAGATCGAAGCGACCTGGCGCCGCAACGGGGAGGTGGTGGAACTCGACTCCGTGGCCGAATCGCCGGCGGGATCGCCGCTTCGCACGCTCAGGGTCTTCACGCCGCTAGAGCCTTGAGCCCCACAACACCAGGGCATGGCGGCTCCCGGGGACGGACTCCTCAAGTTTCAACTTTGCACGTTTCCCTTTTGGGGAAACTTGCAAAGTTGAAACTTGAGGAGTCCGTCCCCGTTCCGACCGAGGGCAGGTAGAAGAGCGAAGTCTTCACGAAGAGGCAGGGCCCGGAACGCGAAGCAGGGGGCGAACTTCCTTGGCAAAGCGCTCGCGTTGTTCCTCGGTCGCTTCCGGCGGCCCGACCACATCGACGACGATGTGTCGAAGGCCGGCGTCGAGATAGGCCTGGACTCGCTCGGCGACGTCTTCGGGCCGACCCATCGCGGCATAACGTTGTGCGGCGCGTCGGAAGTCCATCGCATAGCGTGTCGAGAGGTGTTCGGTGGCGGCGTCCCAGGCCGCGTCGTAGGAATCATCCAAGAACGTGAAGAGAAGATGCGAGGTGTCGAAGCGTTCGAGCGTCCGTCCGGCGGCTTCCGCTTCCTTGGCGATGGTGGCGAGACCCTCGGCGTACTGCTCGGGCGTCACGACGTAGGAGATCCAGCCGTCACACATGCGCCCGACCCGGCGCAGGGCACCGGCCGAGCGGCCGCCGGCCCAGATGGGAGGGCCGCCCGGGCGAATCGTCTTCGGCAGCATGCGGGTCTTCGGGATCGGGTAGAAACGGCCGTCGCTTTCGACCTCTTCGCCGCTGAAGAGCCGGCGGAGTAGCGGGATCGCCTCGCTGAGCCGTGCGCCGCGCTCTTCGATCGGGACGCCGCAGGCCGCATATTCGTTCGGGAACTCACCACCGACGCCAACGCCGAAGATCAGCCGTCCACCACAGATCCGTTCCAGGGTGGCGGCTTGCTTGGCCACGGGTACCGGGTGTCGAAGCGGTAGCAGGTAGACCGCGGTGCCCAGTTTGAGCTTGTCGCTGAAGCAGGCGAGTTGGGCGAGTTGCAACAGCGGGTCGAGGATCGGCACCGGGAAGGCGACGTGGTCCCCGGTCATCACCGAGTCGTAGCCCCAGGCCTCGGCTTGTTCGGCGGTGCGCCGGGCCGCTTCGGGGCCGGCCACCGAGGTGATGAAACCGATCTCGATGCGATCGGAGAGGGGGAGTTCGCTCAAGAGAGTCGTTCCTTCCAACGTGCGAATGAGGCCTCGATCCCGCGTTGGCGCGACTCGACGAAGCTGGCCATTTCGGGATGGCTGAAGATCCAGAACTCGTCCTCTTCGATTCCCCGGCAGACGATCTCTCCCGCGCGCTCCGCATCCATGCCCTTGGCCAGGGCTTCGCGGATGCTCTCGCGAATCGGGACGTCGGGGCCGAGTGCCTGGGGCCGGCTGCGGCCGGCGTCACCGATTCGCGTGTTCACCGCGCCCGGACACAAGACGGAGATTCCGATCGGCGTGTCCGCGAGTTCGATCGCCAGGCATTCCGACAGCCCCACCACCGCGTACTTGCTGGCGGTGTAGGCGCTCAGCAGCGGCGTCGGAAGGTGCCCGGACATCGAGGCGGTGTTGACGATGTGGGCCGGCTCATCTTGCACCTTGAGTCGCTGCAAGAAGGTGTTCACGCCGTTGACGACGCCCCAGAGATTCACGCGCAGGGTCCAACGCCAATCCTCGTCCGTGGTTTCCGCCGCCGGCCGGGCCACGGCGACACCGGCGTTGTTGCAAAGCACATGGCAGGCCCCGAACTCGGCCCAGGTCTTGTCGGCCAACGCCTCGACCGAGGTCGGATCCGACACGTCCGTCTGGAGAGCCAGCGAACGTGGCCCGATCATGGCGGCTTCCTCCGAGACGGCCTGGGCGCCGCTCCCGTCGATGTCGCTCGCGACCGTGTGCATCCCGGCCCGCGCCAGGGCCAGCACGATGCCTCGTCCGATTCCGCTCGCCGCGCCGGTGACCACGGCGACTCGCCCCGATAGCTCTCGCATGGGAAGCTCCTCCGTTGGACCCATGCTACCTCGCCTGCGGGCGGATTCGTCCTAGCCGAACAGTGCCGGGTCCACATCGACGCCGATGGGTGCGTGGTCGGAGCCCTTCACGTTCTTCAGGATGAACGCTGCCTGCACGTGGTTCATGGCTTCCGGCGAAGCCAGCACGTAGTCGATGCGCCAACCGATGTTCTTCTCTCGGACCCCGAAGCGCTGGCTCCACCACGAATAGTGGCCTTCGCCGGGCTCGAAGGCGCGGAAGCTGTCGACCCAGCCGGCGGCGAGCCAGCGGTCGATCTCCTTGCGCTCGTTCGGAAGGAAGCCGCTCGTCTTCTTGTTGTCCTTCGGCCGCGCCAGATCGATCTCGGTGTGCGCGGTATTGAAGTCGCCCATGACCAGGACCCGAAGGCCGCTCGCCCGCAGTTCTTCGAGCTTCTCGAATAACGTTCGATAGAAGCGGAGCTTGTAGGGAACCCGGCTGTTGTCTCGCTCCTTGCCATTGCCGTTCGGGAAGTAGACGTTCGCGATCACGAGCCGCTCGAAACGGGCCAGCTGGACGCGCCCCTCCTTGTCGAACGCCGGCTTTCCGAGCGATGTCTCGACGCCATCGGGCTTGCCTCGGGAATAGAGTCCGACCCCGCTGTAGCCGAGCCGCTCCGCCGCCGAGAAGTGTGTCTGCCAGCGCTTCGGCTCCGAAAGTCGCCTTGGCATCTGCTCCCGGGTGGCCCGGACCTCCTGGATGCCCACGATCTCGGCGCCCGAGCGATCCAGCCAGCGCCGGAAGCCCTTGCGTTCGCAGGCACGCAGGCCATTCACGTTCCAGGACAGGATGCGAACCGGATCCATGGTGGCGGCTAGAGGTCCGCGTTCAGATAGGTGTAGTCCCAGAGACCTTCGGCATAACGTCGACGCAGGCGGGTCGCTTCTTCGACGGTGATGTGACCCTCTCGAAGGGAGCGCTCCGCCAATCTGCGGACCTTCTCCTTGAGCGCGTTCTGGTCGTACTGAACGTAGTCGAGCACGTCCTTGACGTCCTCGCCCTCGACGACGTGCTCCACGTCGTAGCCACCGCCCTCGTCGATCCGAACGTGCACGGCGTCGGTATCGCCGAACAGGTTGTGGAGATCGCCGAGGATCTCCTGGTAGGCACCCACCAGGAAGAGGCCAAGGTAGTAGGGCCGGTCGTCGGGGGCGTGGAGCTCGAGCACGTCCTTGACGTCGTGGGTACCGATGAAGCGATCGAGCTTGCCGTCACTGTCGCAGGTGAGGTCGGCGATGATGCCGCGCCGGGTCGGCTCTTCGTCGAGGCGCTGGATCGGGATCAACGGGAACAGTTGCTTCACCGCCCAGGCGTCGGGCGCGCTCTGGAAGACGGACAGGTTCCCGAAGTAGGTATCCGCGAGGGCGCGATCGAGGTCCGCGATCTCGGGCGGGACCTCGGGCAGGCCGCGGCCGATGCGCTGGAACTTCTCGCAGCACTGCCAGAAGAGCCGCTCGATGCGAGCGCGCTGGCGCAGGTCGAGCTGGCCAACGGCGAACAACGTGGCGGCGTCTTCCTTGCACTGAATGGCGTCGTGGTAGCACTCGGTCACGTTCTTGCGGTTCGCGAGACGCCAGACCTCGGCAAGATCCCGGAGGGTGCGCGGGTCGTCTTCACCGGTGGGCTCCGGCCGGCTGCCGGTGCGCACTTCGTTGACCCCGAGCACGTCGAATACCAGCACCGAGTGGTGCGCGACCATCCAGCGGCCGGCCTCCGTGACCACGTCCGGATGGGGAATCTCCGCGTCGTCCGCGGCTTCCTGGATCGCGGCCACCACGTCGCGCGCGTACTCGTCCACCGTGTAGTTCTTCGACGAATGGAAGTTGGTCTGGGAACCGTCGTAGTCGACCCCCAGCCCGCCGCCCACGTCGACGATGCGCGGTGTTGCTCCGAGTTCGTGGAGCCCCACGAAGACGCGGGTCGCCTCGCGCAGCGCGTCCTTGTGCGCGCGGATCGCCGTGATCTGGGAGCCGATGTGGAAGTGCAGGAGTTCGAGGCATTCGAGCATGTCCTCCTGCCGCAGCCGGTCCACCAGTTCGACGATTTCGAGGGCGGTCAATCCGAATTTCGACTTGTCGCCGGTGGACTCCACCCATTTGCCTGCGCCGCGGGTAGAGAGGCGCGCGCGCACACCGATATGAGGTCGGATGCCGAGCTCTCGCGCCGCCTTGATCAGCGTGTCGAGTTCGCGATAGCGATCGATCACGATGACCGGATGGCGGCCGAGCCGTTGCGCCAGTAGCGCCGTCTCGATGTAGGCGCGGTCCTTGTAGCCGTTGCAGATGATCAGCGCGTCGGGCGTGTCGAGCAGTGCCAGCGCGATCAGGAGTTCGGGTTTGCTGCCGGCCTCGAGCCCGATCCCGCGGTCGGCCCCGATTGCCACGATCTCTTCGACGACGTGCCGTTGTTGGTTGACCTTGATCGGGTAGACGCCTCGGAACTTCCCCGTGAAATCGTGTTGGGCGATCGCTGCATCGAAGGCCTTGCCGAGGCGATCGATGCGATTCGCCAGCACGTCCGAGAAGCGCAGCAACATCGGCGAGCGCAGTCCGCGATTTCGAAGGTCCTCGACCAGCGCGCGCAGATCGACTTGGGGACCGGCCGAGCCGTTGGGCTGCACGATGAGGTTGCCGTCACCGTTCGCGTCGAAATAGCCGCGACCCCAGGCCGGGACGTTGTAGAGGTCGAGACTGTCCTGGGTGTTCCAGCCGCGCATGGCGAAGGTCCTCAGTGGGGGCACGAGGCCGCGGGTGATCGGGTCAGCGGATCAGGAGGGTAGGGGTTCGTCGCGTTCTTCGCGGCTGGCGAGGTCCCGGACCTTGACCACGTCTCGCGCCATCTCGTCCGGGCCGATCATGTAGACGCGGGCCGCGCCGGCCTTGTCGGCATCCGAGAATACCCGCTTCGCCTTGGTATCCGCGAGTACGAGTTCGACCGAATAGCCGGTCTGGCGCAGCGATCGTGCCAGGCGCTGGGCGGTGGCGCGCTCGGCCTCGCTCATCGGATACACGACAGCGTCGACCCTGCGCGGCAGGTCGGGCAGCTTGCCCCGATCCGCCAGCAGCTCGGCGATGACGGCGTCGCCGAATCCGAAGCCGACGGCCGGAATCGGCCTGCCGCCTAGCGTTTCGGCGAGGCGGTCGTAGCGGCCGCCGCCGCAGACCGCGCGCAGTTCACCGGCAGCATCGAACCCTTCGAATACGATCCCGGTGTAGTAGGCGAGGCCTCGAACCACCGAGGCGTCGAACTCGACCCGGTCAGCGACCCCGTAGCCATCGAGCAGATCGAACAGGCGCCGCAGGTCGGCGATCGCCGGGGAATCGTCCGGCACGCTCTGGGCGGCCTCGTCGAGGCTCTTGACCTGGAGGCGCCCGACCACCTCGTCCGCCGCGGTGCGAGGGAGCGCGACAGCACCGTCCGGGGCCGACAATTGCTCGGCCACGGCAACGCCCCCGATCTTGTCGATCTTGTCGATGATCACGCAGAGCGGCTCGAAGACCTCGGGCCGCTCCTTGAGAAAACCATCGCGCAGGGTCTCCTCGAGCAGGGCGCGGTGGTTCACGCGCATGCGCACATCGCCTGAGGCCAGGCCCATGCCGTCGAGCGAAGCGAAGATGGCCGCCATCAGCTCGGCTTCGGCGGTCACCTCGGACGCGCCCCAGATATCCATGTTCCACTGATAGTGCTCGCGGCGGCGGCCCCGGCTCATGCGTTCGTAGCGCCAGCACTGGGGGATCGAGAACCAGCGGATCGGCAATTTCAAGGACCCTTGGCGCGCCATCACCATGCGCGCGAGCGAAGGTGTGAACTCCGAGCGCAGCGCCAGGTGTCGCCCGTGGAGGTGGAAGTGGTAGAGCTGCTCGACGATCTCCTCACCGGCCTTCCGCATGTAGAGCTCGGCATGCTCGAGGATCGGCGCGTCGACCTCTTCGAAGCCGAATTGCAGCGCGGTCTGTCGCCACTGGCCGAACAACCAGTTCCGGAAGCGCAGCTCCTCGGGATAGAAATCCCGAGTGCCGCGGGGCGGTTGGAGCGAAGTCTTGGACACGGAGCAGTCTCTAGCAGCTGGCATCGGGGCGGTCACACGGCGGCGAACGGGCAGGATCCTGCACTCTCCCGTTCAAGGCCGGGCACGGTTCCTCCGACACGCGACCGTCCGGGTGGGAGCTGCTAAACCCCCGCCGGTACAGCGAAAGGAGCGCCCGCCATGCGGATTCGCCAGAACCTCAAGGTCCTCGTCCCGATCTCTCTGGCCGCGTTGTTGGCGCTGGCCTGTGGCAGCGCGGATGAGCCGGCCTCGAGCCCGAAGCCTGCAGTCGAGGGGCACGCCATCGCCGCGCCGACGACTCCGGCCGATCTGGATCAGGCCCTGCTCGTTGCGATCTCCAAGTTCGAGATGCGGGAAGGCAAGCCGTTTCCGTTGTCGGAACTCCTGGTCCTCTCCCGGACCGGTGGCGAGTGGCAAGCTACGTCCGTCGAGGATCCAGGCAGCAACGTCTTCCACAAGGCGATGGTCTACACCCCGCCCAGCGGGAACCCGGCGATCCTGACGCTTGGCGGGATGGCTGCGGCCGTCAAGCTCTGGCGCGTTGGCGAGGAGGGTCTGGCTCCCGTCGAGACGCTCTGGCAGAAGGATTTCGGTGGAAAGTTCAGCCGCATGCGCGACGCCGAAGTGGCCGATCTCTACGGCGACGGCATGCCCGCCATCGCGGTCGCGACCCACGACCAGGGCGTCTTCGCCGTGATCCACCCGAACGCAGACGGAAGTTATGCGGTCGACGAGATGCACCAGGAGGCGAATACCTTCGTCCACGAGATCGAGATTGGCGATCTCGACGGCGACGGCGTACTCGAGGTCTACGCCACCCCGAGCGCGCCGAACAAGCTCGACGGCAAACCGCAGCCCGGCAAGGTCGTTCGCTATCTGCCGAAATCCGGCGATGGACCCGTCGAGGTCGCTGACCTTGGGATGCGTCACGCCAAGGAGATCTACGTCGGCGACGTCGATGGCGACGGCCGCGACGAACTCTACGTATCGATCGAAGCGGCCGAAGGCGGGGACCTCGAAATCCGCCGCTACGAAGCCGGGACCGACCCGGCGGCAGGCGCCATCGTCGCGACCCTGGCCGACCCCATGTGCCGCTTTCTCACCGTTGGCGACGTCGAAGGGGATGGCGCCAAGGAGATGATCATCGCGGCCAAGGATTCGGGTCTCTGGCTGGCGCGTCCGGGCTCGGACCCGAACGCGCCCTGGGACGTCAGCCTGGTCGATGCTGATTCCAAGGGCTTCGAGCATGCGTCCTTGCTGGTCGATCTCGATGGCGACGGCCAGGACGAACTCTACGTGGCCAGCGACGACGCCAAGGAAATCCGTCGCTATGTCTGGAACGGCAGCGCGCTCGTCCGCGAGGTCATCTACAGCCGCAAGAGTCCGCTCCCGATCCTCACCTGGAACATCATGCCCGTTCCGCTCGAACTCGTGCGCTAGTTCGAGACAACGGACTAAGCTCCTTCCGGGTCACGACATCAAGGTCGGGCCCGGAAGAGATCATGAGTCTGGATACCGTCTTCCTGATCTGCAACAACGGCGTGCTGCCGGCCTGGTTGCTGCTGGTGCTGGCACCCCGTTGGGTCTGGACCCAGCGCATCGTGCACGCGCTCTGGATTCCACTGTTGCTCGGCGTCGTCTACGCGACCGGTTTCGTGACCGCGCCTCCGGGGCCCGAAGGTGCCAGCTTCTTTTCGCTGGAAGGTGTGATGCTCTTCATGAGCCAGCCTCATGGCGCCCTCGTCGGCTGGGTGCACTACCTCGCCTTCGATCTCTTCGTCGGGGCCTGGGAAGTGCGCGACGCCCAGCGCCGCGACATCCATCACGGGCTGGTGATTCCCTGCTTGCTGCTCACGCTGATGACAGGACCGGTCGGGCTCGGGCTGTACGCCATCCTGCGGCTGGCGACCGGGAACGGTGCCGCCCTCTCGCTCGCTAGTCGCGACTAACCATCCACCCGGCAGGGATCATTGGGCGCTCTCGTCGGTCGGCTTCCACGTCGCCGGAGATGCCGCAAGGGAGCAGCCGAGCGACTCCAGCGCGCGAGCCCAGGAACCCGCGTCTCGTGGCCCCACGTCGAGCCGCCGACCTTGCGCGGTCCAGGTCACGTTCGTGGGAAGCCCCACACCCGAGAGTTCTCTCCACGCCCGGCCGTGGGGATCCCGCAAGACGACCGTGTCGATCTTCTCGATGTCAAGGAACTCGCGAATCGTTTCGACGTCCTCGCCCACGTTGACGGTCACGACGCGAATGCCAGAAGGGGCGCATGTCTTCGCTGCCTCGGCGAGGTACGGGAGCTCCTCTACGCACTCCGGACACCAGGTTGCCCAGAAGTGCGCGACGAGTGCGGGCTCGCTGTCGTCTCGTCGAAGCAACATCGAGCTTCCGTCCAGCGTCTCGAGGCGGACCGGCTCGCTAGCGGTGCAAGGGACCGCGAAGAGCAGGGCCACCACGGCCGTGATCGGGGCTTTCGAGATCAAAACGGAACGAACAGGCCCACCGACCAGACCTCCTTCTCGTCCTGGAACCCGTTGAGTGACGACGACGACACCGGAATCTGCACCGCGAGCCGAGCGGAAACCGGATGGCCAGCGAATTCGAACGGGAGCCGCATTCGCACCGAGGGTGTCGCGTACACGATCGTGCCGCCACTGTCGTCGAATCGTTCGCCTTCGACGCGATCGAAATCCGCCCAGCGGAAGTTCAGCTCTCCGCCGATGGTGATCCAATCGAGCGCCGAATTTCCCAGCGCGTGCCCGAGGGGAATCTCGACAGCGGCATTGAGGAGCACGACGTCGCCGTACTCGTAATCGAGCCCATCGAAGTCAGCCTCTGTGTTCTCGCGGTAGAAGGCACTGGCGTAGAAGGAGCCGGACTCGAAACGATGAACGCCGGACACGCCCACTCCGAAGTCCCAGGATCCGGTGCCGGTCTGGAGGTGGGGATCGACGAATCCACCGCGTTCTCGGCTGGTCCGTCCCGTGGGTGCCTTCAGGAAGAAACGACCCTCGATCGACGTGGATGGGAGGACTTCGCGGTCTCGCCAGAGCACGTAGCTTCCCGTGATCGCGACATCGCCGAGCCCCTTCAAGCGGTTCGTCTGGCTCTCGCCCTCCTCGATCTCTTCGATCTCGTTGAACGCGATGGGCACGTCCAGTGTCACCGTGAATCGGTCCGTCGGTGTCCAGGAGAGGAACATGTCGAGGCGTTGGCTTCGGTTGCGTTCCATGCCCGACTCTTCGTGCTCCTCTTCGTGGCCCGGCTCCTCCTCTTCGTGGGGCAGGAGGCCGCTGTCCTTCCTCCAGCCTTGAAGCTGGATGTAGAGCGAGAGGTCGCCTTCCTGTTGTGCACTGGTGCCATGGGTCGAAAAGACCGGATCGCCTGCGAGGCAGACTGAACAAGCCTCCGCGGGAAGCGGAGAGCCAAGGGTCAAACAGAACGCGGCGAGACAGGCTGCCGCATAGCATGCGCGTAGCATCGAGGCTCCGAGAGCGGCAACGCGCATCTGGATCAGACGCAACGCGGCCGCGAAGAAGTGGGAGGTGGCGCGGTCTTGCGACCGCGGCTGGAACCGTGGGCGATCTACGCCCAGGGAACGTGGTCGATGCCTGGTCGCGGGGCCTGATCGATCAGGGGTTCGACCTCAGCGAAGGCCGGAGGGGCATCGGCGTCGCCCCGATCACGGGCTACGACGGGCAGGAAGTCACCGAGGCGCGGGCTCGATGTGGACGCGCTCGTGCCATCCGAGCAACCGCAGGGGCACGGGGCCTTCACCGTCGTGTGTTCGACCTTGTGGCAATCGGGCAACTGCGATGATCGCAGCTCGTGCCCCTCGGTCTCGACATGGGACGACCGCTGCTCGACCCGCAAACGAGCTTGCGCTTCGGCGTCCGCCGGGCAGGGCAGGATCGTTGCGCCAAGCAGTGAAGAAGCGATTGCCAGGGCCAGGATTCGTTGGGGGATGAACACGCTTCCCGTGACTCTAGGCAAGTTCCTGGAGCGTTGCAGTCGCCAGGTCCCTGGCCACCGCTCGGAAATGTCGCAGCACTGGAAGAGATCCGGCCCTCTCCTGGACCCCGCTGCCGCTCCGGGCTGAACCGTCCCCGCGGCCCGACCGGCATCCCTTCGTGTAGGCACCGCTGGTCAGGGCATCCTCGTCCCAAGAAGCCGGCCCGCGAGAGCAATCTGCGAGCTCTCCTCTGAGAGTCGAGAGCCACCCCACCCCTCAAGACCGTTCGCCGCCACGGGAACGCTCGAGAGCTGAAGAATCCCCCCTTGACCGCAGCGCCCTCAGCGAGCGCCGTGGCACCGAACGGCGGCTGCTCGCTCAGCCGGACGCCTGGCTAGCTCACTCCCTTCCGCTCACGCTCATGAGCCGTCCTTTGCGAGGCGCAGCATGGCATCGAGGGCGATCTCGATGCACTGCTCCATGTTGCGGTCGAGATCGATCTCGCTGGGGCCGGGCCAGGGTGTCTTGTCCGATACGACACAGATGGCGCCTGCGCGAACGCCGAAGAGGCCCGCCAGGGTCAGTGTCACCCCCGCCTCCATCTCCATGTTGAGGACCCGGGCCGCACGCAGATCGCGCAGCCGCTCGGCGTTCTCGCGCGGCCAGTAGCCGTCGACGCTCATGCCCGCGAGTCCGCCGTCCTCGCTGAGCACGGCGTTGCGCATGTAGAACGCGTCGAGACTCCAGGTGATGCCGGCCCGGCAGCGCGCCTGGCGTTGGCGCGCGCTCGAAAGGAGCGAGGCCACGATCGCGTGGTCGGCGACGGCCGGGTATTCGGGGATCACATAGCTGCGACTGGTTCCGTCGTCCCGCACGGCGCCCGTGGTGACCACGAGGTCGCCCACTTCGAGGTCCGGGGCCAGACCCCCGCTGTTCCCGATTCGGATGAAGGTGTGGCCGCCGAGCTTCACCAGCTCTTCGAGGATCACGGCGGTGGAGGGCGCTCCGATCCCGGTCGAGGCGACGGTCAGCGGCACGCCGTCGCGCTCGCCGGTGACGACCCGGTACTCGCGGACGTTGGCCACGACCTCGGCCGTGGCCCAGCGGGCCGCGATCCGGTCCACGCGGTCCGGGTCACCGCAGATGAATACGTGGGGGGCTACCTGGCCCGCTCGGAGGCCGCTGATCGGCTGGGCGTCACTCACGGGATCCTCCATGAAATCCAATAGATAGAGCGATCGGGGAGCCTCGCCCGCGGGCACGATCCGCGCAACCGGCGAGAAGCCGGCGGGCGCGGCGAAATCGACCCACTCAAGTCCCGCGGGCGGACCCCCGACCTAGCACCCATCCGGTCTCCCAGTAGCGATCGACCCGAGTGCCTGCCAGGCGCCTGGCTTGTCACGGTCCGGGCGGCGGGCTAAGGATGGGCGCCCGATAGCCCCCATCTCTCGGAAGGATCGAAACCCCAGTGCGAACCTGCGGCGTCCCAGGACGCAAGGTTCGATCAAGCGACCCACGGAGAACACTTGGCCAAGGCACTCGTCATCACCGAGAAGCCCAGTGTGGCGCGCGACATCGCGGAGGCGCTGGGCGGCTTCACCGAGCACGACGGTTATTGGGAGTCCGACGAGTACGTCGTGACCTTCGCTGTCGGCCACCTGTTCGAGCTGCTCTCGCCCGAAGAAGTCGACGAGAAGTTCAAGCGCTGGACCCTGGACGTACTGCCGATCATCCCCGAGCGCTTCGAACTCAAGAAGAAGAAGGGGCACAGCGATCGGATCCGCACCATCAAGAACCTGGTCGAGCGCGATGATGTCGATCGGGTGGTGAATGCCTGCGATGCCGGGCGCGAAGGCGAGCTGATCTTCCGCGAGGTGGTGCGCTTCCTCGGGGTCGAGAAGCCCGTCGATCGGCTCTGGCTCCAGTCGATGACCACGAAGTCGATCCAGAAGGGCTTCGGCAGCCTGATCCCGGGCGCCGACATGGAGGGCCTGGCCCAGGCCGCCGAGTGTCGCGCCCAGACCGACTGGTTGATCGGCATGAACGCCACCCGGGCCATCACCAAGCGGCTGAAGAGCCGCAAGGAGAAGACCTCCTGGAGCGCTGGTCGCGTGCAGACGCCGACCCTGGCACTGCTCGTCGACAAGGAGTTCGAAGTCCTGGCGCACGTGCCCGAGGCTTTCTTCAAGGTGACCGCGAGCTTCGATAACGCCGGCTCGAAGTACGAGGGGACCTGGTTCGACGCGAACTTCAAGGCCGCCGATGAAGATCAGAAGAAGGACGACCGGATCTTCGACGGGGAGCGCGCCCGGGCGATCGTGGCCGCCGTCGATGGGCAGCCGGGTGCGGCGAGCGAGACGCGCAAGCCTTCCCGCGAGAGTGCGCCGACGTTGTTCGATCTGACGTCGCTCCAGAGAGAGGGCAACCGCCGCTTCGGCTGGAGTGCGCGGAGGACCCTGGGCGCCGCCCAGCGATGCTACGAGCGCCACAAGCTGCTCACCTATCCGCGTACCGATTCGAAGTGCCTGCCCGACGACTACCGAACGACGGTGGACGAAGTCCTGGCGAACCTGGCCAGCACGAAGTCGGTCGCCATGGCCGACTACGCGCCTGCGGCGCAGCGCCTGATCGACCAGGGCCGCGAGAACGAAGCCAAGATCTTCAACGATGCCGGTGTCTCGGATCACTTTGCGATCATTCCCACCGGCAATGTTCCCGAGCGCGAACTGACCGGAGATGACAAGCGCCTGTTCGATCTCGTGATGCGCCGTTTCCTCGGCGCCTTCCACCCGCCCGCGTTGTGGGAGCGCGTCGAACGCACGACGGATGTATCCGGCGAGAAGTTCCGAACCCGGACCCGCGCTCTGATGGAATCGGGCTGGCGCTCGGTCTTGCCGCTGGCCGACGACGAGGAAGCTCCGCAACCGCTGCCGGCATTGGCTGCAGGCGAGTCCGAGGCGACTGACGTCCCGGTCGGACCCGGTGAGGTGATCCTCGACGAGCAGGAAACCAAGCCGCCGCCCCGGATCACGGAGGCACGGCTGCTCTCGCTGATGGAGAACGCCGGCAAGTCGATCGAGGACGAGGATCTCGCCGCGGTGATGCGCGAGAAAGGCCTCGGTACGCCGGCTACCCGGGCGGACGTGATCGAGAACCTGATCTCCAAGAGTTACGTCGTCCGCGTCGGCAAGGCGCTGCGACCCACGGTAAAGGGCATTCGCCTGATCGATACGCTGAAGCGGATCCACATCGATCGGCTGGCGTCGGCGGCACTGACCGGTGAGATCGAACAGCACCTGGCCGCCGTCGAGAGCGGCGAGCGCACGGCCGAGGACTTCATCAATGAGATGAAGCAGTACGCAACCGACATCGTCGAGGTGGCGCGCACCTTCGAGTACACCGATCTCTACACCGACGTCCCCTCGTTGGGGCCGTGCCCTTCCTGCGGCAAGCCCGTGATCGAGATGGCCTGGTTCTATCGCTGTGAAGTCGAACCCGAGATCGATCGCACCGATGCCGACTGCCCGATGCGCTTCTGGAAGGACACCTCGGGGCGTTATCTCGACCGCGACGCAGTCCGCGCGCTGATCAAGGACGGGAAGACGCCGATCCTGGATGGCTTCACGGCGCGCAACGGTCGCACCTACCGCGGCACCATCGAACTGGACACCGAAGAGTGGAAGCTCAAGGTCCAGTCCGAGGGTTGGAACGAGGACGGCGGCTACCAACTCCCCGAGTACGAAATGAACGCGGAGCCGCTGGCGCCGTGTCCGTTCAGCGAGAACGAGTGCCGGGTCATTGAGACGCCCACGCACTTCCTGTGCACGACCCAGCTGGCCTTCGAGAATTCCCAGAACGCCTGGCGGGCCGCCAAGAAGCTGGCGCGAGAACTCGCCGAAAAGCAGCCGACGAAGCCCGACAAGCCCGATCACATGGGCTTCATCTTCCCGCGCACGGTCTGCAAGCGCGAGATCACCCGCGACGAGGCCGAGTACTACCTGGCCAACGGCAAGACTGAAGTGCTCGAGGATTTCACCTCGCGCTTCGGCCGGCCGTTCTCGGCGAGCCTGGTCCTGAAGGAAACCGGCCGACACGGCTTCGAGTTCCCACCCCGCAAGAAGAAGGGCGAGGACGGCGATGGCGAGACGGGCGGCGCCGGCGCCAAGAAGACGACGCGCAAGAAGACCACGAAGAAAGCCACGAAGAAGAAGACCACGCGCAAGAAGGTCGCCGCGAAGAAGACCCGCAAGAAGGCGACCAAGAAGGCGGCCAGCAAGGCCACGAAGAAGGCCGCTGGCCCGCGCAAGAGAGCGGCCCGGGCGAGCGCGCCCTCCGCCGATAAGCCCGCAGACGAGCCCGCGGCTTCGGACTAGCGTCCTCGCGACCGGGTCCCTGGGCCCGGCTCGGGCCTTCGCTGGCCAGGACCAGCGCCGACGCCTTGCGCGACGGCTCCGGCCCGACGACGCTTCCGGTGTGCAAGGAAGCTCGACGTGACGCGCCGATCGATCGGCCTACCGCTCGCGCTGGGGATCACGCTCAGCGTGGTCGCCCTGCTGCTCGGCGTGGGCTGGCAGCTGATCGTCGTCGGAGACCTCGGACCGGTGACGGCTGGCCTGTCTCGAACCCATTGGCTCCTGATCATCCTCGGTTCGGTCTTCTTCGTGCTGATCATCGTGGGGCTGCTGCTGTTGTGTGGTTGGTTGGTGCGCGAGATCCGCTTCAACCAGCGACAACAGGCGTTCCTGGACGCCGTGACCCACGAGATGAAGACGCCGATCGCGGCACTGAAGCTCTACCTCGAGACCCTGGATCGGCATGATCCGGCGCCCGAGCGCCGCCGAGCGTTTCTCTCGCGAATGGGAGAAGACGTCGAGCGGCTGGAGCGGACGGTGACCCAGGTGCTCGCGGCGGCGCGCTCGGACAGCCCGGTCGAGCAGCGCCCGGGTTCGCCTCTCGACCTCACCGAGTTGCTGCGCCAGGCGGTGGGGGAGACGACGCGCCGCCACACCCTCGATTCCGATGCGATTCGGATGGAGCGGAAACGTCCGCTGACGGCGCTCGGAGATGAGGCTGAACTCGGAATGGTGTTTCGGAACCTGCTCGAGAACGCGGTGAAGTATTCGGAAGCCTCGGTGGAGGTGCGGGTCAGCTTCGAAGAATCCTCCGGCGGCCAGGTGGCCGTCGAGGTCGAAGACCGCGGAATCGGCATCGAGCGCCAGGAACTGCGCAAGATCTTCGATCGCTTCTATCGCACCGGTCGCGACGTCCAACGACAGGCTGGCCTCGGACTGGGTCTGTTCATCGTGCGCGCGCTGGTGCGTCGCAACGGTGGGCGAGTAGACGCCTGGAGTCGCGGCGCGGGCCAGGGCAGTCGCTTCCGGGTGGTGCTGCGTGCAGCGCCCGGCGGCGCCCAGCCGGCGGCGGCACCGAGCCTACCGGCGACGGGTCTTTCCTGATGCCGCGCATCCTCGTGGTCGAGGACGAAGCCCACCTGGCGGAAGGCTTGGCCTTCAACCTCGAGGCCGAGGGATTCGAAGTCGAGGTCATCGAGCAGGGGAGCGCGGCGGCCGAACGCGTACAAATCGATCCGCCCCTCGACCTGGTGATTCTCGACGTGATGCTGCCGGGGATGAATGGCTTCGAAGTGGCGCGCCGAACCCGGGCGTCGGGGAACTACGTGCCGATCCTGATGCTCACGGCGAAGGACGATCCTGCCGATCTCGTGCGCGGCATCGAGGAAGGCGCCGACGACTATCTCACCAAGCCCTTCAAGCTCGACGAGCTGCTGGTGCGGACGCGCGCATTGCTGCGGCGTCGGCGTTGGGATGGTGCGCCGGAAGACGGGCCGGCGCCCGAAGTTCGCCTGGGCAGAGAGGGCACTGTGGTAGTGCGATTCGATCGCTTCGAGATCGAAACCCCGACCGGAACGATTCGGTTGACCCCGCGCGAGGCCGGCTTGCTGCGCGCGCTCGTCGATCGCGAGGGAGAGCCGGTCACGCGCGGCGAGTTGCTCGAATCCGTCTGGGGCTTGCGGCCAGACACCCGGACGCGTGTGGTCGATACCTTCATCCTGCGCTTGCGCCGCTACCTCGAAGAGGACCCGTCGAACCCGCGCATCATCGAGTCGGTTCGCGGCCACGGCTATCGCTTCGTGCGCGGCGAGGACTGATCGGTCACTCTGGCGCCATGGAGTCCGACCAATCGCCAGCGCTCTCACTCGAGATCATTCCCGAGCTCACCGACGCCACACTCGTGCTTGCCTTCGACGGCTGGAATGATGCCGGCGAGTCGGCGACCGGTGCGGTGCGCTTCCTGAATGACGGCATCCAGAGCGCACCGCTCGGGGAGATCGACGCCGAGGAGTTCTTCGATTTCACGGTCCGCCGGCCCGAAGTCCGCATGGACGGCGAGGGCGCTCGCGAACTCGACTGGCCGTCGATCCGACTGCGCTACGGAACGATCGGTGACGTGGCCGTCGTGACGGCACTGGGTTCGGAACCCCACCTGCGCTGGAAGGCCTTTACCCGCGAGATCGAAGCCCTGATTCGTACGCTGCAAATCCGCCGGGTCGTGTTGCTAGGCGCATTCCTCGCGGATGTTCTCTACACGCGGCCGTTGAACGTCTCGGGTTTCGGTCCGCCTGAGCGCCTTGCCGAACTCGGCGTCTCTCCAACGGGCTATCAGGGCCCGACCGGGATCGTTGGCGTGCTCGGGTCGGAACTGCCCAAGCTCGGCGTCGAGGTGACGAGCTTGTGGGCAGGGCTGCCGCACTACATCACGCTCTCGCCGAATCCGCGCGGCATGCTCGCGCTGCTGCACAAGCTCTCGGGCTACCTGGGCCTGCCGCTCGATCACACGCCACTCGAACGGGAAGCCGCCGAGTTCGAAGAACAGGTCTCGAAACTCGTCGTCGCCGACCCCGAACTCGCCGCCTACATCCGCGAGCTCAAGAAGCGCGAGTTCTCGCAGTAAGAGCGGGGACGGACTCCTCAAGTTCCAACTTTGCAAGTTACCCCACAGGGAAACTTGCAAAGTTGAAACTTGAGGAGTCCGTCCCCGCTCCTAGAGTTCGATCGATTCTTCGATGAGCATGACGGGGATGCCGTCTTCGACCGGGTAGGCGATCTGGCCGTCTTCGCGGATCAGGGCTTCGTCGAAGGCGCGTTCCGGTTTGTTGCCGCCGCGGTTGCGCATGTCGCCGCCCGCGACGCGGGTGTTGATGCTCGCCAGCTCCTCGGCGTTGGCCAGATGCACGGGCTGCTTCGTCTCTGGGCAGACCAGGATCTCGATCAGGTCCGGACTCACGGTGTACTTTTCGCTCATGTCGACTGGCCTCTCCAAGAACTAACGAAGCATGCTCGACGGATAGTCGAGAATCTTGCGCGCCACGATCAGTTGGTTGATCTGCTGGGTGCCTTCGTAGATGTCGTTGATCTTCGCATCCCGCATCCACTTCTCCACCAGCAGCTTCTTCGAATAGCCCGCGGGCCCGAGCAATTCCACCGCCTTCTGGGTGATCCGGGTGACGGCGAGGCCGGCCTTGGCCTTCGCCATCGATGCCTCGAGGCTGTTGGGTTTGCCGGCATTCATCATCGCTGCGGCTCGCCAGGTGAGCAGGCGCGCGGCCTGGAGCTCGGTTACCATTTCCATCACGTCCCGCTCGATGGCGGTGAGTTCCGTCGGCGGCGCGTCGTAGCGGGCCACGATGCCGTGACCGGCCAGTTCCTCGAGCACGCAATCGAGCGCGGCCCTCCCTACGCCGACGGCCATGGCCGCCACGATCGGCCGGCTGGCGTCGAAGGTCGCCATGGCGCCCTTGAAGCCCTTGTCGCCGCTCGAGGCACTGGGCTCCGCCTTCTGCTTCTTGACCTCGGCGCTTCCGAGCAGGTTCGTGGCCGGCACACGGCAATCATCGAACTGGAGTGTGGCCGTGTCGCTGGCACGAATGCCGAGCTTGTTCTCGAGGCCGACGAGCGTCATGCCCGGTGTTCCCGCCGGCACTACGAACGCCTTGATGCCACCGCGGCCCGCGCTCTTGTCCACCGTGGCCCAGACCACGACGAAGCCACCCTCGACCTGGGAAGCGCCTTCGCCTCCGGTGCAGAAGATCTTCGTTCCGTTGAGGATGTATGCGTCGCCGTCGCGCTCGGCGGTGGTCAGCAGGTTCGCGCTGTCACTGCCTGCCTGGGCCTCGGTGATGGCCATCGCGCCCCAGGCCGGGTTGCCGTCACCTCGGAAGACCGAGAGAAAACGCGCCTTTTGTTCCTTGTTTCCAGCCGCCGAAACGGCGGAACCGCCGAGCCCCGCGAAGGGGGTGCGCAGATAGAGCCCGGCATCGCCCCAACACAGTTCCTCGGTCTGCACGCAGATCTGGATGAAGCCGTCGGAGGGGCCTTCACCCTTTGGCGTTCCGGAGCGGCCGTTGCGCCAGTACCAGTCGACCCATTCGGTCGGCAGGTCGTGCTCCTGGTCGTCGTACTTGCGCGAGATCGGGCGCATCTGGTCGCGGGCCATCGCGCGAAAGTGGTCACGGGCGAGGCTGGTGCTGTCGGTGAGATCGAAAGAGATCGGCATTTAGGCTCCCTACACCATCGCCAGGCATTCGAAGGATGTGAGGCCGCGGGCGTTGCGCAGGTGCATTTCCGGCAGGTACTCGCGGATGTAGCCGTGGCCGCCGAAGACCTGGACCGCGCCGTCGGCGACTTCCAGGGCCACTTTACGGACCTGCTGGACGGCCAGGGTGGCTTCGCGCAGCGCATCGCGCCCCTGGTCGAGGCGCCAGGCGGCTTCCCAGGTGAGCAAGCGCGCTCCGTCGATCTCGATGGCCATGTCGGCGAGCTTGAACGCGATGGCCTGCTTCTGGGCGATCTTCACGCCGAAGGCTTCTCGTTCCTTGGCGTAGTCGCGCGCCACCTCGAAGGCGGCTCGGGCCACGCCGAGTCCGAGTGCCGCGATCGCAACCCGGCCTCGCGTCACGATCGCCGTCAGGTCCGAACCAGCCTCGGCTCCGAGCCGAGCGCTCGCGGGTACGCGCACGGCCTCCAGTTGAAGATCGGCCGTCGGGAAGGCCCGGATGCCCATGTACTCCGAACGACTTGCCGTCAGTCCGTCCGCCCCGGGCGGCACCAGGAAGCCCTGACCGGTGCCGCCCTCGTCAGCGAACACCAGCAGGGGGCCGGCGCCTTCCTGCCAGGGAACCAGGCACTTGGCCCCGTCTAGCAGGTACTCGTCGCCCTCCCTGCGCGCCGTCGATTTCGGACGGAACGGGTCGGCGCCGAAATGTGGCTCGACCAGGGCCAGAGCCCCGGGCGCGTAGCCGCTGTCGAGCCAGCGGGGCAGTTCGGCCGCCTGCTGGGCGGGGCTCCCGAACTCGGTGATCGGGAGGGCCGCCAGGCCCGGCGACAGGATGCCGAGGGCAATGGCCAGATCGCCCCAGGCGAGTTCTTCGGCGATCAACGCGCCGAGCACTGCCGAGCGTTCGCCGCCGCCGCCAAGGGCCTCGGGAAGCGCATTCGCGACCAGCCCCAGCTCGTGGGCCTGGGCCAGGACCGCCTCGGGCAACTTGGCGCTCTCGTCGAATTCGCGCGCGACCGGCCGAATTTCATTCTCGGCGAACTGCCGAACGGTTTCCTGGATGAGGGCTTGCTCTTCCGTCGGTTGGAAGTCGATCACGGCGCAGCCGGGCTCCTCTGGGCGTGTGGGGCGCACCGGCGGGGGGATTGGCCGGCGCGAGGGGAGACCGAGCATATCAACCGGCTCCCGGGCGAGCATCCGCAGGCGCCGATCATGGCTCGCAAAACCCTGTTTCAGGAGGGTTTTCGCAACGCACGAGGGTTGACCCTGAACGCGTGAAGTTCTAAATACGCCAGCGCTTGACCCCCCGGGCGAGGCGAGGGGAGGGGCGCGGATTTCACGCGGACCCCCCGACGCCACCAGCTTCGTGGGCGTCGGGCTTCTTCTCCTACAGCCAGTGCTTCTCCGATCAAGAAGGGGGCGACTCGACCACGTCATGGGAACCCATCGCGCGCGCGGCCGTTCCATTTTTGTCAGTATCCTGCTCGCGGGGGCAGCCGTGCTGTTGTTCCCGGCGCTTCAGGGCTCCACTGCAGCGCACGCAGAAGGTGGCGATTCCCTCGTCGCCGAGAGTGTGTGCGACGCCCAACGCCTCAAGGCCATGCAGGTTGAAGATCCGCATCTGGAGATCGAGATTCCGGCCGAGTTCGACCGGCCGTTCCCGACGCTCGCGGCCTGCGAGTCCCACGAGGCGGCCCTGGATCCCGCGTCGGAAGGCCCGATCCAGCCGATTGCCTTCAGTCACAAGCACCACGCCGGTGATTTCGAGATCGACTGCCAGTACTGCCACAGCGGCACCGATCGATCCGCCTCCGCCGGCGTCCCTTCCGTGGAACTCTGCATGGGCTGCCATGCGCAGTTCCCCGCCGAGTACGACCAGCTCGAAGGCATCCAGATCCTCAAGGAACACTGGGAGAACGGGAAGTCGATCGAGTGGGTGCAGATCCACCGGCTTCCCGAGCACGTGAAGTTCCAGCACCAGGCCCACATCCGCAGCAAGGATTTCGGCGGCCCGGAGTTCGAGTGCCAGACCTGCCACGGGCCGGTCGAAAACATGGACAAGCTCTATATGACGCCGGACACGAAGTTCTGGCAGTACGGCCTTCCCACTCAGAAGCTCGAGATGGGTTGGTGCGTGAAGTGTCACCGAGACAACGGCGCGTCCCAGGACTGCCTGACCTGCCACTACTAGGGACCCTCGATGCCTGAACTGGTTCGTCGCGACTTCCTCAAGCTAGTCGGTGTGAGCGCGGGCTCTGCCGCCGCCGCCGGCTGCTCCGACCACGTCGAAAAGCTGATTCCCTACGTGGTTCAGCCCGAAGAGATCACTCCCGGAAACCCGGTGGTGTATGCCTCGACGTGCACGGAGTGCCCGGTTGCCTGCGGTCTCCACGTGAAGACGCGCGAAGGCCGACCGATCAAGGTGGAGGGAAACCCCGACCACCCGGTGAACCAGGGACGACTCTGTGCGCGGGCCCAGGCGAGCATCGAGCGCACCTACTCCCCGGATCGTTTCAAGAGCCCGATGCGCCGGAATGCCGCCGGTGAACTCGAGCCGATCTCCTGGGACGAGGCGCTGAGCGTCGTCTCCCAGGCCATCCAGAAGGCGCCGGCCAAGACCCACGTGCTGGGTGGCAACCCCGGGCCGCTCGCCTCGCGCACGATCGATGGCTTCGTGACCGCGATCGGGGGCGGAGGCCGCACGGTCTACGAGCCGTTCGCCAATGAAGCGCTTCGCGCAGCGACGCAACAGGTCCATGGCGTCGCCGGCGAGCCCGTCTTCGATCTGGACGGCGCCGATCTGATCATCGACTTCGGCTCCGAAGTGCTCGATACCGGCCACTCGCCGGTGGAGCACGCCCGCCAATGGTCCGACGCGCGCGACATCGAAAAGAACCCGCACGGTGGCGCCAAGCTGGTCTACATCGGCGCCCGGTTGTCGGTGACCGCATCGTCCTCGGACGAGTGGCTGCCCGCGAAGCCCGGTAGCGAGGGATTGCTCGCATTGGCGCTGGCCAAGGCCGCGCTCGATGCGGGGGCCAGTGCCGACGCCGCCGTCGTCGCCGCCGTCGCAGGCGCGGATATCAGCGCGGCTGCCGCCGCCTCGGATGTTCCGGTCGAAACGATCCAACGCCTCGGCGCAGCACTGGCCAAGGCAAAGAAGGCCGTTGCACTTCCGCCGGGCTCGGCTGTCGCGAGCCGCCGCGCCGTTGGTGCCAACGCCGCCGTACTGCTGCTGAACCGGGTCGTCGGGAGCGCCAGCGTCAGCGTCGCCGCCACGCCCGGAACCGCACGTTATGCCGACGTGCTGGCACTGGTGCAGGCGATGCAGGGCGGCAAGGTGGGCGTGCTGCTGGTCCATGACGCGAACCCGGTCTACTCGCTGCCATCAGCGTCCGGCTTCGACGAGGCGCTGGCCTCGGTCGGCCTGGTGGTTTCGTTCGCCACCGCCAATGACGAGACCTCGGCGCTCGCCGGTCTGGTCCTGCCGGCCCACGCACCGATGGAGAGCTGGGGCGATCGCACTTCCCGCGCCGGAGTCCGGGGCCTGATCCAGCCGACGCTGAGCCCGATCTACGACACCAGGGCCGTGCCCGACGCGCTCAACGAGATCCGCCGCAGCCTGGGCGGCGACGCCGCACAGAACCTGCCGAGCGGAAGCTTCCGCGACACGGTGGAAGCCAGCCTCGGTGCCGACGTCCGCGCCAGCCTGATGCGAGGCTTCGTCGTGAGCGAAGTCGCAGCTGTCGCAGGCGCGCCGGAGGCCATCGCGATCGACGTGGCCGCGCCCATCCTGACCGGCGACGGCGACTTCACCTTGCTTGCCTATCCGAGCCCGTTCCTGGGGGATGGAACCGGTGCGGCACTGCCGCTCTTGCAAGAGATCCCGGACCCGGTGACCTCCGTTGCCTGGGACAGCTGGGCCGAGATCAGCATGGCCACCGCAGAGGCCCTCGATCTCGAGATGGGCGATGTGGTTTCCGTCGCCACCTCGGCCGGTTCCCTGGATGTCGCCGTCTATCCGCGCGGTGGCATCCGCGACGACGTCATCGCGATTCCGACGGGCCAGGGCCATACGGTCGGCTACTTCGCTTCGAAGGCAGGGCAGGGCCTCCCCGGTACTGCGCGCGGCGTGAACGTGCTCGACCTGCTGCCCGCCGACGGTGTCGACGAGGCCGGAGGTCGCGCCTTCCTCACCGAGACCGCCAAGGTCTCGAAGACGGGCCGCTTCCGCCGCCTGACGCTGCTGCAGTTCAACGACAACAAGCGAGGCCGGCAACTCGGTGAAGTCCTGACGCTCGCGGCACTTGCCGAGACCGCCGACGCACACGCGGCGCCCGCCGAGGGTGCCCACGGAGAGGGTCACGGTGGTGGCCATGGCGCCAGCCACGGCACAGGCGCGCTCGCCCACGAGATCCACCAGCCGTACGACCCGGCTGACGACGCCAGCAATGCCCAGTACGAGCGCACCTTCCACCTGGCCGGCGAGGCCTCGGCCAAGGAGAGCCCGTACCGCTGGGGAATGACCGTCGACCTCGACAAGTGCACGGGCTGCAGCGCCTGCATCTCGGCTTGTTATGTCGAGAACAACATCCCGCGCGTCGGTGAGGAAGAGACCCGGCTGGTTCGCCAGATGGCCTGGATCCGCATCGATCGCTGGGCCGGAAACGGCGAGGCCGTGATGCACGTCGGGCGTGAGTTCTCCTACGCCAGCAACGAGAAGCTCGGCGATAGCGACGTGCGCAACTCGCCGATGTTCTGCCAGCACTGCGGCGCGGCGCCCTGCGAGCCGGTCTGCCCCGTCATTGCGACCTACCACAACGAGGAAGGTCTGAACGGGATGATCTACAACCGCTGCATCGGCACGCGGTACTGCGCGAACAACTGCCCCTACAAGGTCCGGCGCTACAACTACTTCGATCACCAGATCGGGGGCCGCGATTCCGCCGCCAATCCCGCTGGCGGCAAGTGGCCGGCGCCGATGGAACTCGGGCTGAATCCCGACGTGACCGTGCGCGGTCAGGGCGTGATGGAGAAGTGCACCATGTGCGTGCAGCGGATCCAGTACGCCCGCCAGGAGGCCAAGAACGACGGGGACGCCGTCATCGCCGACGGCGCCGTCCAAACGGCTTGCCAGCAGACCTGTCCGTCGGGAGCCATCACCTTCGGCAACCTGCGAGACGATCACTCCGCGGTTTCCAAGGCCGCCGACTCGAAGCGCGGTTACCACGCGCTCCATGTGCTGAACACCCGCCCCGCGGTGACCTACCTGGCCAAGGTCGATCGCGGCAAGGTCGAAGGGTAAGGACGAATGACGCCGCCTCCCGCCACTGCCGTCGCTGATTCCATGCAGCCGCCGCCGCCGCCCGCGCCCGGCGAATCGCCGATCAATCGCGACATCATGAGCGTGATGGACGGGGTCAGTCCCGGCTATTTCATGCTGCTCGGCGCCTGTGTTCTTTCCGTCGTTGCGGCGGGCGCCACCTGGGTCTACCAGGTCTACGAAGGCCTCGGGATCGGTGGCTACACGCACCCGATCTTCTGGGGCGCCTACATCGTCACCTTCGTGTTCTGGGTCGGCATCGCCCACGCTGGGACGCTGATCTCGGCGATCCTCTATCTCTTCCGTGCGAAGTGGCGCAACGCCATCAACCGCAGCGCCGAGGCGATGACAGTATTCGCGGTGCTTACCGCGGCCCAGTTCCTGGGCATCCACGTCGGTCGCATGTGGAAGAGCTACTTCATCCTGCCGTACCCGAACCAGCGCGGCCTCTGGGTGAACTTCCGCAGCCCGCTCGAGTGGGACACCTTCGCGATCTCGACCTACGCGACGATCTCGATCGTGTTCTTCTTCATCGGTCTGATCCCGGACCTCGCGATCCTGCGCGACCGCTCACGGGGCCTGAAGAAGTTGGTCTACACGGCACTGGCCCTCGGCTGGCAGGGCACCTCCACCCAATGGAAGAGCCACACCCGCTCGGTGCTGCATCTCTCGGGCCTGGCCACGCCACTGGTGCTCTCGGTCCACTCCGTCGTGTCCTGGGACTTCGCCATGTCGATTGTGCCCGGCTGGCACGCCACGATCTTCGCGCCCTACTTCGTGGCCGGCGCGATCTTCTCGGGCTTCGCGATGGTGCTGACGGTGATGATCCCCGTGCGCCGCATCTACGGCCTCGAGGAGTACATCAACGACTATCACTTCGAGAACATGACGCGCTTCCTGCTGTTGACGTCTTGGATCGTCGGATATGCCTACGGCATCGAGTATTTCATCGCCTGGTATTCGGGCGTCGAGGCGGAACAGACAGCCTTCTGGTTGCGCGCCTTCGGGCCCTATTGGTTCTCGACCTGGACCATGATCATCTGCAACGTGGTCATCCCGCAGATCTTCTGGTTCAAGAAGTTCCGCACCCACGTCCCGACGATCTTCGTGGTCTCCACGTTCATCAACATCGGCATGTGGTTCGAGCGCTACGTCATCATCATCACGTCGCTAACGCGCGAATATGATCCGGCGGTCTGGGGTACCTACACGCCGACCTGGGCGGAGCTCACGATCTTCGCGGGAAGCTTCGGCTTCTTCGGGATGTTGTTCCTGATGTTCATGAAGTTCTTCCCGGTCATCGCGATCACCGAGATGAAGGAGCTCGCGATCCACGACAGAGCCCATGCTGCGGGAGGAGGTCACTGATGCCGTCGCTCGTCGGAATCTATGACGCGCCCGGCCCGGTGGCCGATTGCGCAAAGAAGCTGCGCAATCGTGGCTTCACCGATCTCGAGATCTACTCGCCCGCCGCGTTCCCGGAGCTGGATGACGCACTCGATGAAAAGCCGAGTCGGGTGCGGCTCTACACCTTGATCGGCGGCCTGATCGGCGTCGTCACTGGCTACGCCCTGCCGATCTGGATGTCCTACGACTGGCCCGTGGTGATCGGAGGCAAGCCCTTCGCTTCGATTCCCACCTACACGATCATCGGCTTCGAGCTGACGATCCTGTTCGGCGGCCTGGCGACGTTGTTGGGTCTGCTCATCGTCGGCGGGCTTCCCTACGGAAGCTTCGGAAAAGCCGACAAGGGCTACAGCGCGCGCTTCTCCGCCGAGGAGTTCGGTCTGGTGGTGGGCTGTAGCGACCGCGACGTCAGCGAAGTCGACGCCATGCTCAAGGCCCACGGTTCGAAGGAGGTCAACGTTGTCGAAGCCTAAGTCGATCCACGCGCTGACCGCCCTCGTGATCGTGCTGGTGTCGGGTAGCGTTGGTTGCTGGGAGCAGTGGAGCGAGTCCTGGTTCCCGCAGATGAAATGGCAAAAGGCCATCCAAGCCTTCGAGCGCGTGCAGTTCCAGGATCAGGTCGATCCGTTCACGCCGCCGGAAGGCGCCGTGGCGATCGACGCGGAAGTCCCCGCGGTGGGGCAGTACGACCCGGCTGCGGACGCCTTCCTCAACCCTCTCGCCAGCGACGATTTCCGCTCGCTGGCGCGCGGCCAGGAGCAGTACGAGATCTACTGCGAGACCTGCCACGGTTCGGCAGGGATGGGCGATGGCCCGATCTCGATGGCCGGTCCGACCACGGGGCCCTTCGCGGGCGTCTTCCCGCTGGTCACGGCCATGGGTCGCACTGACGGATATATCTACAACCTGATTCGTGCGGGCGGCACCCGGATGCCGAGTTATCAGCGGATTCCCAGCGAAGATCGCTGGCATATCGTGAACTACGTGCGGTACTTGCAGAACGGAGGCAAGCCGTGAGCGCCGCTGCTGCTTATGTGGACCAGGCGAGCCCGCGCTCGCTGCCGAAGGCACCCGCCGTCGTGCTCGGCACGCTCGCCGGGCTCGGACTGATCGCCTTCATCGTTGGCCTCGCGAACGACCCGGCCACGGCCTGGCGCGCCTTCCACGTCAACTATCTGTACTTCGGTGCCCTGAGCCAGGGCGGCCTGATCATCGCCTGTGCGTTCGTGATCGTGGGCGCGCAATGGCCTGGCCCGATTCGCCGCATCGCCGAAGCCCTCGCCGCCTTCGTGCCCGTCACCTTCGTGATGGGACTGATCGGCTGGTTCGGCGGCGCCTCCTACATCTATCCCTGGCGCGCGGATTTCCACGGCGTCGTCGAAGCCCTGCCCTGGAAGGCCGCTTGGCTCAACCCTGCACGGCTTGCCATCGTCGACCTCGGCGTGCTGGCTTTGCTCACCGTGTTGACGTTCCTGTTCCTGCGCGCGTCGCTGCGTCCCGCACTTCGTGGAGCCACGGCCACGGGATTCGCCGGCCGCATGATCGAGAGCTGGACGGCCGACTGGAAGGGTGACGCCGAGGAAGCCGCCGAGAGCGCGCGCAAGTTGAAGAACCTCGCGCCCCTGATCGCGCTCGTCTACGCCTTCGGCTGGTCGATCATCGCTTTCGACCAGATCATGTCGCTCGAGCCCACCTGGTTCTCGAACCTGTTCGGTGCCTACTTCGCCTGGGGCGGGTTCTTGTCCGCGATCTCGGCCACCACGTTGCTGGCCGTCCTGCATCGAAACTACCCTGGGCTCGAGGGCCAGATCACCACCGACCGTATGCACGACCTCGGCAAGTTGATCTTCGCCTTCTCGATCTTCTGGATGTACCTGTTCTTCTCCCAGTACATCGTGATCTGGTACGGCAACCTTCCGGAAGAGACGCAGTTCTTCCGGGATCGGCTGGGAACAGAGTTCCTCCAGGCCACCTGGTACTGGGAAGGCTGGTCCGAGCGGATCCTCGGCGAGCCCTGGGTTCGCGTGACGCTCTTCGCCTGGGTCTGCGTCTGGGTGATCCCCTTCTGGTGCTTGCTGGGCCAGCGCCCGAAGAAGACACCGTGGTTCCTGGCCACCATCGCCTCGATCTCGCTGTTCGGTTTCTGGCTCGAGCGCAACGTCCTGGTGTGGCCCTCGCTGGTGCCCGAGGACACCTGGGCCTTCCTGGGCAGCGTCCAGGTCGGTGTGGCGCTGGGTTTCTTCGGACTGTTCGGCCTCGTCTGGCTGGCCTTCGCACGGGTCTTCCCGTCGCTGGCCGTACCCCGCGCCGACTGAGATCCGACCGCCGGGTCACCACGAGCGGGCCGGCTAGTATCCCTCGCATGTCAGGTCCCACGTCGGAGGGCTCGGTTCGCTTCGCGACCACACGCGGGGCCGATGTGGAGCTGTTCGAGACCGGGGTTCGTTACCCGACGGGTACGCGGCGTCGCTGGTTCAAGACCGGCAGTCGCTTCACGCCCTACCGCGAGATGACCCACCTCTGGCAGAGCGGTCGCGGCCTCGTGATCGCGAGCACCCGGGGCATCGAAGTCCTGTCTGCCCAGGCGTTGCGCGATCCCGCCCAGATGGGCGCGCTGACCGCCGCGCTGCGCGCGTCCATCGCCCGGGTCTCCCGGGGTGACGAACGGCTCGAGCGCATGGACGCGCTCGATCGACGTGTCACGCAGACATCTCGGCCCCTGCTGGGTCGCTCGCTCACCGCGATGGTGATGCTGGTCGCCGGCCTCGCCCTGTGGTTCCCGAATCTGGCATCCGAACTCTCGTTCCGGGCGGGCCTGGTCGAGTCCGGCGAGTACTGGCGACTGCTGACGCTGCATCTGGTCCATACGCATCCCATGCATCTGCTCCTCAACGCCGCCGCGCTCTGGATCCTGGGCGATCTCGTCGAGTTGTCGCTTGGTCGAGGGCTCGCCTGGGCAACCACATCGCTCGCCGCTCTCGGCGCCGCGCTCGGCTGCATCTGGATGAGCTACCCCGAGGCGCAGGGTGCGTCGGGCGTCGTTGCCGGTTTTGCGGGCGCCTTGCTGGTTCTCGAGTTGCGGGTTCCGGAGTCGCTCCCGGCCCTTTGGCGTTTGCCCCGTCGACTGTTCATCGGGGCCGTCGCGCTCGATGCCGTGATCCTGTCGTTCGTCCCGATGGTCGCCCATGCCGCCCATGCGGGGGGGTTCCTGTTCGGGGCCGCGTTCGTGGCGCTGGTTTCCAGCAAGGCGCCAGAGCAACGGCCCGCGTCGAGCTGGCTCCGTGCGGCCAACGGGCTGGCCGGGCTCGCGGTGCTGGTCGCCCTGGCGATGGCCGGCCTCGCGGCCGCGGATTTCGAGCAGACCTGGGAGAGACGAGCGCTGGTCTTGCTCGAACAATCCGACCCGACGCCGGAAGAACTCAACGAGGCGGCCTGGACCATCGCGATCGCCGAAGAGCCGACCGGGGGGCTGCTCGAACTCGCCGAGCAGCTCGCCGAACGCGCGGTGCAGGCGAGCCAGCGGGCCTATCCACACATCCTCGACACCCTGGCCGAGGTCTACTTCGTCCAGGGGCGCGATGACGAGGCACTGGCCGTCAATGCCGAAGCGCTACGCATCTCGCCGGAGGACCGCTACCTGCGCGAGCAGCGAAGACGCTACAAGGGCGAGCGCGCGCGCGACGATCGGCCCGACGCTGGCGGGCTGCCGGACGAGCCCGAACTCCCGGAGGCGCCCGGCGTCAGGGTGTGAGTTCTTCGCCGTCCTCGGCGATGACCACGGGCCCGTTGCGAAAGGTCTCGCCGACCAGACGCTCGAACTGGAAGTCGAAGACGGGCGGCGGCCGCAGGCGTGTCAACACGATCGAGTAGGCGCCGGCCTCGGTCCCGATCCGGCCGGCGTCTTCGACGAGCCGGTGACCGGCAGCCTCCGCCAGGATGCCGTCCAGATTCTCGACGTCCGCTTGCCGAGCCTGCTCGAGGGAATCGCCGTAGATTCCTTCGAGGACCAGCACATGCGCATCACGAGCCAGCGCCACCGCGCTCTCCGTCTCGGAGCCCGCGACCGCGATCGCGATGACTCGCTCGCCTCCTTCGATCCGGTAACCGAGCGACGGGGTCGCCGCGCCGGCGAGTTCGGCGCTGCGGATCGAGAGTGCGCCCAGTTCGAGTGTCTCGCCGCCGGACCATTCGGTGACTTCGATGCGACGGCCCGCCTCTCCAGGTGCCCATGCCTCCGTGAGGATTCCGGCCGGCGTCTGGTAGGCGGTCTGCAGGCCCGCGACGAAGGACCGGGTACCGGCGGGGCCGTAGATTCGCAACGGTTCCGTCGGTGCGCGCAACCAGGCATCGAGCCAGAGGTCGTCGAGGCCGAGTACATTTTCGGGCGCCAGACTGGTCAACAGCAGCGTGCGCGGTTGATTGGCGGGAATCCGCGCGGCTCGGAGCGATTCGCTCACACCGCGCCCGGCATCCACCAGCACGAGTTCCTCGCCGAGGCCGACGACCAGTGCCGGTCCACGCCGCCAGTGGTTCTCGAAAGTTCCGCCAGATCCGGCGACCACCAGGGTGAGCGCCTCGAATGCGCGGGGGTCGAGCGGAACGACCCCGGAGATCTCGCGTTCCTGTTCCTTTGACGCGAATGCGGCCGCCCACATCGCCGCGACCAACAATGCAAGCACGAACAACACCGTGACACGCAGGTTCGCGTTCAATCGAATACCACCGTCTTGTTCTGGTAGACCAACACCCGGTCCTCGAGATGCCAACGCACGGCGCGGGCGAGCACGGTTCGCTCGAGGTCGCGTCCCTTCCGGATCAGATCCCGCACGGTGTCGCGATGCGACGAACGCGCCACGTCCTGTTCGATGATCGGTCCTTCATCGAGGTCTGTCGTTGCATAGTGCGCGGTGGCGCCGACCAGCTTGACGCCGCGTTCGGCCGCCTGGTGATAGGGACGACCACCCATGAAGGCGGGCAGGAACGAGTGATGGATGTTGATGATGCGGGAAGGGAAGTGCCCGGTGAATTCGCCCGACAGGATCTGCATGTAGCGCGCCATCACCACCAGATCGATTCCAAGTTCCTCGAGCAGGGCCACCTCGCGCGTCTCCTGCGCGCGTTTGGTTTCCTTCGTGATCGGGACGACCTCGAAGCGGATCCCGAACTGCTCGGCGATCGGGGCCAGGTCCGGGTGATTGCTCACGATCAGGGGAATCTCGCAGCTGTACTCGCCGGCCCGGTGGCGCAGCAGCAGGTCCCACAAACAGTGGTCGTACTTCGAAACGAAGATCGCCATCCGTTTGGTCGCGCCGGCATAGGCGATCCGCCAGGCCATGCCGAAGCGTTCGCCGACTTCGCCAATGCCGGTCTCGAGGCTGGTTCGATCGGTCAGCAGGTCCGAAAGATCGAAGCGGATCCGCTGAAAGAACTGGCCGGCGACGGGGTCCGTGTGCTGATCCGCATCGAGAATGTTCGCCCCGTGCCCGTGTAGCACCTGCGCCAAGGCCGCCACGATCCCCTTCGCATCAGCACAAGTCACCAACAACACCGCAGTCTGCTGCTCTACTTCCAAGCTCATCGTCGCCGCATCCGTTCACTCAAGGCGGCGGATTCTACCCCCCCACCCCCACCCCACCCACTCCTCCGCTGGAGAGCACCGTCCCCCGTACATGCTCCCCCCACGGATCACCCACCGAGCAACCCCGGAGCGTGTCGGGGGCGGGGGCCTGCAGCGAAGTAAAGCGCAGCAGAAAACGCCCCAGACATCCCGGCCTTCCCAAACGACTCCCCGATACCTGATGCCCAAGCGCTACGTGCGAGCCATGAGCGAAAGGCCCCCGCCCCCGACACGCGGGGCACAACCTCGATCAAACTTCCGAGTAGACCCAGCAACGCCGGTCCTATAAGGTGATCTCCAGCGGAGCTCACTCCTTCGCAAGTCCAATCGGGCCATCGGCTCGTGCGGGCGGCTCGGGGCGGTTGGAACGGCGCCTTCCTAAACCGGGACTGGAGGCGAACGCTGGGGTTCGTCAGTGAAACCGACGCCGATATAAGGAGGTGAAAGAATTGGACCAACCTAAGACTATGGCGAGTGAGGTGGCGGCGTCTTAACGCGCGGTCGCGTTTCGCCAGGAGCCCACGGCTCCAGACGAAACGACACACACTGCCGAAGAATTCTTTCTTCTCGGTGAATGTCGGGGACGCCAGTCCCAGTCCACCGCCCCCGGGAGCGCGGACGCCGTAGCCGCAATAGGGGATCGGGCTCAGGCCCGCGAACCGCTCCCGGGGTTTTCTCTGCCCGCACCGCGATTCGGCGTCGAGGGTCGGAGCGGCGGCCGGGTCGAGCTTCCGTCTCCGTACGGCTGCGCGGCAGATTTCCCCGGATCCTCCTGAAAATGTGATCTGGAGCACCGCGCAGCGATCCCTGCGCGTGGCAAGTTGATCGGGCTTCGCAGGGTGAGAGTGTTCACCGCGGCGTGGCTCTATCGGAACTTGGATGGTCCGAGTTCCTACCCCGTCCGGGTGGAGTCGCGCCGCGGTTCGCTCTCCCCGTTGGCCGCTCGGGGCGTCTGGCCAGGCGTCGGATCCGCCCCCACGGCGCGGCGACGGACTAAGCTCCCGCCTATTCCGATCCTCGTGGATCCGGAGTCGTTGGCACCGAGGGGCTGCCCGTGGCACCGGGCATCGAATGGATCAAGGGGCCCTCATGCGCTTGCTGAGCGTGCTTTCGCTCTCGATTCTCGTTGCCATTTCCGCTGCCGCAGAAGGTCCCATCGAGCGGCTCTCGGGCGCGCTTCGCTTCGAGACCATCTCCCACCAGAATCCGACCGATTTCGACCCGGAACCCTTCAGCGAACTCCATCGCTATCTGGAGGCAGCGTTCCCGAAGACCCACGCGACGCTCGAGCGCGAACGGGTCGCCGACTACAGCCTGCTATTCACCTGGCGTGGCAGCGATCCGAGCCTGGCCCCGATCCTGCTGACCTCGCACTTCGATGTGGTCCCGGTAATTCCCGGAACCGAGGAGCGCTGGAGCCAGCCGCCGTTTGGCGGCGTGGTTGCCGACGGGTATCTATGGGGACGTGGCGCCCTGGACGACAAGGTGGGCGTGCTCGCCACCCTGGAAGCGGTCGAAGCGCTTCTCACGAGCGGTTTCGCCCCTGAGCGCACCGTCTATCTGGCCTTCGGGCACGACGAGGAACTCGGTGGCGACGTCGGTGCGGCAGGCATCACCGAGCTCCTCGAATCACGCGGCGTGCGGCTCTGGTTCAGTCTCGATGAAGGCATGGCGATCGTGAGTGGAATCGCCGGGCTCGAGAAACCGGTGGCCATGATCGGTGTCGCCGAAAAGGGCTTTCTGACCTTGCGCCTGACGGCGACGGCGGACGGTGGCCATTCGAGCGTTCCCACCCCGGACGGCGCGATTCCGCGGCTCGCCCGGGCGGTCGCGCGACTCGACGAGACGCCACTGCCGACCCGGATGGGAAGCGTTGCCAACGCGATGTTCGACGCCCTCGGGCCGCACCTGCCCGGGATCCAGGGCTTCGTGATCTCCCAACGTTGGGCGCTGGGTGGGGTCCTCGAGAGCATCCTCTCCGAAACGCCCTCGATGAACGCGATGATTCGTACCACGACGGCCATCACGATCGTCGAAGGGGGCGTGAAGGCCAACGTGTTGCCGACCAGTGCCACGGCCACCGTCAATTTCAGGGTCGTTCCCGGCGACACCGTGGCCGGCGTCGTCGAAGCCGTGCGCGAGATCATCGACGACCCGGAGATCGAGATCGAAATCGAAGAGGGCAGAGAGGCCTCCAAGGTTGCCAGCGATTCGGGCGAGGCCTGGGAAGCGATCCGGGCTGCCGTCGAAAGCACCGCACCCGGCGTGATCGTGGCACCCGCGCTGGTCCTCGGTGGTACCGACAGCAAACACTACGGCCGCATCGCCGACGATTCCTATCGCTTCACGCCGTTCAGGCTGGGGGAAGACGATCTTGGCCGGGTCCATGGCACCGACGAACGGCTCGCGGTCGAGGACTACCCGAACATCATCGGCTTCTATGAGTCCTTGATCCAGGGTGCCTCAGGCACCACACGTTAGGCGCCGGGCGCCGCCCGTCAGTCGATCGCATGGTCGTGCCAGACTTCGGCGACGGTCGGATCCGCGGGCGCTCGCGCCAGAAGCTCCGGCGGGAGTAGATCCGCGGCTGCTTCGAGTGCGCTGCTGGCGGGTCGTTCCCGACCCGACACCCACAGCGCCGAGGCCGTCTGCAAGGCATGCCCGCCCTCGGCTGCTCGGCGCTCGGCAGGGCCGAACCCCCGGATCGGTTCGGCTCCGAGCGCGTCCGCGCTCTCCCTCAAGGTCTTGCTGAGTTGCGTGAGTGCGGTCCCGATGAAGGGGCGGACGCCGCCTCTGCCGCTCCCGGCATGCTGGCGCGCGGCGAGCAGTTCGACCGTGGGGTGGTCGTCGAGATTCCTGGGCGTCTCGTTCCAGAGCGCTGCAACGCCGGCCAGTGGGCCGGCGTAGAGGGCCCAGGGCCCGAAGGGATGGGTCACCCAGCGATCCGCTACGCCGCGCGTGCTCAGTCTGGCCGCAGCGCGGCTGGTGGCCGAGGCATCGATGCGCAGTTCGCGTCCGCCGACCAACGCGAGAATCGGGTGGCTACCGAAGAAATCCCCACGGAAGGCGACACCCTCCGGGAAGACGTCGGCGAAGGTCGTCAAGATCGATTGCAGTTCCGCCTCGCTCAGCTGATACAGCGGGAGCCACTGACAGAACAGTCCGCCGGGGGCGAGCCGACGCTGGATCGCCTCGAAGTGTTCGCGGGTGTAGAGCCCTCCGGTTCCCGCACGCCAGGGGACGAACAGGTCGGCCACGATCACGTCGAAGGATTCGCGGCCGGCGCGCACATAGCTTCGCGCATCGTCCAACACGACGCGGGTGCGCGGGTCGCCGTGCACGCCCCGATTCGACGCGTCGAACCAACGGGCCGCGGACGCTGCGACGCCGGGAACGATCTCGACCAGCACGAGTTCCGCGACGTCGTGGGAGAGGGCGGCGGCCGCGCTCGAGCCCGTGGCCGAGCCAAGGAAGAGGGCGCGCTTTGCGTGGCCGTGCAGGATCAGGGGAAGGTGGCCCTGGCGTTCCTGATGGACGGTATCGGCCGTTCCGCCAAGGGCATAGTGGTTGTCGGTCTGGATCAAGCGACCGCCGTCGCGTTCGATCACGGCGACCAGTCCGGCCGCGCTCGATGAACTCGCGAGCAGGCGATCTCCCGGCTCCAGACGGAGCACCGGCAATGCCGTTGGCGGGGCGCCCAGGGCGATGCCGATGGCGCCTGCGAGGATCACCCCGCCGCGCAGTGCGCGTCCGGGCGCCTCCACGATCACGGCGATGACGGCGTATGACCCCGCCACGGCGGTGAACGCGCCCCACAGCCCAAGTCTCGGCAACAGGATCCACGGTGCGACCAGGGCGCCGACGATGGCCCCGATCGTATTCATCGCCAGCAATCGCCCTGTGAGGCTTCCGGCAGCGCGTCCGTCGCCGTCGTTGGCAGCGCCGACCTGGGCGAGTAGCGCGGGCCAGACGCCGGCGGCGGCAAGCAGGGCAGGGCCCGCCGTCAGCGCCGCCAGCCCGAAGGCGGCGAACAGGTAGGCCGGATACGCGCGGTCGCTGCCGAGGTACGAGAGGCCATCGGTCCCTGCGACGAACACGCCCGGGAGCACGGCGAATCCGAAGGCGGCTCCCAGGGCCATCCACGCGAGGGTGCGCGCCGGGCGTCGCTGCCCGAAGCGGGTCACCAGCGCGGCACCCAGGGCCAGACTGACGAGGGTGGTGACGAGGACGGCACCGAAGGCGAAGCTCGACTGATTGAGGACGCGCGAGAAGGCCTGGGTCAACAGCACCTGTGCCGCGAACACGCCGAAGCCCGAGGCGAACGCGATCGCGCCAGCCCGGGAACCCGGGCGCGCTCCGACCCGGCGGTCTGGTGCTTCGATGGGTGAGGCCGGCGGGAAACGCTGCTCGGCGAGCCAGGCGGAGATCGCCGCCGCGACCAGGCAGCTGACCCCGACGATGTGCGTACCGCTGATACCGACCAGCGCCGGCAGTAGGAAGGTTGCCAGCGAAGCGCCCAGGGCCGCACCGGCGGTATTGATCGCGTAGAGCCCTCCGGCGGTTTGTCCCATGTGCCTGGCGCGGTCCGTGGCAGCGGCCGCCAGCACCGGAAAGGTGGCGCCGAAGGCCATGCTCGCCGGAAGACTGGCGAGCATGGCAGCGGCGAAGCGAGCCGCGCTGAGCGCGCCTAACGAAGCCCGACCGTCGTCGTAGAAGCGATCGACGCCGCTCATCGTCGACGCGAGGAACACGGGGACAGCGAGGCACGCGAGCGCGGCGATGGCTTCGAGCGCCGCGTAGCTCGCCAGTGGTCGTCTGGTTCTGGCGGCGAGCCGCGCTCCGAGGAGGGCGCCGAGTACCTGGCCGGCGAAGAACGCCACCAACGTCGCGGAGACCGCGGGTGCGGTTGCGCCCAATGCCCCCCGGAACCAGCGCAGCCAGCTGGTCTCGACGATCAAGGCTCCGCTGCCCGACAGGAAGAAGAGTGCCGCGGCCACCCAGAACGGGAGCCGCGAAGATCCCTCGCGGGTGGACACCCCTAGCCGCGCTCGCGATGGGCCAGGATGGCTTCTACGCGGTCGCGATCTTCCGCCGTATCGACGGGCACGCTCTCCCAACCGTCGATGACAGCGCAGCGGATCCGAAAGCCGTGTTCGAGGGCGCGCAGTTGCTCGAGCGCTTCGGCCCGTTCGAGCGGTGTGGGATCGAGCGTCACGTAGTGCAGCAGGAACTCGCGTCGATAGGCGTAGAGCCCGACGTGCTGCCAGAGCGCGAGTGCCTCGCCGCGCGGGTAGGGGATCGCGCTCCTCGAGAAGTAGAGCGCGTTCCCGGAGACGTCTCGAACCACCTTTACGCGGTTGGGATCGTCAGCCGTCGTCGGGCCGGCGGCATGGACGACGGTCGACATCGGGGCCTCCGCCGCCTCGCGGAGCGCGTCGACCGCCGCATCGATCACGAAGCCCTCGATCAAGGGCTCGTCGCCCTGGATGTTCACGATGAACTCGTCGTCGACGTCGGCGGCCACCTCAGCGAGCCGGTCGGTTCCGGTCGGATGATCCTTCGAAGTCAGCACGGCGTGGGCGTCGAAGTCGCGGCAGGCCTCGGCGATCCGCTCATCGTCGGTGGCGACCCAGACGTCCCGGAGTGCCTTCGCCTGGCGCGCATTTTCGACCACGTGTTGGATCATCGGGCGCCCGGCGATCAGGACGAGCGGCTTCCCGGGATAGCGCGACGCCGCGTAGCGGGCAGGAACGATCCCCAGGGCCGACATGCTGCGATGCTAGCCGATCGGCAGAGCGTTACCCTCGGTCGTGTGGCTGCTCCCCCCTCCATTCCGTCCGAGACGCCGGCTCGCAAAGCCGTGGTTGCCGTCGCGTCGAACAAGGGCGGCGTCGGCAAGACCTTCGTCGCCACGAATCTGGCCGTCTATCTGCGTGCTCTCCACGAGGATCTTTCGGTTCAGCTGATCGGGCTCGATGACCAGATCGGGATCGATCGGATGTTCGCGATCGGTGGGCGGGATCCCGACGCGCCGAATCTGAAGCACGCATTTTCCGAGCGCAGTCTCGACCGGGCGCTTCGCCTCGGCGAGTACGGTGTCTACTACATTCCGAGTCCGCCGGATGCGGGGCCCCTCAAGTCGCGCGCCCGCGATCCGCGCATCCTCTCGAGCATGATCGAGCGGTGCAGTCACCCGGGTCTCTACGTGTTGGACTGCAAGAGTGATCTCGAAGAACTCACCCGTGCGGCACTACGGGCCGCCGATCTCGTGATCGTGCCGGTGGCCGACCAGGCCTCCCTCGACGAGGCCAGCAAGATCTTCGAGACGTTGGCCCGCGACGGCGGCGTACCCGCTCGTGCACGCGTGCTGTTGACGCTCGTCGATCGCCGCACGCGCATCGATCGCGAGGGACGCGACCTCTACGAACGATTGATCGGCAAGGTCGATGCCAGGCTCTGGCCCCGCTTCGAAACGTCGATTTCGAGGAGTCCAAGGGTCGAGGCGTTGCAATCGGGTACTTCGCGCGCGCGGCCGGTCTTGCTCGATGGGCGTGGCACCGCGGTTCACCGCCAACTGCGCGAACTCGCTGAAGAGGTCGCCAAGGCATTGGACCTCGGCTCGACCACCGATCGATCCGCCCGCGACCAGCCGCGTGTGCAGCGCCCTGCGGCAAGGCGCTCTTTGCTGGGAACCCTCTTCGGCGACCGGTCGGAACGTTAGTCCGCGTCAGTTCGCGCTGGGAAGCGGCGGTGCCGCGACGTCCGTCCCGGTTTCATCGCTGGCCGACGGGCCCGTGGACATGCCCGGCACGTCGCTGGGCGCTATCGCTTCTGGCTCGGGCAGCACCTCGATGCTGAGCTCGGTGCGCTGTTCGCCGGCCAGGAGCCCGTCGCCGGCTGTGTCGCTGGCCGGAATGTTCGGCGACTGTGCCTCGGCGATCTGCAGGCGCGTTGCGACCTCGATGCTGCGATTGCGCAGCTCCCACAGAAGAACGGCGGCGCGACGCCGATGTGCCGACGTCGGCTCCTCGGGAACGACGTATCGGACCATTCGGGTCTCACGCAGCGGGGCGCGGCCGGCAAGCCGCGCAACGATATCGATCTGGTTCTCGCCGGGCGTCAGGGGCACGATCGCGTCGAAGCTACCGTCGGCGAAGACACGCGCGGCGCGAGCGTCTGCACCAGTGGTGGTGTTTCGGATCTCGACGACTTCGAGACCGGCAAGCCGGACGTCGAGGTTCGGGAGGCGGGCCTCGGTAACCTCGAGGACCGGGGTGTGCGTCCCGCCGGAAGCCGCGCTCACGGCGAGCAGCAAGGAACCCACCCGCTTTTCGCCGAAGCGGCCCACCGAGAAGGTGTGAACAGGGGTTCCGAGCTGGCCCAAGATCGTTGCCATCTCGACTGCCTGGCGCTTGGCGCGCCTGAAGTTCGGGCTCCCGGGTGGCTGGCCCGAGACCAGCAGGATGCTGGTGCGTCTTTGCGGATCTGGCGGCTCATCCGTCGTCAGGAAGCTCAGCGCAGCGAGGAGGCCGTGGTGGATCCCCGCTGCGTTCGGAGCCACGACGCCCGACGCGAACTCGTCGATCGCCGTGGCGGCGACCTCGGGCGGGCCGAAGGGTGCGATGGCCATGGCTTTCGTCGCGTAGGCCAGGGCAGCGACACGCGTGGTCGCTGGATCGAGTTGGCTCGCCAGATCGGCGGCAACGTATCGCTGTGCCGCGAGGATCGAGTCGCCGCGATCGGTCGTCAGGATTCGCGGCGCCGCCTGGCTGATCGGGCTCCTGGACGGGAATGGCGACACCACGCGATCGACGACCGGGGCTTCCCGACCCACGACGCCGTTCCCGTTCACATCCTGGCCAGACGGTGCCAAGGTCGCCAAGGAGAAGTCGAATATCACCACGACGTCGTGCTTCGGGGCCTCGCCGAGGCCGGCACTGCCGCTGACCTCGAGCCAGGGCGCCAATTGCTCGAGTTCGGCGCCCCGCTGCGGCGTTCGAACCAGCAGTTGGGCTTCCCAGAGCTGGCCGTCGAGATCGGCCAGTTCGACACCACTCCGAGAAAGCGCGGCGGTCAGGCGTTCACTCGCGACGATGGCTTCCAGGTGAGGCCGGCGTGCGAGTCGACGGAGCACGGCGGCGGCTTGTCGGTGTTGTCCCGCCCCAGCGAGGCGATTCGCGAGCGTCAGTTCCAGGCTCGCTACACCGGGAGCCTCCGTCGCCCCGCGCCGGAGCAGCATGGCGGCTGCGGCGTGATCCTCGAACGAGTCGCCGAACGTCGCTGCGAGCCCCACGGTCGCCCTCACGTTGGTGGGATCGAGCTCGATCGCGCGATGATAGGCCGCCGCCGCTCGCCCTTCGGCTTCGTCGGGATGGCGGGCTTCGAAAGCCCACCAGGCATCTCCGATGCGCGCCCAGTGCACCGGATCGCCCGGGTTCTTCGTCTCCAGCTGATCGAGCGCCGCCACGATCTGGGCCGCTGGAACATCAGGGTCGCGGAGCGCAATCTCGATCGCGCCAAAGACGCGGGTAGGATCCGATGCCAGCGCACGCTGCTGGATTCGTGCCACCAACGGCTCGGCGGCGTCCAACTCGTCAGCAATCTCGCCGAGAACAGCGAGGGCGGCGTCAGCTCCTGCCGCCCTGATCTGGACCGGCTCGACGGCTGGGAGTTCGGCCCCGATGCGAAGCTCCGCGAACTCCTCTTGGCGCAGGTATGCGGTGAACTGCGCCTGGAGCGGCTCAGCGAGATCGGACGCCTCCGCGTCGGGCTGGACGCCTCGACGCTCGATGGTTTCGGCCAGGGCGGCGTAGTCTTCGGCGAGTGTTCCATGGGCCCGGCTCTGCAACAGGTGGACCAGGGCAAAGGACTGAGCTGCGAAGCGTTTCTTCTCGCCGGCGCTCCAGGTCGCTCGGGAAGCGCCAGCGCCCAGCACCCGACGCAAGGGGAGGAGTTTGCCGTAACGAAGCGAATCGGAGAGGTGTGACGGAGCGGCACCGAAGGAGACCGCGTCTGACGCGATGCTGAGCTGGGCCAGATACTCGGCCAGGCCCTCTTCTTGCCAAGCCGGCATGTCGGCACTCGAGCTGGCGAGGCTTGCGTGAACGAAGGCGTGACGAAGGGCGGTACTCGCATCCTTGCCGCTCGCGTCGAACAGAACGACTGGCCCCTTCAGGGTGCCGAGCACGAACCCGGACGCCTCCGGCGATTTGCGGAACTCGTCGAAGCCGCCCGGATCACCGAATCCGACGATCCGGATCGCTGCCGGCGGCGCCGCGCGTCGAACCTCCGGCAGTGGCAGCAGCACCAGGGCCGAGCGGAATCGCTCGAGATCCTCGAGCAGGGCCCGGCTTCGGTCGACCGGCGCGCTGCTCCACATCTCGAAGTGGGCGGAGACGGCGTGGGACCAGGGTTGCTGCTCGAGCGGTGGAGGTGCGGATCGGCAAGCGGCGGCGAAAACGCCGCAGCCTACGAGGAGCGCGCTGAGGCCACGAACAACGGTCATACCTGGACGATAACGCAGCTCTGATGGGCCCTCCGAACGCGGTAAAGCTACGCTCGCCGCCTGCTGCACCGGGAGGGGCCATGAGCCAGCCGACGGCTTTCTTCGGTAGCGTGGCCGCAGCGGCCAGCGAATCTCACGAGGGCCTAGCATGTCTGTGATCGCACTTCCCGAGGGCGCAAGGCTCCACCCGGGCAACGACAGCTTCGAGTGGGTGGATGCGCCCGGTCCGTATCAGAGAATCGACGCCGAACAGGCCAGGTCCTGGAGCGAGGATGGTTATTTCCTGCTCCGGGATGCCTTTGGCCCGGCCGACATCGAAGCCCTGATTTCGGATCTCGACGCCCTCGACGAACGCGTCACGGCCTTCCTGAAGACCCAGCCCGGTGGCAAGCTGATGATCGCCGAGGACGGCAACATCACCTTCATGACCCACGCCGTGCTGCAATCGGCGGTGGCCAGGGCGTTCTGTGGTCAGCGCGTGTTCCAGGATCTCGGTCACGATCTGATCGGGCCCGATGTACGCCTCTACTGGGATCAGGGCGTCTACAAGAAGCCCGAGAAGCCGACGGAGTTTCCCTGGCATCAGGACAACGGCTACACCTTCGTCGAGCCGCAGCAGTACCTGACGTGTTGGGTCGCGCTCAACGACGCCACCGTTTCGAATGGATGTCCGTGGGTGGTACCTGGGCTACACCGGGCCGGGACCCTCGAGCACTGGCCCGCCGAGGCCGGCTTTCAATGCCTGGAGGATCCGGACGGTGCGGTCCCGGTCGAGGCGCCGGCAGGGAGCATCGTCGTGTTTTCCTCGCTGACGCCTCATGCCACCGGGCCGAATACTTCCGGCGCCGTTCGCAAGGCCTACATCGTGCAGTTCGCACCGGACGAAGCCGCGATCCTACAGGTGAAACCCGATGGGACGAAACAAGGCGAGGCGTTGGCCAACGACCCCGATCGCCAGTTTCCAATTCTCGTTGGTGGCGAGCCGGTCGCGGTGCCGCCGCGAAGAATCAAGCAGCGCTGATCGACTGCAGTTCGACGAAGCTGCGATAGGCACCGTTTTCGAGGGCCATGAGCTCGGCATGGTTGCCGCGTTCGATGATGCGGCCGTCGTCGAGGAAGCAGATCTGGTCGGCTTCGCGGATCGTGGAGAGGCGGTGAGCGATCACGATGACGGCCCGTTCCTGGCTGGCGGTGCGCAGCGCGGCCACCAGGTTCTGCTCGGTCTCGGGATCGAGGGCGCTGGTCGGCTCGTCGAGGATCAGCACCCGGGCTTCGCGCACGAGGCCGCGGGCAATCGCCAGACGTTGGCGTTGTCCCACCGAAAGGCGCCCGCCGCCGCGGCCGAGGGGGGTGTGATAGCCCTTGGGGAGTGCGCGGATGAAGTCGTCGGCGCCCGCGATCTGGGCGGCTCGACGAATCTGGGCTTCGCTCGCTTCGCGATTTCCGATGCGCAGGTTCTCGTCGACGGTCGCGTCGAAGAGCTGGGTCTCCTGGAACACGAACGCGATCTGTTCGCGAAGCGATGCCAGGGAGGCCTGCGCGGTGTCGACGCGATCGAAACACACGCGGCCGCTGGCGGGTTCCACGAAGCGTGGGATGAGATAGGCGAGGGTCGTTTTTCCGGCGCCGGCGGGGCCGACCAGGGCCGTCACCTGGCCGACCCGCGCCTCGAGATCGACGCCGCGCAGGGCGGGTGTTCCATCCGGATAGTCGAAGCAGGCGGCTTCGATCTGGACGGCCTCGCACAGCGCTGGGCACGAGGTCGCGTCGGGCGGGTCTTCTTCGTTCGGCAGGTCCATCACGAAGAAGACCCGCTTCAGGCCCGCCGCGTTCTCCTGCAGGCGAATCCAGAGGCCGCCGAAGCTGAAGGCCGCGGCAACCAGGGCGATGAAGTAGGTCAGCAACAGGCCGAAATCGCCGGCAGAGATGGCGCCATAGACGACCAACTCGATGGCGGAATAGGCCACGAACCCGAGCAGCGTCACGCCGGGAACCGCGCCTAGCAAGACGATGCCCATGCCGATCGCCATCACGCCGCGGTATTGGGAGAAGGAAGCCCAGCTGTCCTTGTCGAAGCGATCCTGCTCGTGATCCTCGGCGCCCAGGCTCTGGACCGCGAGGATGTTGTGGAGGCCTTCCTCCAGGCTTGCCGTGGCGTTGGAACCTTCGCGCCGCGCATCGCCGTGTCGCTCGCGAAGCATCCCGCTGAAGGGAAGGCCCGCGAGGAACGAGATGGCCATCAGGCCCAGGCCGGCTTGCCAGAAGATGGGATGGTCCGGGAAGAATGTTGCCAGGCACAGGGCAGCGAGGGTGCCGAGGCCGCCCCAAACGAAGGGCCACACCACGATGCGATAGATGCCACCCGTGATCGCGGGCGTGTCGTACATCACCCGGAAGACCGCGTCGCCGATGCTCTCGTCGTCGAAGGTCGTCATTGGCAGGCGTTGCAGGCGGGCGAAGAGAGCGGTCCGGTAGTGGTGGTTGATCTCCTGGGTGAGGCGGATCATCACGCGCCAGTCGATCAAGCCCAGCAACCCGCTCGTCAAACTCAAGGCGTAGTTGGCTTCGTTCTCGGTGCGCGAGGCTATGTCGTGGCCCGAACTCAGCATCGAATCCGCGAAGTCGCGCTCGTTGCCACTGGTACCGACCGCACCACACAGCGCCACGAGCACGAGTTGCACACCGACCAGGATCAGCACGATCCCCTCGGGCGATTGGGTCGCCAGCATCGCCATCACACCGCTCAAGATCTCGGGGTAGGGAAGCGGTTGCTCGCCGATCGGAATCCCGAGCACCGCATGATCGACGATGATCTTCACCGGCCAGGGCAACACGAGCAGCGGCAGCAGGCTGAGCAGCGCCAGCAGGTACTTGGCGACGAAGCGAGCCTTGAAGGGCGCTGCGTAGGAGAATGCGCGTCCCAGCAGCGCGAAGGTCTCGCGGAGGGAGGTGCCTGTTTCTTCGCCGAGGCCGCTCACGAGGCGGCGCCCGCAGCGGCTCTGGCATTGGCCCCGACCTCGTGGTCCACGAGTCGACGATAGGCGGCGTGTCGATTCATCAGCTCGCTGTGGCTGCCGCTCTCGCGCACGCGGCCCTCCTCGAGCACGACGATGTTGTCGGCGTTGCGCACGCTGCCGAGACGGTGCGTGATCAGGAAGATCATCCGGTCCTGGCCCCAGCGAGCGAGATTCGAGAGTACGCGCGCCTCGGTCGCGGCATCGAGGGATGCGGTCGGCTCGTCCAGGATCAGGATCGGCGTGTTCTTGAGGACGGCGCGGGCGATGGAGATGCGCTGACGCTGGCCCGTCGAGAGCTTGGCGCCGCGTTCACCGAGCATCGTCTCGTACTGATCGGGCAGCGCTTCGATGAAGTCATCGGCAGCGGCGACGCGGGCGGCTTCGCGCACTTCCTCGTCCGTTGCACTCGGCCTCGCATAACGGATGTTCTCGCGAATCGTGGCGCCGGACAGCCAGTTTTCCTGGAGCGCGATCGCCACGCGATCGCGCACGCTCGCGACCGTGAAGCGGCGCAGGTCCTCGCCGTCGATCCGCACAGAGCCCTGCTGCGGGTCGTAGAGGCGCAGCAACAGCGAAACGAGCGTCGTCTTGCCTGAGCCGGTGGGGCCGACGAGCGCCGTGATCTGGCCGACCTGCGCCTCGAAGCTGATGCCCTCGAGCGCGGGACGATCCGCCTGATAACGAAAGTGGAGATCCTCGAAGCGCACGCCAGAGATGACGCCCGTAAGCGGCACGGCGTCGGCTGCGTCCTGGACTTCCGGTTCGAGATCCAGCAGCTCGTAGACGCGATCCAGGCCGATCGCCACGTTCTGCGCGTTGGCCCAGATACGGAAGATCGAGCGCAGCGCGCCAACGCCGTCGGAGAAGCGTTCCTTGAACAGGTTGAAGACACCGAAGTTCCAGGCGGCGTAGCCCGTGATGGCGAGGACGGCGGGCAGCGGAGCCTCGCTGATTGCGCGGCTCGCGGCGAAACCGCCGGCCAGGGCGAAGGCGATCCCCGTGATCCAGAAGACCGAGACATTGAAGATCGCGAAGCGGTAGCGCGCTTCGAAAGCCGCATCGAACGCGGTGCGGCTCTCCTTCTCGAAGTGCTCGGCCATGACGGCTTCCGCGCCGTAGGCCTTGATCACCCGGATCGCCGACAGGTTCTCCTGGATACGCGAAGTCACGTCACTGGTGGTCTCCCGGGCTCGCCGAAAACCCACGCGCATCGGCCGCGAGCTGTAGTAGCCAAGGGCCAGGTAGATCGGCCAGCAAGCGATCAGTCCGAGCGCCAGTCGCCAATCGATCAGGGCAACGAAGGCCACGCCGAACAAGTGCCGACCCAGGGCCATCACGGGTTGGATGAAGAGCACTTCGATGAGTTTGGTCACCATCGAACTGTCCTGGACCATCCGGTAGATCGCGTCTCCGACGCGACTGCCGGAATGGAAGCGCAACGAAAGGCGCTGGAGCTGCTCGAGCATCCGGACCCGTAGCACCTGGTTGACCCGTTGAAGGATCCAGACCAGGTAGTAGTAGAGGCCCATCAGGCTCGGTGTCAGCACGGCGATCATCAGGCCGCCGACGAGCAGGATCCGATAGGCAACGTCCATGCGGAACTCGGAACTGAGCGCCTCGGTGCCAACGCCGAGGTATTCGGTGCCCAGACCGAGCAGGCTCGCCTCGAGGCCGGTCAAGGGTTGCCCCACGAGCACGGAGTTCGAGAAGGCGATTCCCAATGGCGCGGCGATCAGGGCGCCGGCGACCCCGGCCACGCTGAAACCCAGGAAGAGCAGGGCCATATGCTTCCGCACCGGAACCAGCAAGGTGGTGCTGCGGCGGAAGAGTTGCAGCACGAGCGCAAACGACAGTCGGTCGTCGGTCCCGCCGGTGCCGAGGCTGGCGAGTGTCTCTACGTCCGACGGGTTGCTGCTCATCTCATTTTCCCGAGGCCTCCCCAGCGACGGCCCGGGAGAGCCTAGTTGGCCCTAGAGGCAGGAGCCATGCCGTTTTCTTCTTGGAGGCCGAGGCGCACCCGCATAGGATGGGCGCCCATGAGGATGCTGGACGCGGTTCAGGAGCTGGGTGCGGGGCTGACGGGGTGGACCGAGCGCTACATCCCGGACTCATGGGTGCTGTGCATGGCACTCACGGTCGGCGCCGGAGGCCTCGCCGTGGTGGGCCCGGGTGTGGCGCCCTTCGACGTCGTCCTCGCCTGGGGCGATGGCATGTGGAAGCTGCTCGAACTGGCCATGCAGTTCAGCATCGCCATGGTCGCCGCCTACGCCTGCGTTTCCTCGCGTGCGGTGTTTCGCGTCCTCGACCGGCTGGCCGGACTTCCAGACCCCCACCGGCCGCTCCAGGCCATCGCCCTGGCCGCGAGCTTCTCGCTGGTCACGTCCTATCTGAACTGGGCGTTCAGCCTGGTCGGTTGTGCGTTGCTGGTCCCGTTCCTGTGTCGCCGCAACCCGAACGCGGATGTTCGCCTGGTCGTGGCCGCGAGCTTCATCGGAATCGGAACCGTCTGGCACGGCGGCTTCTCGGGGTCTGCGCCCTTGATCCTGGCGACGCCGGGCAATCCGCTCGTCGACCCGGCATCGGGGGCCGCCGTTGTCGACCGGATCTACCCGGTCACCGAGACCTTGTTCCAGCCCTTCAACTTCCTCTACATGGCCGTGGTGGGCACCGTCGCAACCGCAGCCTGCCTCGCCCTGCATCCGAAGAACGGCCGCCTGACATTCAGCGAAGCGCAGCTCGACGCCATCATGCCGGCTCCGCCCGAAGTGCCCGTCGATGATGGGACGCCGCGCACGCGCATCGAAGGTTTTCGCGGCTGGGTCTGGCTCGCCGCCGGGTTGATGCTCGCGAGTCTGGGCCACTCGATCGTGACGCGGGGCTTCGGCACCAGTTGGACCATCAACGCCTACAACATGGTCTTCCTGAGCGCGGCGCTGCTGCTCCACGGCGAGCCTCGCTCGTTCCTGGCCGCCTGCCGCCGCGGCATGGATACCGCCTGGGGCATCGTGATCCAGTTCCCGTTCTACGCCGGGATCTTCGGGATCATGGTCGGCACCGGCCTCGGCGATTGGATCGGCGGATTGTTCGCCGAGTGGGCCACGACCGGGAGCTACCCGTTCGTCGTCTACGTCTACTCGGGCTTCATGAACCTCTTCGTGCCGAGTGCAGGATCGAAGTGGTTGATCGAGGCCCCGTTCCTGATCCCGGCCGGCGAGGCGCTCGACGTCTCGACCGTCACGGTGCTGCTCGCCTACGCCTACGGCGACTCCACCACGAACCTGATTCAGCCCTTCTGGGCAATCCCGATCCTGGCCGTCACGCGACTCCGCTTCGGCGACGTGGTCGGCTACCTGTTCCTGATCGCGCTGGCCTGCTTCGCGGTCAGTACCGTCGCCATGTTGCTGATTCCTGCTCGGCTCTGAGGACAACCAGGAGCCGGCCAGGTGGGCGCCCTTGCGCGAACTCCGGGCAGAGCGTGGGGTGGCTCGAACGGTGTTTCGGGGAGGAGCTGTCGGTTCCTCTCGGGCGGAGTTGGGTCCCGGAGGGGCTGTCGAGGGGGTGGTTCGCGTAGATGTTAGGTGGATCGGGTCAGGGTCGAGGGCGGGCTGGAAGCGGGCCGGTCCGCTCCTGGATCCCGCTGCCGTTCCGGGCTGAAGCGGCCTCAGTGCCCCGGTCGGCATCGCCCCATACCGGGCACCGCTAGTCGGCACGTCCTCGACCCAAGAAGCCCGCTAGCAAGAGCAAGCTGCGAGCCCGCCTCGTAGAGTCGAGAGCCACCCCACCCCTCAAGACCCTCCGCCCCGGAGAAGCCTCCCGCGTCCTCCACCCGCGCCCCTATTGCCTAGCAAGGCCGCGAGCGCGCCCAGGTCGGGTTGCCGCTAGACGCCCGTCTCCAGATCCTTCGCCCAAGCCCGCTCGGCCTCGTACCAGGCGACGGTGCGCCGAATGCCCTCGTCGAGGGAGACTTCGGGCTGCCAGTCGAGTAGACGCTGGGCCTTTTCGATCGAAGCCATCGTGCGGTCCACGTCCGCGGCGTGAGCGGGCTCGTGGACGATCTTGGCGCGCTTCCCGACGTGCCGCTCGATCGTCTCGACCAGCTCGTTCACCGTATGCGGAGAATCGCCGCCGAGGTTGATGACTTCGAAGCCGAGAGGTCGAAGCGCTGCGACGGTTCCCCGCGCGATGTCGTCGACGTAGGTGAAATCCCGGGACATCGAGCCATCGCCGAAGACCGTGATGTCGCGCCCCTCGCGGATGCGCTGGACGAACGGGAGCGTCGCCATGTCGGGGCGCCCTGCCGGTCCGTAGACCGTGAAGTAACGCAGCACCGTCACGTCGAGTCCGTGCAAAGCGTGCCAGGTGTAGGCCAGCGACTCCGCCGCCTTCTTCGTGGCCGCGTAGGGCGAGATCGGCCGGTTCGTGTCCTGATCTTCCTGGAACGGAACCGGGGCACCCTTGCCGTACAGGCTCGAGGTCGAAGCGAGCACGAATTTCCCGATTCCCCGCTCGCGGCAGAATTCCAGAAGGTTGAGCGTCCCGGTCACGTTGACATCGACGTAGGGCCAGGGGTTCTCGACGCTGGCACGGACGCCGGCCCGGGCGGCGAGATTGATCACGCCGTCGAACGGCTCGCTCGGCACTCCGGCAGCCAGGGCATCCCGATCCGAAACATCGACCCGATCGAACCGGAACTTCTCGTGGCCCAGCAACTGCGAGAGGCGGTGTTCCTTGAGGGGAAGACCGGCCGGGTTCAGATCGTCGATGCCGAAGACTTCGTCCCCACGTTCCAGGAGGCGTTCCGCGGTGCGAGAAGCGATGAAGCCCGCGACGCCAGTGACCAGGATTCTCGCCAACTAACGACCCCGGAATTCCGGATCGCGCTTTTCGAGGAACGCGGCCATCCCTTCGACCCGATCTTCGCTAGCGAAGCTCAACCCGAAGGCTTGCTGCTCGAGGGCGTGGGCCACGCGGACATCGGCATCCTGGGCCTCCTGGATGACGCGTTTCGCCAACGCCACGGCGACCGGGCCCTTCTTCGCGATGGTCTCACCGAGTTCTAGAGCGGCGGCGAGCAGTTCTTCGGGCGTCTCGAACACGCGATTGGCAAGCCCGATCCGCTCGGCGACCTCGCCCGTGATCGCCTCGCCGGAGAGGATCAACTCCTTGGCCCAGGCCGGCCCGATCCTGCGCACCATCCGGCTGGTCCCGCCAAAACCGGGCAACACGCCGAGATTCACCTCGGGTTGGCCCAGCCGGGCCTTCTTCGCCACCCAGATGAAGTCACAGGCCAGCGCCAGTTCACAACCACCGCCCAGTGCGAAGCCGTTGACGGCAGCAACGGTGGGAACCGGCAACGCTTCGAGCGCCGCGAAGGTATCGTGGCCGAGACGACTGAAGGCTTCGCCCTCGAGGGGGCTCATCTTCTGCATCTCCGCGATGTCGGCGCCGGCCGCAAAGGCGCGACCTGCACCCGTCACCACGACGGCGCGCAGCGTCTCATCGCCGGAGAGTGCGACCAGTGCCTCACCCAGCGTCTCGAGCAACCCGCGCGAGAGCGCGTTCAATGCGTCAGGACGATTCAGTGTCAGCAGCGCCACGGCTCCGCGGCGTTCGGACAAGACCAGGTCGGACACGAGGCTCCCTTCGACCGGCTCGACGCCGGACATGAGAGACTCGCCCGCGTTCAGGATCGCGCAAGTTCTACGCGTGGTAGGATGCGGGCCGCCGGAGGAACCATGGAACGTTCGAAGCTCGCTGTAACGACCGCCTTCTTGTCCGGGGCGGGTCTACTCATGGGCGCCGCCACGCCGCTGTTCATCCAAGCGGGCTGGGTACGCCCGATGATCGGGTTCCAGGCCTGGGCGCTCTGCTCCCTGATCGGCCTCGTCGGCCTGGTGGTGGGACTGTTCGCGCTCGGTGCCACCAGGGTGGGCAAGAAGGCGGGCCGCTCGTTGGCCATCTTCGGCGTCGCCGCTGGCGGCCTGATCGGCGGCGTGTTCGTCTGGAGCGCGGCTTCGGGTGGGGATTACCCGCCGATCAACGACATCACCACCGACCTCGAGGACCCGCCGGCGTTCGCCTCGGACCCCTCGGATCTCGAGCGCGACATGAGCTACCCGCCCAAGTTCGCAGCCGACGTCCGAAGCGCCTATCCCGACCTCGCGCCGATCGAGACCAGCAACGATCCGACCCGCGCCCTCGACCTCGCCATGCAGACGGCCGAAGGATTGGGTTGGGAGATCATCCAGGCCGACCGTGAGGCGGGAACCCTGCTGGCTCGCCACACGACCGCGATCTTCCGTTTCGTCGACGACATCGTGGTCCGGGTTCGGCCGAAGGACGGCGGCGCCATCGTCGACCTGCGTTCCAAATCCCGGGATGGCCGCGGTGACATCGGTGCCAACGCCATTCGGATTCGCGCCTTCACGGAAGCGTATCCGCGCTAGCACGTCAGGCGGGAGCGCTCAGACCTCGAGGCCGAGCGCCTCGAAAGCAGTCGCCTTCGCCCAGCGGTAGTCGGCCTTGCCCGACGGCGCGCGCAGCACTTCCGGAACGAAGACGAACGCACGCGGGAGTTTGTAGCGGGCCACGTGGCGCTCACACTCGGCGAGGAGCGCGGGCTCGTCTTCCGCCGCGCCGGAGCGAAGCGCCACGATCGCGGTTACCTGTTGCCCGAAGCGCTCGTTCGGCGTCCCGGTCACGACGGCGTCGTAGACCGCCGGGTGGTGCTTCAAGGCCTGCTCCACTTCTTCCGCGAAGATCTTCTCGCCCCCGGAGTTGATCGTGACCGAGTCACGGCCGAGCAGCTCCACCCCGCCGCCTTCTCGCGCGATGGCGCGATCGCCGGGAACCGAATAACGAACGCCCGCGATCTCGGGGAAGGTCTGAGCCGTCTTCGCCTCGTCCTTGTAGTAGCCGAGCGGGACCGGGCCGGTTCGGGCCAACCAGCCGCTCTCGCCCGTCCCGGGCTCCACCAGCCCGCTCAGATCCTCCTTGAGGACAGCGTTACCCTCGCCCAGTTCGAAGTCGCCCGTCGTCGCCCGGGTGCCGGAACGTGAGACCTGGGTGGCCTGATGCCCGCTCTCGGAGGAACCCAGGACGTCCATGATCCGCGCGCCCGGCAACAGCGCGAGCAACTCGTCCTTGATGCTCGCTGTGAGGATCGCGCCACCACTCGAGATCGAGCGCACGCTGGAAACGTCGAATTCCCCCTCGCGTAGCGCATCGAGCATGGGCCGGGCGAAAGCGTCACCGACGATCGTCATCGCCGAGATGCGTTCGCGCTCGACGGTCTGCCAGATGTCCTTCGCGTCGAAGGATCGGGGATCGGACTGCACGAAGATGGTGCCGCCAACGAACCACATCGTGAAGGCCGCCCAATGGGCGGCACCGTGCATGAAAGGCGGCGTCGGCATCGCGCGCATCTTGCCCGCACCGGTCCGAGCGCGCTCGACGACGGCCTCGAGGGTCGACTCGATCCTGGGCGGCAACAGCGCCGCTCGCAGGATCTCCTCCTGGCGCCACAGGACCCCCTTGGGCATGCCCGTCGTGCCACCGGTATAGAGGATGTAGAGATCGTCCGCCGAGAGACCTTCCGGCGGGTCCGGCGTCGCCGCCGCCAGCGCTTCTTCGTAGGGGACGGCACCCTCGAGGTGCTCGCCCGAACCGTCATCCACCTCGAGCCAGAGCTTCACCTGCGGCAGGTGGTCACGAACCTTCGCCAAGGTCGGCGCGAAACTCGCGTGAAAGATGACGGCCTTCGCATCGGCATTGTCGAACAGGTAGACCAGCTCCTCCTCGACATAGCGATAGTTCACGTTGAACGGTGCACAGCGCGCCTTGAATGCGCCTAGCATCCCTTCGAGATACTCGTTCCCGTTGTAGAGATAGAGCGCGACGTGATCCTGGCCGCTCTCCCAGTTCGCGAGTCCGGAACGCTCCTCCCGGCAGCCGAGGCCGGCTTCTCGAAGGGCCGAGGCCAGCCGCCGCGTCCGATCCTGCACCTGGCGCCAGGTCAAGCGCCGGTCCCGATAGACCAGGCACTCCTCGTCCGGAATCGCGTCCGAGATCGCCTCATGCAGGGACGCGAGATTCAGCACGCTAGGCCCGGGCCGGTTGGTCGGCCAGGAGCTTCCCGAGGCGGAGCAATTGCGGGGTCGTCCCGCCCAGTTGCAGTTCCAGGTGCTTGGCGTGCAGGTAGAAGCGGTGGAGCGGATACTCCTTGTCGACGCCGACGCCGCCGTGGAGGTGCTGGGCTGCGGCCACCACCCGCTGACCTGCTTCCGCTACCCAGTACTTGGCGACAGCGACTTCCTTCGAGGCGTCGAGCCCTTCGTGCAGACGCCAGGCCGCTTGCAGGGTCGTCAGGCGAATGGCCTCGACATCGATGTAGGCATCGGCCGCGCGGTGGCCGACCGCCTGGAACATCGCGATCGGCTGATCGAATTGCTTGCGCGTCTTCACGTACTCGCTGGTGAGTTCGAGGGCGGCCTCACACAAGCCGAGTCCGTAGGCCGACTGCGCGGCGTTCGCACACTCGAGGATCCGCAGCAGGGCCGCCCTTCCCTGCGCGGGCCGCGCCAACACGGCGTCGGCGCCGATGGTCACATCGAGGCGGAGATGCGCCTCGCTGCGACCGGAGACGGTCTCGACCGCCGTGAACGAGATGCCGTCGACGTCCGCCGGTACCAGCACGATGACGATGCCGTCGGCACTGCTTGCGGAGACCAGGATGGCATCGGCGCGTTCGGCCTCGGGCACGCAGAGTTTCGTGCCGACCAGCCGGTACCCGTCTTCATCCGGCTCCGCCCGGGTTGCCGGCACCAGCGGGTCGCCGGGGCCTTCGCCATAGGCTCCCGTCAGGACGCATCCGCCGCTCGCGACGCGCGGCAGCCAGGCCTCGCACAATTCGGCGGAACCGAGCTGGGCGAGCGGAAGCGCGCCCAACACCAGCGACTCCAGCAACGGAACCGGTGCGGTTGCTCGCCCGGCCTGCTCCATCACGCCGGCGAGTTCGAGAAAGCCGAGGCCTGCGCCCCCGTAGATTTCAGGGATCGCGGTACCGAGCAGGCCGGCCTGGCCGAGTGCACCCCAGAGCGCGGCATCGAAGCGCGCGCCGCCCAGACGTTCCAGCTCGCGCTGCTTCTCGTGACTTGCCTCTTCGCGAAAGATCTGGCGGGCCAGATCGATCACGGCCTGGGGTTCGTCGTCGTAACTGAAGTTCATGGCTTGGTTCGCCTACATGCGCGGGACGCGGGGCAAGCCGAGTCCGATCAGACCGATCAGGTCGCGTTGGATTTCGTTGGTGCCACCGCCGAAGGTCAGGATCAGCAGCGCCCGGTAGTTGGTTTCGAGTTGCCCGTAGGTCGCGGCGGCCTCGGAGCCACGTTTCAAGTAGGCCTGCGGGCCGATCACGTCCATCAGCAGGCGAAAGCTCTCCATGTAGAACTCGGTACCGAACACCTTGATCGTCGAAGCGTCCGCAACATCGAGTGCGCCGCGGGTCCCGTCCCAGGCGACCTTCCAGTTGATCAACTTCAGGAACTCGAGACCGCTGAAGACGCGGGCGAGATTGATCTGCACCCATTCCTGATCGATCACGCGTCGGCCGTCCGGCAGCTGCGTCTGCTGGGCCCAGTTTCGCGTGTTCTCGAAGGATTGCTCCAGCAGGCCCGGCGAACAGAGCGTGACACGCTCGTGGTTGAGCTGGCTGGTGATCAGCTTCCAGCCCCGGTTCTCGCCGCCGACGAGGTTTCGCGCCGGCACCCGCACGTCCTCGTACAAGACGATGTTGATGTCGTGCTCGGAGATCAGGTCCATCGGCTGGATCGAGATGCCCGGCGAGTCCTGGGGCACGATGAACATCGAGAGCCCGGCGTGCTTGGCAGCGTCGGGATCGGTCCGCGTGGCGAGCCAGATGTAATCGGCGTCGCTCGCGACACTGGTCCAGAGCTTTTCGCCGTTGATCACGTACGCGTCGCCATCGCGATCCGCGCGGCACTTGAGCGCCGCGAGATCGGTGCCGGCTTCGGCCTCCGAATAACCGATGCAGAAGAGGATCTCGCCGGCCAGGATCCTCGGCAGGAACTCCGCCTTGATTTCGTCGCTAGCGTTCTTGTAGAGCGTGGGGCCGACTGTGTTGATGGTCAGCATCGGCACCGGCGCACCGCTGCGCATGGATTCGTCGAAGAAGATGAACTGCTCGATCTGCGAGCGACCCTGGCCGCCGTACTCGGTGGGCCAGCCGATCCCGAGCCAGCCGTCGCTGCCCATCTGTCGGATCACCTGGCGGTGCACCGGACCGCAGCCGTGCTCGGCGTGCAGCCCGTCACGGATCTCGGGCGTCAGAAGCTTCTCGTAGTAGGCGCGGAGCTCTTCGCGCAGCGCGGTCTGCTCCGCGTCATAGCCGATATACATCGATTGCCTGCCGATTCGCGGGCGCGGCGGCCCGGGTGGATGGGGACCGGTCTTGGTACCCGGGGCGCCATGGGGTGTCAAACCACATCCCAGGCAGCCTATGTTGCCTGAATGAGCAAAGACGACCTGCTGTTCGAGTTGGACGACGATGGCGTCGCCACGATCACCCTGAATCGACCGGATCAGCTGAACGCGTTCTCGGGTGCCATGGGGACGGAGCTGGCCAAGGCGTACCAGCGTTGCGACGAAGACGACGCCGTTCGTGCCGTGGTGCTCACCGGTTCGGGACGCGGCTTCTGCGCCGGTGCGGACATGAGCGATGCCGCCGCTACTTTCGATCTCTCCGGCACGAGTCTGGCTGATTTCAGCGCGGCGGCCGTCGCGTTCCCCGCCTTCCGCGTTCGCAAGCTGGTGATCGCGGCGGTAAACGGGCACGCGATCGGCCTCGGCCTCACCCTCGCCATGCAATGCGACCTGCGCATCTTCGCGCGCGAGGGCAAGTACGGGATCGTGCAGGTTCGTCGCGGCGTGATGCCCGACGCCTACAGCCACATGACCGTGCTGCGTGCGGTGGGCATGGCACGCGCCGCCGAAATCCTGCTGACCGGCCAGACCTTCAGCGGCGATGACGTCGAGCGTCTGGGGATCGCGAGCCGCGTCCTCCCCTCGGAAGAAGTGCTGGCCGCCGCAAAGGAAATCGCCAGGGACGTCGCCGTGAACGCGGCCCCCGTTTCCGTGGCCGTCTCGAAGCGGTTGTTGTGGGAGGCACCGCTCCTCTCTGCCGAAGACATCGAGCGCAAGGAGACGGCCCTCCATCTGCACCTGATGCCCAGGCCCGACGCCATCGAGGGACCGATGGCTTTCATCCAGAAGCGCAACCCGGAGTGGAAACTGCGCGTTTCGAGCGACTGGCCGGAGTGGCCCGAATAACATCGCGCGCGGATCAGGAGAACCGCTGAAGTGCTTCCACCGCTTCCAGGGTCGCGTCCAGGCGGGAGCCGCCGGGCTCGGCCGTGAAGCCGCCATCTTCGTCCTGGGCCGTCACGATCGCGGTGATCAGCTCCGGCGGATCCAGCTTTGCCCCGGGTAGCGCTCGTGCGCGGGCGCGACAGAAGACCCGGGCGACCGAGACCGGATCGAAGGCCTGCATCCGGAAGCCGCGCTCGAGTTCGCGGCCGCACCACTGGAGGGCCTCGTCCCCGGCCTCCGAGGACGGATCCGAGCTGAAGGTAGAGAGCAGGTGCATGTAGGCGAGGATCGGCGCATAGCTCGGGCCCTGGACCCGCTCGATGGTCCAGTGTCCGAGCAGAAAAGCCTCCGCGCTACGGAGCACCGAGGTGCGAGCGAACGGCGACTTCGCGAGGAAGCCGGCAACCGCCCCGGTCCGCAGAATACGCTGCTCCAGACCCTCGGAGGGATCGCCCCAGCCACCGTCCGCCGCCTGCCCCCTGGCCAGGAAGCCCACGGCCGCTTCGGGGACCGGATGATCGAGCAGCCCGATCGCGTCGAGAAAGGAAAGTGCCCGCAAGGTGATCGCGACGAGATCATCGCCATCGTCCCGACGCCAGCCACGAATCGCTCCCGACGATTCTTGCTGCCCGGCGAATCCGTCGAGGAGACCGGCCGCATCGCGCTCTCGCAGCAGCGTCTCGAACTGGAGCCGGTCGAGCGGCGCACCCTCGAGCGCGATGTAGCCGCCAGCCCGCGCATAGACGCTGTCGAGCCCGCTCAATCGGCCCGCCGGAGCCAGAGCCCACTCAGGTACTCGCCTTCGGGATGATCGAGGGAGACCGGGTGATCGACGGGGGCACCCAGCGTCGCCATCACCTGGATCCGGCGCCCAGCGTCGAGGGCGGCGCCGAAGGCGATCTTGCGAAACAGATCCGGGCCGACGTGGTGGGAACAGCTGAAGGCGAGGATGTCACCTCCCGGCGTGGCACGGCGCATGCCGTGCATCAGCAGATCCTTGTAGCCGCGCGACGCCTTGCTGACGTCGGCGCGGCGTCGAGCCAACGGCGGCGGGTCGATCACGATCAGGTCGAAGGGCTCGCTCCCGCCGCGCAGCCAGCGGAACGCGTCTGCGTTGACGAGATCCGCGCGAATTTCTTCTGCCACCGGCGCCAGATGTTCCGCGCCGCGGGCGAGTGCCTCCTTGGAAGAATCGACGGCCACGAGGCTGGCAGCGCCGCCCACTGCCGCCGCGACGGAAAATCCGCCCGTGTACGAGAACAGATCGAGCACGCGGCGGCCCTTGGCCAGGTCCGACACGAGATCCCGAGCGTCGCGTTGGTCGAGATAGAAGCCGGTCTTCTGGCCATGTCGCACATCCACGCGGTAGACCCTGTCTCGTTCGCGGATCGAAACCGGAACGTCGGGCACCTCGCCGAACAAGCTGCGCTCCTCGACGGGAACGCCCTCGCGACGCAACGCGATCGCGTCCGGGCGAAGCAGCGCCGCCTCTCCGGAGGCGCGCAGGACTTCGCCGATCTCGGAGGCGCGGCGTTGCATCCCGGCCGTCGTCGGCCGGACCACCAGGATGCCCGCATAACGATCCACGACCAGGCCGGGCAGGCCGTCCCCTTCGCTATTCACCAGGCGGATCGCATCGGTCTCGACGAGGCCGGGTAGATTCTCGCGACGAACCAGTGCCGTGCGGACAGCCGCCAACAGACCTTCCTCACCGGCACTGTCCTTCCCCCACTCGACGATCCGCGCGCGGATCGCGCTGGCGGGGGCCACGTGGGCGTAGCCCAGGACCTCGCCCTCGGCCGCTACCACTGCCACGAGATCGCCGGGCTCCGGCGTTCCGTCGACGCTGGCAACGGCTCCAGACATGACCCAGGGATGTCTACGACGAACGGACCGATCGCGGCCCGGCTTGAGAATCAGGGAATCCATCGGCGCAGGGTAGCGACCCGCGTCGAACGGCGTCCCCTAGACTGCGGCCATGCCGAGTGACGAAACGACCGGCCCGAACGGGCCGAACGGGCCCAGCAACCGGTTGGCGGCGGAGACCAGCCTGTATCTCCGCCAGCACATGCACAACCCGGTGGACTGGTTTCCCTGGGGCCAGGAAGCGCTGGCGCGGGCTCAGGCGGAGAACAAGCCGCTGCTGGTCTCGATCGGGTACAGCGCCTGCCATTGGTGCCACGTCATGGAGCACGAGTCCTTCGAGAACCCGGTAACTGCCGAACTGATGAACCAGCTCTACGTCTGCATCAAGGTCGACCGGGAGGAACGTCCGGATGTCGACCAGCTCTACATGGATACCGTGGTGCGACTGCAAGGCAGTGGCGGTTGGCCCCTCACCGTCTTCTGCAAGCCCGACGGAAAACCGTTCTATGGTGGCACCTACTATCCGCCGGAACCGCGCCACGGCGTGCCGGCGTTTCGCGATGTGCTCCGCTCGCTCTCCGAGGCCTATCATGAGCGACCGGACGAGATCGACGACGCTGCCCAGCGGATCCTGGGTGCCCTTTCGGCGCGACCCCAAGGTGTGGCAGAGGCCCTGCCCGGGCGCGAACTCCTCGGCAAGGCGGCGCACTCCCTCCTGCACAGCGCGGATCGGAACCATGGCGGCTTCGGCGGCGGCCCGAAATTTCCCACGCCCACGAACCTCGAGCTGATGTTGGCCGGCTGTGACGTGTTGCAAGACGATCTCGCTCGCGACGCCATCGCACATCTCGTCTTCAGCTGCCGCCAGATGTCGCGCCGAGGCCTCTACGATCCGTTGGGCGGCGGCTTCCATCGATACTGCGTCGACGCTCGCTGGGACGTTCCGCACTTCGAGAAGATGTTGTACGACCAGGGCCAGTTGCTCCGAAGCTACGCGGATGTCTGGCGACGTACCGGCGCATCCAATGCCGATCTGGTGTGGCCAATCCGCGAAACCGCCACCTTCCTGGCGCGCGAGATGACGGCGCCAGACGGCGGCTTCTACGCCAGTCAGGACGCTGATAGCGAAGGCGTCGAAGGGAAGTTCTACCTCTTCAGCCCGGACGAAGTCGAAGCCGCCCTCGGCAGCGAGCGCGGAGCCCGCTTCAACGAGGCCTACGGCGTCGTGCCCGCTGGAAACTTCGAGGGCAAGACCGTGCTCTGGGACATCGCCGGTGGTCCACACGACGAACTCGCCGAGGAGCGCGCCGACGTCTATGCCGCCCGCGCCAAGCGCATTCCACCGGCGACGGATACCAAGCGCGTGCTCTCCTGGAACAGCTACGCGATCTCGGGCCTCGCCTACGCGGGTAGCGTGTTGGACGATCCGGCACTCGTCGCCCAGGCAGCGGCCGTCGCCGAATTCGTCCGCGACCGGTTGCGTCGCGAAGACGGCTCGTGGTGGCGGGTCTTCGCCGAGGGCGAGGCGAAGGTGCCCGCCTTCCTCGATGACCTCGCGGCCTGGGCGACGGCGTGCCTCGACCTGCACCGGGCTGGCGGGGGAGCGTCGTGGCTCGGGATCGCCCTCGAGTGCGTCGAGGAAATCCAGGCGCGCTTCTTCGATCCCGGCGAGAACGATTTCTTCTTGACCCCGAACGACGGCGAGCAGCTCGTCCACCGGCCGCGCTCGGACCACGACGGCGCGACCCCGGACGCCGGCGGCCTGGCGGCCCTCGCCTTCGTGCGGGCGGCGTCGCTCTCGGGCCGGGCCGACCTGCGCGCGACCGTGGATCGCGTCTTCCGAAACCACGCTTTCGTGCTCGAGAAGGCACCGAACTCGTTCACCACGATGCTAAGGGCGGCCGCCCTGCACGACGCAGGCCCGTCGCTGGCGGTCATCGTAGGGCCAGCCGACGCGCCGGCGACCCGAGCGCTCGCGCTCGGCGCACGGAGGCTGCTCGCTCCCGACGAAGCCGTTCTCGTTGTCGCGCCCGGCGACCCGCCTGCGGGCATCGATGCGAGCTGGCTCGCGGGCCGCGACCCGAAGCAAGGGGTGCCGACAGCCTACGTGTGTCGCGGCACTCATTGTTCGCTGCCGGCGACCCGGCCAGAAGAACTCACCCCACTGCTAGCGGCTTCGCGTTAAGGACCTGCTATCCCTCCGCCATCGTGGGATGGATCGGAGATGCACTCGCAGCCGCCTTCGAGCTCATTGTGGGTGGAGACCCGGAGCTCGGGGAGATCGTCGCGCTCTCGCTGCGGGTCAGCGGAACCGCGCTGCTCGTCTCCAGTGTCATCGGACTTCCGTTCGGCGCGCTGCTCGGAATCGTTCGATTCCCCGGCCGACGTGGCGTGGTCATCGTGCTGAACACGTTGATGGGCTTACCTCCCGTCGTCGTCGGCCTCGGCGTCCTGCTGTTGCTGTCGCGACCCGGTCCGCTCGGACACCTCGGGCTCCTCTTCACACCCGAGGCGATGATGATCGCCCAGTCGATCCTGATCACGCCGATCGTGGCCGCGCTGACGCGCCAGACCATCGAGGACGCGTTCGACGAATACGGCGAACAGCTGCGCTCGCTAGGCGCCGGCCGACTCCGCAGCGCGGCGACGCTTCTCTACGAGGCGCGCTTCACGTTGCTCACTGCTGTCCTTGCCGGCTTCGGACGCGCAATCGCCGAGGTCGGCGCGGTCCAGATCGTTGGCGGCAACATCGCTCACGTCACCCGGATCATGACGACCACCATCGCGCTCGATACCAATCGGGGAGAATTCGCGCTGGCCATGGGCCTCGGCATCATCCTGCTGCTGCTCGCGCTCGCCATCGTCGGGAGTGCAGAAATCTTGCGCGGGGTCGCGAATCGTGCAGCCTGAGGCCCCCCCGAACACGCCGCTGTTGCCGCTGCGTTTCGAACGCGTGGGCTATCGGAGCCGAAGCACGAGTCTGCTCGAAGAGTTGAGCTTCAGTCTCGATGCGGGCCCCGTCAGCGTGATCCTGGGACCGAACGGGGCTGGCAAGACGCTGGCCCTGCGAATCGCGAACGGGCTGATCGCGCCTAGCAGCGGTGTGGTCAGTTGGAACGGCGGCACGGAACGAGCGCGGGCAGAGAGCACGCTGGTGTTTCAACGCCCGGTGCTGCTGCGTCGCAGTGCCCGAGCGAATATCGAGTACGCCCTGCGGCTGCGCGGCATGGCTCGAAAGGAATGCCGAAGTCGGGCAGAGGTCGCCCTCGGGGCGCTGGGCCTGTCGAAACTGGGCGATCGTCCGGCGCGACTCCTCTCCGGTGGCGAGCAACACCGCCTCGCGCTGGCGCGCGCGCGGGCGCTCGCGCCGACGGTGCTGTTCCTCGACGAGCCGGCGGCGTCCCTCGATCCCGGAGCGACCCGGGCCCTGGAGACCTCGATCACCAATCTGCGCGACGCGGGGACCAAGATCATCATGACGACCCACGATCTCGAGCAGGCCCGCCGCATGGCGGATGAGATCCTTTTCTTTCATCGTGGGCGCCTGCTGGAACACGCTTCGGCGGAAGCGTTCTTCGGCGATCCCAAATGCATCGAGGCCAAGAAATTCCTGGCAAGGGAGTTGACCAGTTGAGTTCCAGAACGTTTCCGATCATCGCCCTCGCGATCGCCATGCTATTCGGGTGCAGCCCAGCGGACGAGACGAGCGAACCCGAGGCCGTCTTCATCATCCTCGGCTCGACGACCTCCACCCGGGATTCGGGCCTGTTGGCGGATCTGACCGAGCGCTTCCGGGCCCGCACGGGCATCGAGGTGCGCGTGATCGCGGCCGGGACCGGACGTGCCCTCGAGTACGGCCGGCGCGGCGATGTCGACATGCTGCTCGTCCACCATCGGCCAAGCGAGGATGCCTTCGTCGCCGAGGGCTACGCGCCCTACCGACGGGACCTGATGTACAACGATTTCGTGATCGTGGGGCCGCCCGATGATCCTGCGAAAATCCGCGGAACTTCTACAGCCACGGATGCACTCGCCGCGATCGCGGCCTCGGAATCACCGTTCCTCTCACGAGGCGACGATTCGGGCACCCACAAGAAGGAACACGGCCTCTGGGCCGAGGCGGGCATCGACCCAGGCCCACATTCGGGCACCTGGTACCGCGAAACCGGGAGCGGCATGGGGGCCACCCTGAACGTGGCGGCCGAGATGGCCGCTTACACGTTGACCGATCGCGGCACCTGGCTGGCTTCGGCGAATCATCAGGACCTCGAGATCCTGCTCGAGGGCGACCCGCCGCTCCGCAACCCGTACGGTCTCCTTCCCATCGATCCGGAACGTCATCCACACGTCAAGTTCGAGGCCGCCGAGACTTTCATCCACTGGCTCTTGTCGGACGAAGGCCTCGACGCCATCGATGCATTCAAGGTGAGGGGCGAGCAGCTCTTCTTCGCAGACCGTTCAGATTCCGGCGGAGCCGCAGCCGTTTCCGACTAGAACGCAGCTCCGAAACCCGGACCGAGCCAGGCGTGCGCCTGGCGACGGGAGGGTTCTCGAGATGCGCCCTAGACTCCCCGCCCCCGACAACCTGGGGAGAGGAGGAAACATGCGGAAAGACCTTGTCGTCGGCGTCCTGCTGGCGCTGCTGCCCGCCGGCAGCGCGTCTGCCGAACGGGTCGCGCTCTCCAATGGCGACGTACTGGAAGCCGTTCGCGTCGAGCGGACCGAGGACGGCTGGCTCATCGAACATGCGGTGTTGGGCACCCTCGAGTTGGCCGCCGATGCGGTCGTCCTCGATGAAACGCCCGCAACGCTGTCGGTCCCAGACGTCGCCGCCGAACCCTCGGAAGCTGCGGATACCGGGCTCTTCGGCAGCGGCTGGCTGGTCGATTTCGACCGCGCCTTCTCGCTGGGGCTCTCGGGCGCGAGCGGGAATTCGAGGAACAAGGATTTCACGGCCGGCCTGGACCTCGATTTCGAGAACGAACTCAGACGCTGGAACTTCGACGGGCGCTTCTTCTACTCGGAATCCGACGGCTCCGGTACCAAGAACCAGGCCTACGCCGACCTGACCCGCGATTGGTTGCTGCCCTCGGAAACCCACTTCTACTTCGCTCACCTGCGCTGGGACCTCGACCAGTTCGAGGACTGGGACCATCGCGGCAGCCTCGGCGGCGGCGTGGGCTGGGACCTGGTCACGCGCGAGGGGTTCAAGCTACGCGCACGGACGGGTGGAGCCGTGACCCGGACCTTCGGAGGTACGGACGACGACACCGACCTGGAATTGCTGCTGCGCGTCGAGACCGAGTGGCAGCCCACACCCCACCAGACCATTGCCGCCTACAACACGATCTATCCATCAGTGACGGACACCGGCGAATTCCGGAACCTGAGCGGCGTTACCTGGAAGATCGCACTGGCCGACGCCGAGGGGCTGGCCCTCCAACTCGGGCTCGAGAACGAGTACGAATCCGACGTGGCGCCCGGCATCGAACGCAACGACCTCCAGTACAACGCCTCGTTGGTGGTCGACTTCTAGCGCGATCGGCGCCCGCGAACGCCTACGGCTGTTACTCTCCGCGCACCCAGCCCAACGAGGAGGAAACCGTGAAACGAGTCACCAAGCGAATCCAGATGATCCTGGCCCTCAGCCTGATCGTCCTGACCCAGGCCGCCTGCGTGGTCATCGAAGACGGCGAAGTCGGCATTTCGAAGAGCTTCGGCGAGATCGGTGACGAGCCGGTGCCCCAGGGCATCGCCCTCGTTGTCCCCGTCGCGCGCCAGATCGAGACCTGGAACGTGAAGCTGCAGGAGCAGAAGGAGACCGCGACGGTGCCTTCTTCGGAAGGGCTGATCGTCGGGCTCGACACCTCGCTCCTCTTCAGGGTCGAGGCGGATAAGGCTCCCGAGCTTCGCAAGACCGTGGGACGGGAAGAGGCCGTGATGCGACAGCTCGTGGTCGCCTACTTCCGCAACGCACTGCGCGACGTGGTGGCAGGCTACCCGGTCAAGAACATCTACTCCGAGAGCGGCCGCAAGGAGATCGCACAGCGTATCAAGGAGTTCCTCAGCGAGAACCTCGGCCCGCGCGGAATCGTGATCGAAGACGTCCTGCTTCGTGACGTGCAGCTCCCCCAGCGCTTCCGTGAGAGCATCGAGGCCAAACTCACCGCCGAGCAACGGGTGCAGCAGAAGCAGTTCGAACTCGACCAGGCGAGAAAGGATGCCGAGATCGAGGTTGCACGCGCCGAGGGTGCGGCACAGGCCCAACGCATCATCCGCGAGACGCTCTCCGACTCGTACCTCCAGTACCTGTGGATCCGGACACTCGCCGACAACCCGAACGTCATCTACGTTGCCACCGAAGCCAACCTTCCGATCTTCAAGGGTGTCGGTGGGCCCAAGCGATAGCTCACCAACACGGCCAATCAGGACTGGTTGCTAGGGGCTGAGGTGCTTCTCGACGAATAACTGGATCGAACGGCGGTGCCCGGGTGCTGTCCGCTCGAAGACCAGGCCCGTGTCCGGAAGCAGTTGATAGGTGGGTTCTGCGCGGGTGTTGACCCGTCCCAATCGCGGCAGGTCGAACATGATCTCCATCGGGGTATCGAGGGCCAGCGGTTCGGTCGAGCGGACCAGACAGCCGTTCTCCGAGAGCGAGAGTAGCGGCGCAGTCCACTCCCGATCCCGCTGGCGAATCTTCGCCTGGATCTGCGTGGGAATTCTCACGCACGATCGGGGATTGGCCTCCAACGCCTGCTGGAGCAGCCGGTAGAGCTCGTGGAGCCCGGCGGGCGTAGGGATCCCTCCGATGATGCGCGGATCCCCGTTCGTCACGCCCCCGCGCCCGGTCAGGACGACGAGCGACAGCCCCTCGAACTCCCGATCGGCCGGAAGCTCATCGATGCGTTGCTGGTCGACGATGCATAGTTCCGGCGGGTGCCGGAGCAGCTCGGGCGAGGCCAACCACTCGTCGATCGGCACGATCGAGTAGCCAAGGTGGGAGAGGATGTTTCGTGCCATGGGCACATAGGCATTGGCATGCGCGAGGGAGACGATCCAGCGCGGCTCCCCCGTGCGCCGGAGCGCGCGGATCTCGTCTGACATACGCCGGTTATCGGCGCTCATCGCTCCGGGATTGAGTCCCAGATTGTCCCCTTCTGATCGCCTTCGATCAGCAGAAAGAGAGCGAACTCAACAACTTTTCCTAACCTCCTGCATGTGGGAGGTGATCGGCAGCTCGCTACCTGGCTCCTCAGTCGACGCGGCGTCATCGAGCGATCGATGGCCACACGACTGGGCAGAAAGCCAGCCAGTTCTTCGCCGGAGAGCGAAGTCCTACGCCGCTTCCGCAGCTTCGCGATGCTGACGCTGTCTGGTGGCCATCCCGACCCTTCCCTCGACGGCCTGCGGGTCCCCTATCCCCGGGTCGCTCGGCTACTCGGCGCCTGGGTCGAAGCCGCGATCGAAACGGCCGGGCCCAGTGGTCCCCAGGTTCGAGAAGCACTGGAACCGCTACGTGAGCGCTTCCAGCTCGCCCTACGCGGCACCGCCACGGCAAGGCGCGCAAGTGGCGCTCCGCGCACCAATCGACGCAGGGCCGTGGCCGCCGCCATCGATCGCGTCGCCGAGGCCTTCCTGGCGGTCGACACCGATACCGGCACCATCGAGGACGCCAACCCGGCGGCCGGCGCCCTGCTCGGCACACCGCGCGACGCGCTGATCGGTTCCGAGGCGATCGGTTATGTCCCCAAGCAAGAGCGTGACGCCTGGTGGACCGAACTCGAGGCCGTCGCCGAGGGCGAGGATGGCCGGCACTTCCGAACCTGGCTCTCGGACGGACTCGGAGGCTCCATCGCCGTTGAGGCCAGCATCACACGTTTCTCGACGCGGCGACGCACGCTGGCATTGTTCATCGCCCGTCCGACGCGCGCCGCTCGAGGTTAGTCGGCTACGGTTCAGGCGAGGGCGCTTGCCAGGTAAGGCACCAGCTTCGACCAGGCGTCCGTCGCAGCCGCTTCGCGATAGAGTGCTTCCCGGGTGTCGTTCATGAAGGCGTGACCCGCGCCGGGATACAAGACGACCTCCCCGGACTGCGGTGCCGCGATCAAGGCCTCCCGCAATGCCGCGACGTCGCTGACCGGGATGATGGCATCCTGCTCCCCGTAGAAGCCGAGCACCGAACAACCGAGATCCTCCAGGGCGTCGAGCGGTTGGCGGGGCTTCTTCTCCGAATCGAGCCCCTCCGCATAGCGAACCATTCCGTAGAAAGGCGCGCAGGCCGAAAGTCCGCGACAGGCGCATGCGGAGAGGAGGGCATATTGACCGCCCATGCAGAAGCCGGTGACCCCGATCTTGCGCCCGGCGCTCGCGGCGTGGGTGCCGAGATGGTCGATGCCGTCTTGCACGGTCTCGAGAACCAGCGGATCCGAAAGGCGAGCGATCCAGCCCATCGCTTCGGCCGGCTCGGAGAAATCGTCCTTCCCGGTCTTGCGATAGGGGTCGATCGCGAGGACAGTGAAGCCCTCTGCCGAAAGCCGGGCCGCGAGATCGCGGTAGTGGTCCGAAAGGCCCCAGACGTCAGGAATCATCACGACACCAGGGCTCGGGCCCGCGTCGGGCGCCGCCAGGAATCCGAGCGCGCTCTCGTCTTGCATTCGTCAGGTACTCCGGTCGAGTCGGGGCAGGCCTGCCTACGGAAACGTCGGCTCGGCGTGCGGCCCGGGGCGCCGGCAAGATAGGAATCCGGCCCCGCGCCGCCATTGACCGCGTGGCGAGGCCGGGCGGTGACCTCTAGATTTCGGCGCCTTCGAACCCCCAGAAGCCCCAGCCAAAGCGGGGGTGCGCATGCGGAGAACCCATGGCCGACGAGACCGGACTCTTCATCGACGACCTGACCGCGGGCCGCCAGGTCCCGGGCGGCGCGATCTCGGCGAACCTCTCGATCTCGCCGACCGATTTCGAGCGGCGCTTCGGGCGGCTCTTCTGGCGGCCCGAGGGCAGCCTCGATCCGATCTACTACAAGCTCGCGGCCTTCTGCAAGACGACCGCGGTCAGCGAGAATTCTCCGGCGAATCTGGGTGCCAAGAACGTTCGCTTCCACCAGGCGCCGACCACGCTCGACGATGTCGCGAACACCACCGTGCTCGGCCGGAAGTTCCGCGAGACCGGCGCGGCGACCGGCGTTTGCCAGGTCCGCAGCCAGATCGGCCCGGACGGAGCCGATCCGGTGCTCTCTTGGAGCCGCGAGTGCATCGTCAATGGCCGCAGCGGCTGGCGCTTGCCCGATGATGGCACCTCGCTGGATGACCGCGAGAAGATCGCGGTCGCTTTCGACGCCGGCGAAGTCGAACTCGCTGCCAACGTGCCGTCCGACCTCCCGGCCGGCGCCCTGGCCGCCAGCGATTTCAAGGTCGGCGAGCCGATCCCGACCGGCCGGATCAGCGTGCTGCGTCCAGACGAGATCTTCTGGCTCACGCGTGGCCTCGGCAACCTGGCCAAGACGCACTACACGCGAGACTCCGGCTACATCGTCTGGGGACTCCTGACGCTGCTCTACGGCGTATGGAACTACGCCGACCGATTGCGCGGCTGCCAGCTCCTGGGCTTCGACGTAGCCAAGCACATCGCCCCCGTCTATCTCACCGAGCAGGTGCGCGAAGAAGAGCACACCACGAGCGAAGCGCCGGCGCCGCCCGAGTTCCTCTCTTCGACCTTGACGCCGCGCGAGGTCGAGGACTATCCCGGCCGACCCGGCGTGAAACTCGTGACGGCCGCACTCGACGTCTACAACAACGTGAATGAGATCGGCGTCGCCGAGTACGAGCGGCAGAAATCCACCAAGGCACTGGGCGGCATCGCCGAAGACGGCCGGCTCCAGGTCGGCGACTATGTGCTTCGCCTCGCCGCCTTCGAGCGGGCTTGATGACGCGCTGGATCGCCCTGGGGCTGGCCTGCGCCTTGTCTTGCGGGGCCTCGGCTTCGAACTTCGCTCCGCTCAGTGACCAGGAGTGGAAGCGCCTGCGTGCCGGCGAGGTCATCGTGACCCCGTCGCGGGACGCAGTGGACGGCGCCTATCTGGTGACGATCTCGGGGCTCTATGAGGAAGCACCGGACGTCGTATGGGACGTGGTTGCCGACTGCGGGCGCTTCCACGAGTTCATGCCGCGGATGACCGTAAGCGAAGTCAGCACCGCCCCCGACGGCTCGACGATCTGCAGCACCGTGAGTGACATGCCGATGCCCCTCTCCGACCTCGTCTCCTCGGTTCGGACCTGGACCGAGACGCTGGCTGAGGGGAGCTTCCTACGCGCCTTCGAGCAGATCCCGGGAGAGTGGTCCTACCGACGAAACGAAGGCCGCTGGCTGGTGAGCCCCCACGATGGACCGGGCGGGCGCACGTTGCTGCGCTACCGACTCGCCGTGGTGCCCCGAATGCGGGTCCCCGAGTTCATCGTCCGCGCCGCCCAGAGCCAGACGGCGCCCCAGAGCTTCGAAGCCATCCGCGTCGAGGCCCGCAAGCGGCGCCCCTCGGCGGTCTCCGCGCCGCCGGTATCGCAGCACTAGAGCGTCCGACGCTAGTCGGGCAGGATCGCCTTCACGGCATCGGGCATCTCGTCTGCGATGCGCACGATCGGAATCCCGGTCTGGCTGTTGTGATGCATCTCGGCATGTGCGCGGGGCAGGTCTTCCCAAGCGTAGATCTCCTTGTGGATCGTCGGCTTGAAGACCGAGCCGTAGAGTTCGGTCGCTGCAGCGGCACCCTCGGCGGTCTCGTAGTGGGTGTGGTCGATCGTGACCTGCTTCACCGACATCAGCGTCGAGTTGTAGTCGACCTGCTGCGAAAGCTGCCAGCCAGCGGAGACGTTGACGCCCTGGCGCGAGGAGACGGCGAGCCCGGCCGCGAAACAGGGCCCACGCAACATGTCGCAGACCACATGGAACTGCTCACCACCGGTCAGGCCCCGCGTGTGCTTGGAGAAGGCGCGAACATCGTCCCGCGAGGCGAAGCGATTGAACTGCTTCTGGTCGATGCCGATGATGCCGTGCGCCTCGAGGGATTTCCGGCGCTCGGCACTTCCTGCGCAGAAGAATGCGTTGTGTCCCTGGGCCTTGGCGAGCATCAGGAAGAGCTCGCCAACGCCGCCACCGAAACTCATGACGTTGAGCCGGGCCTTGTGCTCGCTCGAGACCTTCAGGCGATAGATGCCGAGCGCGCGGCGCCAGAGATGATAGGCGGTGGGCGCCCGCAGCGGCAGCGCCGCGATCTCCCAGAGGTTCAGCCCACAATCGAGAGGCGCCTGGATCAGCTGCCATTGGTCGACGACGGCCTCCTTCGAATACCAGCCGGTCGACTCCTCGGCGTCGTAGCCGAAGATGCGCAGCGGGTAGCCGTACTCGTCGGGTCCACCGTTGCAGTGGGTGATGACGATGTCGCCGGCCTTGAACCTGGTGACGCCGTCGCCGACTTCGAGCACTTCGCCGGTGGCGCTGTTGCCCGGGTAGATCTTGCCGCCCCGGACATCGGCGATATTCACGGTGTCGGCCGTCGAGGCGTGATCGATATTGTGCTCGGCCGAAACCGCGAGCACCCGGAAGCGCACGTCGGTGTCGCCGAGTTCGGCAAGCGCCAGCGTATCGAGCTGGATCACCTTGGCGACGTCGAAATCCTCGCCGCTCTTGTCGGCGCGCTCTCGCTCCTGGGCAATGGCATCGCTGCTGATCGAATAGGCGGGAACGCTGGCCATGACGGGGGACTCCTTCGCGAGCGCGGCATCTTAGCGGCTTCGTTCGGGGCGGGGTGGCGTAGTACCGATCGGTACCATACATTGTACTGATCGGTACATGCCCGAAAGAGAACCTCCGCGCGCCGAAGGAGCCCTGAATGAATGGAAGCCCCCTGCCCCGCCCCAAGATCGAGGTTCGCACCCCGGACCTCGCATTCCCGGCCGACCTGCCCCACCACTGGCTCGCCGGAAACGCCGTCGCGACCCAGGTCTTCAACGGCCTGAACCTGGTCTTCCCCGACGGCGAGCGCTTCTTCATTCGCGCCGTGCGCGATTGCGCCGGCGATTCCCTGGACCCGGCCCTGCGTAGCGAGATCCGCGCCTTCAATGGCCAGGAGGGCCGCCACGCCTACGAGCACGAGCGCTACTTCGAGGTGCTCGAAGCTCAGGGCTATCGGGTCAAGGGCTTCCTGCGCGTGTTCCGGCGCTTCCTCGATTGGAGCAACCGGCTGATGCCCGCGCCCCTTCGCCTCGCCATCACCGCCGGCGCCGAGCACTACACGGCGACCTTCGGCGCCTTCGCCTTCGAGGATCCGTTGCTCGATCAGGCTCATCCGAGCATGAAGAAGCTGATGCTCTGGCACGCGGCCGAGGAGATCGAACACAAGCATGTCGCCTTCGATGTGCTCCAGGCGACCCATCCGGGTGTCTGGTTGCGAAGGCTCGGCTACGTGCTCGCGACCCTCGATCTGTTCGGCTTCTCGGCATTTGCCGCGCGGATGTTGCTGCGCCAGGACGTGCAGGCGGGCCGTTTGCGCCGGGCCGATGTGAAGGGCCAGCGCGCTGCACTTCAAGCGGCGCAGGCACAGTTTGCGGAGCCGATGAAGGCGCGCGTACGCGCCTACTGGCGAGCGGACTTCCACCCGAGCGAAACCGACGAGCGGCCGCAGGCCTATGCCAAGCTGGCCGAGCTGGGCATCGCCTAGCAGCCCGTTGAAAAAGTGGTCTCAATCAGTGGACACTTGATAGTGGCGATGTTAGGATGTCCAGGCTGCAGATGAGGGGGCAACCATGGCGCTTGGGCGACGGACGGGTGCGCAGGAATCAATGTGGGTCGCGGGT